>NZ_JBFRCN010000097.1:0-18018 GCF_040965835.1 Paraburkholderia sp. BR10872
GAATGGAGAACTCCGTTTCCGGTGCCGCTGTTTCAAGGTTTCAAGTGCGCTGCACAAGCTGCCGGTTGCGGTGCGCCCCAGCGCAGGAAGCGGCAACCGCTATGACCTGTTTTTCCTGCATCATCATCTCGGAACCATCAACCTGGACCATCCCGAATGAGCGGATCATGTGTTACCCATGTCCCCGCACACCTGTTACCCATGTCTCCGGTCCATACACGGCGGCAAAGAAAGTAGGCAAAGAAAGCCGCTCAAACCGCCAGTGCCTGCCACAGTTCACATCTCGCCGTACATGGTGAATGGCTCCGGAGCGTCTGTCGCCTCGCACCACCTAAGTTAGTGACAAGGCGCTCATTCATCCCGCTGCTCGCTTCGCGCGCTGCGGTGGGGTCTGCATGGGAAACCAGCGGGCACGCATGAGCATTCGCGAGAACTCATGTGCCCCACCGGTGTTGGGTTATGCCCTTCGGCGCGCGCAGCGCCGCCGGAAGGATGAGCGCCTTGTCACTCCGTTTTGGGGCGAGTGGTGACAGACGCTCCGGAGCCATTCACCATGTACGGCGAGATGTGAACCGTGGCAGGCGCTGGCGGTTTGAGCGGCTTTCTTTGCCTACTTTCTTTGCCGCCGCAAAGAAAGTAGGTGCCGCCCCGCACAGGGGCAACGCATGCAGACCGACGCGAAAACAAGTTTCAAATATGAACAACAGGCGAAGGCCCAACAACAGCCGCCGCCACAGGCGAATCAGCACCAGAAAGCGGTGCAATCCGCTTCCTCCGCTCCCCAGTAGGCGCACTCCCAAAAGCATCCCGATAGCTCTTGCTAAAGTGACAAGCCGACTGAAACCCACAGGCCATCGTAATCTGCATGATCGACATATCGGTCTGCAGCAGCAGCTCACGCGCGCGCCGCAAGCGCAGCGTTAAATAGTAATGCGTAGGCGTCATGCCAAGATGCTCGTGAAAGAGCCGCTGCAACTGCCGCTGTGACATATTCGCAAGCCGCGCCAGCTCTTCACGTGAAAGCGGCTCTTCGATATTGTTCTCCATAAGAGAGATGACCTCGAAGAGCGACTTGTTCGCGGACCCGAGCCGCGCGACGAGCGGCATGCGCTGCTGGGCAGACGTATCGCGCACATGCTCGACAACGAACTGCTCGGCGATCTGCGTCACGCGAGCAGTGCCCACACGTGCCGTGATGAGATGCAGCATCATGTCGAGCGGCGCGACGCCGCCGGTGCACGTCACGCGGTCGCGGTCGATGACGAAGAGCTCCTTGAGAAAACGCGTCGAAGGAAACTCCTCCTTCAGCGCCGACATGTTCTCCCAATGGATCGCGCAAGCATACCCAGCCAGCAACCCAGACTTCGCCAGCGCATAGGTACCCGTGCAAAGGCTGCCCAGCGCAACACCCATGCGCGCAAAGCGGCGCAGCGCAGCGAGATGGCCGGGCGTGGTGGCCCGCTGCACGTCGATGCCGCCGCAGACGAACACGATATCGGGTTGCCCCACGCATTCTGCCGGGCCGGTGTCGATGGAAAGCCCGTTGCTCGACGCGACCGGGCCGCCCTCCGGGCTGATGATCGACCACCTGTAAAGCGGCTGTCCGCTCAGGTAGTTAGCCATACGAAGAACTTCGATGGCGTTCGTGAACGCGATCATCGTGAAGTCGGGCAGCGGCATGAACGCGAAGTGCGCTAACGACGCTGTGCGATCCGGCAGCATGGGGGACGATTCCTTGTGATCGGTAGCCTGATGCCCAATGGAGGCCCGGTGAGGCCCGGGGGGCCGGCTACGCTACCGCAATTTTCGAATTTGGCGGGTCCAGTGTGCCATGCGGCAAAACCCTGAGTCATCTGGTCAATAAAGCCGGACGCGGGAAATAGGACGAGAGTGCGGGATTGGTGCACTGCGATGCACGATAAATAATCTGGATTGGGAAACATGGGGCACGGGCGCACCGTTAGCGGGCGCTCTAACGTAGCCACTTGTGAAAAATGGACGCGAATGGCGGAAAAGGAAAAGAACGCGTCTGAATTTCGACGTTGAGCGCCAATTCGAACGACAAGAATAGAACCGTCGGTCCCCAGCCGGTCAAGCGGGTTCAAAGCCGCTCTCAAGCCAGTCGCGACGGGGCCTCCAGCCTTGCAGGAAGTCCTTCATTCATCGTCACGGAAGCCCTATGTCGAACACTCAACCTTTCTTCTCGCAAACGCTGGCGCAGCGCGATTCGGCAATCCGCAGCAGCATCCTGAAAGAACTCGAGCGGCAGCAGTCGCAGGTCGAAATGATCGCGTCGGAAAACATCGTGTCGCGCGCCGTGCTCGAGGCCCAAGGCTCGGTGCTGACCAACAAGTACGCGGAAGGTTATCCGGGCAAGCGTTATTACGGCGGCTGCGAATTCGCCGACGAGGTGGAAGCGCTTGCCATCAGCCGCATCAAGCAACTGTTCAACGCCGGCTTCGCCAACGTGCAGCCGCATTCGGGCGCGCAGGCCAACGGCTCGGTCATGCTCGCGCTCGCCAAGCCGGGCGATACGGTGCTCGGCATGTCGCTCGACGCGGGCGGCCACCTGACGCACGGCGCCAGGCCGGCGCTTTCCGGCAAGTGGTTCAACGCCGTGCAGTACGGCGTGAACCGCGAAACCATGCTGATTGACTACGACCAGGTCGAAGAACTCGCGCAGCAGCACAAACCCAGCCTCATCATCGCGGGCTTTTCCGCATACCCGCGCGCACTCGACTTCGCGCGCTTTCGCGCCATTGCCGATTCGGTCGGCGCGAAGCTGATGGTGGATATGGCGCATATCGCGGGCATCATCGCGGCAGGACGCCATCAGAACCCCGTCGAGCACGCGCACGTCGTCACCTCCACCACGCACAAGACACTGCGCGGCCCGCGTGGCGGCTTCGTGCTGACCAACGACGAGGAGATCGCGAAGAAGATCAACTCGGCCGTGTTTCCCGGCCTGCAGGGCGGCCCGCTCATGCACGTGATCGCGGGCAAGGCGGTGGCGTTCGGCGAAGCGCTCGAAGCCAGCTTCAAGACCTATATCGACAGCGTGCTCGCCAATGCGAAGGCGCTGGGCGAGGTGCTGAAGGCTGGCGGTGTCGACCTCGTCACGGGCGGCACCGACAACCATCTGCTGCTAGTAGATCTGCGGCCCAAGGGCCTCAAGGGCAATCAGGTCGAGCAGGCGCTGGAGCGCGCCGGCATCACCTGCAACAAGAACGGCATTCCGTTCGACGCCGAAAAGCCCACGGTGACTTCGGGCATTCGCCTCGGCACGCCCGCGGGTACGACGCGCGGTTTCGGCGTGGACGAATTCCGCGAGATCGGGCGACTGATTCTCGAAGTGTTCGACGCACTGCGCACGCATCCCGAAGGCGACGCCGCCACGGAGCAGCGCGTGCGCCGCGAGATCTTCGCGCTGTGCGAACGCTTCCCGATCTATACGCAAGCCTGATTCTTCACACCACCGCCTTTCAATTCCATTCGCGAGTTTCGGAGCGGCTAATGAGCACTCTGCACGACAACAGCATCATCATCGACGGCCTGAACATTTCGAAGTTCGAACGCTCGGTGTTCGAAGACATGCGCAAGGGCGGCGTCACCGCCGTCAACTGCACGGTTTCCGTCTGGGAGGACTTCCAGAAGACCGTGGACAACATCGCGCAGATGAAGCAGCAGATTCGCGAGTACAGCGAGATCCTCACGCTCGTGCGCACGACCGACGACATTCTGCATGCGAAGAAAGAGAACAAGACCGGCATCATCTTCGGCTTCCAGAACTCGTATGCGTTCGAGGACAACCTCGGCTATATCGAGGTGTTCAAGGAACTCGGCGTGAACGTCGTGCAACTTTGCTACAACACGCAGAACCTGGTCGGCACCGGCTGCTATGAGCCGGACGGCGGCCTCTCCGGCTACGGGCGCGAAGTGATCCAGGAAATGAACCGCGTGGGGATTCTCGTGGATCTTTCGCACGTGGGCGGCAAGACGTCGTCGGATGCGATCGCGTGCTCGAAGAAGCCGGTGACGTATTCGCACTGCTGTCCGTCGGGTCTCAAGGAGCACCCGCGCAACAAGACCGACGAGCAGTTGAAGGAGATTGCCGACGCGAACGGCTTCGTGGGCGTGACGATGTTCGCACCGTTCCTCAAGAAAGGCCCGGATTCGACCGTCGAGGATTATCTCGAAGCGATCGAATACGTGGTCGATCTGATCGGCGAAGACCGCGTAGGCATCGGCACGGATTTCACGCAAGGCTACAGCACCGAATTCTTCGACTGGATCACGCACGACAAGGGCCGTTATCGCCGCCTCACGAATTTCGGCAAGGTTGTGAACCCGGAAGGCATCCGCACGATCGGCGAATTTCCGAATCTCACCGCCGCGATGCAAAAAGCCGGCTGGAACGAGACGCGCATCAAGAAGGTCATGGGCGAGAACTGGATGCGCGTGTTCGGCGAAGTCTGGGGCGGTTGATCGCCCGGCCTGACCGTGCAGCATGGAAAGGCCATCATTACCAATAAGAAACCCTAACTAAAAAACGCTCGTTGAGTCATTGGAGCCCCACGAAATGCAACCGCAACTGCCGATCGATGTCGATCCTGCCACCGGTGTCTGGACCACAGACGCGCTGCCGATGCTGTACGTGCCGCGTCACTTCTTCACCAACAACCACACAGCCGTGGAAGAGGCGCTTGGCCGCGATGCGTACGCCGAGATTCTCTACAAGGCCGGCTACAAGTCGGCGTATCACTGGTGCGCGAAGGAAGCCGAAAAGCACGGCATTGCCGGCATGGCCGTGTTCGAACATTACCTGAAGCGTCTTTCGCAGCGCGGCTGGGGCCTCTTCACGATACGCGAAGCCGACCCGGCCACCGCGCGCGCGAAGATCGAATTGCGTCATTCGTCGTTCGTGCTGGCGCAACCGGGCAAGGAAGGCAAGCTTTGCTACATGTTCGCGGGCTGGTTCGCGGGCGCGATGGACTGGGTGAACGACACGACGGAAGGCGGAAAGAACGCGCCGCGTTCGCAATCGAAAGAAGTGCAATGCGCCGCCGAAGGCCACGCGCACTGCGTATTCGAAGTCTCGCCGATCGCCGCCTGAACGGCCGCGCGCCCCCCGCAATACAGGTCACACCGAAAGACTCGAACGCCAGAGGTCGTCTGCGATGCGCTACCCGAATCTGTTCAAACCCTTGACTCTCAATCAGCTCACGCTGCGCAACCGCATCGTCAGCACGGCCCACGCCGAGGTCTATGCGGAGCCGGGCGGCCTGCCGGGCGACCGCTATATCCGCTATTACGAAGAAAAAGCCAAGGGGGGCGTGGGCATGGCCGTATGCGGCGGGTCGAGCCCGGTGTCGATCGACAGCCCGCAGGGCTGGTGGAAGTCGGTGAATCTCGCCACCGACAAGATCATCGATCCGCTCGCGCGTCTGGCCGAGGCCATGCACCGCCATGGCGCGAAGATCATGATCCAGGCCACCCACATGGGCCGCCGCTCCGCCTTTCACGGCGAGCATTGGCCGCATTTGATGTCGCCTTCGGGTGTACGCGAGCCCGTGCACCGCGGCAACGCGAAGATCATCGAGGTGGAGGAGATCCGCCGCATCATCGGCGACTTCGCGGCGGCTGCCAAGCGCGTGAAGGACGCCGGCATGGACGGCATCGAAATCTCCGCCGCGCACCAGCATCTGATCGACCAGTTCTGGAGCCCCCGCACGAACTTCCGCACCGACGAATGGGGCGGCTCGCTCGAAAACCGTCTGCGTTTCGGCGTGGAAGTACTCAAGGCCGTGCGTGAAGCGGTGGGCAAGGACTTTTGCGTCGGCCTGCGCATGTGCGGCGACGAATTCCACGAAGACGGCCTCGATCACGAGCAGCTCAAGGAAATCGCGCAGGCGATGTCGGAAACGGGTCTCATCGATTATCTCGGCGTGATCGGCTCAGGCGCGGATACGCACAACACGCTCGCGAACTGCATGCCGCCTATGGCGCTGCCGCCGGAGCCGTTCGTGCATCTCGCGGCGGGCATCAAGTCGGTGGTCAAGCTGCCGGTCATGCATGCGCAGAGCATTCGCGACGCGGGCCAGGCCGAGCGTCTGCTCGCGAGCGGCATGGTCGATCTCGTGGGCATGACGCGCGCGCAGATCGCCGACCCGCACATGGTCATCAAGATTCGCGACGGCCGCGAAGACGAGATCAAGCAGTGCGTGGGCGCGAACTATTGCATCGACCGCCAGTACAACGGGCTCGACGTGCTGTGCGTGCAGAACGCGGCAACGTCGCGCGAAGCGACCATGCCGCACGTGATCGAAAAATCGCGTGGCCCGAAGCGCAAGGTCGTGGTGGTCGGCGCGGGCCCGGCGGGCCTCGAGGCCGCACGCGTGGCGCGGCTGCGCGGCCATGATGTCGTGCTGTTCGAGAAGAACGAGGCCGTGGGCGGCCAGATTCTGCTCGCTGCGAAAGCGCCGCAGCGCGAGCAGATGGCGGGCATCGTGCGCTGGTTCGACATGGAGACGAAACGCCTGGGCGTGGATCGTCGCCTTGGCGTGACGGCCGACGAGAAAACCATTCTCGCGGAAAAGCCCGACATCATCGTGCTCGCCACGGGCGGGTCGAGCTTCACGCAGCAGGTTCCGGCCTGGGGCGTGGAAGAGGGGTTCGCCGTGAGCGCGTGGGACATCCTCAGCGGCAAGGTCGAGCCGAAGCAAAACGTGCTCGTCTACGACGGCGTGAGCACGCATGCGGGCGCAGGCGTCGCCGATTTCATTTCGAGCCGCGGCTCGAAGGTCGAGATCGTGACGCCGGACGTGAAGGTCGCCGACGACGTGGGCGGCACCACGTTCCCGATCTTCTATCGCCGCCTCTATGCGCAAGGCGTGATTCACACGCCGAATTACTGGCTCGACCGTGTGTACGAAGAAGACGGCAAGAAGATCGCCGTGCTGCGCAACGAGTACACGGAGGAACAGGAAGAGCGCGCCGTCGATCAGGTGGTGATCGAAAACGGCAGCACGCCCAACGACGCCCTGTACTGGAAGCTCAAGCCCGAATCGGTCAACCGCGGCCAGGTGGACGTGCACAAGCTCTTCGCGGCCGAGGCGCAGCCGTGCCTTTCGGAAGAACTCGGCAATGGCCGCTTCCTGCTGTTCCGCGTGGGCGACTGCATCTCCCTGCACAACATTCACGGCGCGATCTACGACGCGCTGCGGCTCGCCAAGGACTTCTGAACCATGAATCCGACCTGGCTCATTACCGCGCTGCTGTGGGTGTCGATGGCGGGGCTCGCATTCGCGGTCGCGAAGCGGGCCGCTTTCTGGCGGATGGGGCGTGCCGCCGCGCCTGGCTCCGTCGGCGTCGGCAAGCTGTTCAGTATCCCGAAACGTTATTTCGTCGATCTGCACCACGTGGTGGCGCGCGACCCGTACATCGCCAGGACGCACGTCGCCACCGCGGGCGGCGCCATCGCGGCGCTCGCGCTTGTGTTCATCAACTACGGTTTCGCGCTCTATTCGCCATGGCTCGACAAACTGGTTTTTCTCGCGGCCCTCGCCATGCTGATCGGCGTGGTGTTCGTGTGGCGCCGCCGTCACGCGAGGGAGGTGCCGGCGCGCCTCTCGCGCGGGCCCTGGAATACGCTGCCGTGGCTGCTCGGTTCGTTCGCGCTGGGCGTGGCGCTCTTCACGGTCGTACCGGCGGGCGCCATGTCGGGCGGCTTCGCGGTGCTCTGCGCGGTGCTGATCGCCGTGGGCGCGTTCGCGATGACGTTCGGCGCGGCGCGCGGCGGCCCGATGAAGCATGCCGTGGCGGGGCTGTTGCACCTCGCGTTCCATCCACGCCAGGAGCGTTTTTCGGCCACGCGCGACGGCTGGACCGGCAACGGCACGGCCACGCCGCCCACGGCGCTGAAGCTCCCCGACATCGAAGAGAAGCAGGAATACGGCGTGGCGAAACCCGTCGAGTTTCGCTGGAACCAGTTGCTGAGCTTCGACGCCTGCGTGCAGTGCGGCAAATGCGAGGCCGCGTGCCCCGCGTTCGCCTCGGGCCAGCCGCTCAACCCCAAGAAGCTGATTCAGGATCTCGTGGTGGGCATGGCGGGCGGCACCGATGCGGCCTATGCAGGCAGCCCCACGCCCGGCATCAAGGTCGGCCAGCATGCCGGCGCGCCGAATGCCCCGATCGTTTCAGGCCTGATCGAAGCGCAAACGCTGTGGTCCTGCACGACCTGCCGCGCCTGCGTACAGGAGTGCCCGATGCTGATCGAGCACGTGGACGCCATCGTCGATATGCGCCGCAACCAGACGCTGGTGCACGGCGAGGTACCGGGCAAAGGACCTGAGGTGCTTGCCAATCTGCGCGAAACGGGCACGGCAGGCGGCTACGACAAGGCCGCGCGCTACGACTGGTCGGTCGATCTCAACGCGCCCGTGGCGCAACCGGGCAAGCGCGTGGACGTCCTCGTGGTGGCGGGCGAGGGTGCATTCGACATGCGCTATCAGCGCACGCTGCGCGCACTAGTGAAGGTCCTCAACAAGGCGGGCGTGAACTACGCGGTGCTGGGCGTGCGGGAAACCGACACAGGCGACGTGGCACGTCGCCTCGGCGACGAAGCCACATTCCAGCAGATGGCGAAGCAAATGATGACGACGCTCGCCTCGCTGGACTTTGCGCGCATCGTCACGGCTGACCCGCACGTCATGCATAGCCTGCGCAACGAGTACCGCGCGTTTGGCGGGCGTTACGAAGTGCTGCATCACACGACCTACCTCGCGGAACTCGCCGCGACCGGACGCATCGCGCCCAAGGCCGTGCAGGCGCTCGCGGAAAAGCGCACGACGTATCACGATCCCTGCTACCTCGGCCGCTACAACGGCGAGACCGAAGCGCCGCGCAAGCTGCTCAAGACCATTGGCATCAAGGTCGTGGAGATGGAGCGCCACGGCATGCGAGCACGCTGCTGTGGCGGTGGCGGCGGCGCGCCGCTCACCGATATCCCCGGCAAGCAGCGCATTCCCGACATCCGCATCGCCGACGCGCGCGCCGTCAATGCCGAAGTCGTCGCCGTGGGCTGCCCGCAGTGCACGGCGATGCTCGAAGGCGTCGTGGGTCCGCGCCCCGACGTGCTCGACGTGGCCGAACTCGTCGCCGCCTCGCTGGAGTGAATCGATGAATACCCTCAAACGAATCGATCCGCGCCGCCCCTTCGTCATTACGGCTGCGGGCCTCAAGCGCATCACGCTGGGCGAAGCCGGCAGCGCCGACACGAGCGATGCGCAGTGGCTCGCGCAGCACGCGCACGCGAGCGCAGCGAAGCCACGCCGCGTGGTGAGTCATCCCGATCATGTTCTGCTCGTCGTTGCGCACGCCGAACGCGGCGCGCTCGACGATCACGCGTGCCAGGCCATTGCCGCCACCGCGCTGCTGGCCGATGCGCATACCGAAGTCGCGCTGCTCGTGTTCGGCGAGCTGAAGCACGATGCCGGGGCGCTCGGCGTGGACAAGCTGATCGAACTGCCTGGCTTCGAGCGCCGCACCTTCGCGCCGGAGAGTGCGTTGCGTGCGCTGCAGGCCTGCGCGGCGGCGCTCGCGCCGAAGCACGTGTTCCTGCCGGACAACGCCAGCGGCGACGGCGACCTCGGCCGCCGCTATGCGGCCGCCGCGGGTGCGAGCGTGGCAACTCACGTGGTCGAGATCGATGCGAAGCATGTGGGCGTGTATGAGCAGGCGAAGCGCGCGTGGGCCGCACGCTCGCTGCCGGAAGTGATCCTGCTCGCGCCGAACGCCGTCGAGGCGAAACTGCCTTTCGTCGGCGCCGGCGAACGCCTCGCGGGCGATTTCATCCGGCCGGCTACCGACCTCGCGTCGCCATACAAGGACCTCGGGCTCGAATCCATCGACGCCGCCCAGGTCGCACTCGAAGAAGCCGATTTCATCGTCTCGGCGGGCAACGGCGTGACCGACATCGCCGCGTTCGGTCTGCTCGCGGGCGCGTTCGGCGCGGCGATCGGCGCGAGCCGCGTGGCGGTGGACAACGGTCACTTCACGCGCGACAAACAGGTCGGCGCAACGGGCAAGACGGTCGAGGCGAGCGTGTATATCGCGTTCGGCATTTCGGGCGCCGTGCAGCACTTGCAGGGCATCAAGGACTGCCGCCATGTGATTGCCGTGAATCTCGACGGCAGCGCGCCGATAGCGAAGCGCGCCAACTTGACCGTGGTCGGCGACGCGCAGGGCACGATCGCCGCGCTGATCGAGCAGGTGCAAGCAGCACGCGCAAAGCGTGGCGAGGCGAGCGCCAACCGTGACGAAACGCATTCTGCAGGAGTCGCCGCATGAACGCACGCCATGATCCTCAAGGTGGAATCGAGCGCATTGCGGTACTCGTTTCGGTGGGACGCCACCCCGTGAGCGGGGCGCCCCGATACAGCCGCAACGACGCGCTCGCGCTCGACCTCGCGCGCACGCTGGCCGAGCGGCATCGCGCGCGTCTCGACGTGCTGCACGCAGGCGACGCCGCCGATCCCGCGCTCGCCGAATACCTCGCGCTGGGCGCGCACGAAGTGGAGGTGCTGGCCTGCACGCCTTCCGGCGACGCGGCACGGGTGCTCGCCGAGCGCGTGCGCGGCTACGACCTCGTGCTGACCGGCACGCGCGCCGAGGGCGCGCACGACAGCGGCATGCTGCCGTACGGTGTGGCGGCTGCGCTGGGCGTGCCGATCGTGGGCGGCGCGGTGGATATCGACGTCGACGTCACGACGCGCGCCGCCGTGGTGCGTCAGTTTCTGCCCAAAGGTCTGCGGCGCCGCGTGCAGACGGCGCTGCCCGCGGTGATCGCCGTGCATCCGCTCGCGAATGCCCAGCCCCGGTACGCCTATGCGCGGCTGCGCGCGGGCGCGGTGCGGCCCGCGAGCGCAACGCGCGTCAGCGCAGCCGAATCGACTGAAGCTTCCGCATGGACGGTTGGCCCGATCGAGCGTAAGCCCGTGCGGCTTGCCGCGGCGGAAAAACGCTCCGGCCACGCGCGCATGCTTTCGGCGACCACAACCGAAAGCCGGGGCGGCAACGTCGTAATTGAAGGGAGTTCGGTCGAAAAAGCACAAGTGATCCTCGCGTATTTGCGGGAGCATCAACTCATCGATTACTGATTTTGCTGGCCTGTCGGCAACGAACTGGGATGAAAAATCCGGAGCACACATGAAAGTAACGGCAGAGATTCGCGCGCTGATCGAGCGCCGCCAGGCGGGTTACAGCCTGGAGGCGCCTTTCTACCTGAGCGAGGAGATTTTTGCGCTCGATATGGAGACGATTTTCCGGCAACACTGGATCGAGGTCGCCACGGAAGCGGAAATTCCCGAACCGGGCGACTACGTGACCGTCGATCTGGCGGGCGACTCGATCCTGATCGTGCGCGACGACGACATGGAGGTACGCGCGTTCCACAACGTCTGCCGCCACCGCGGCGCGCGGCTGTGTAACGAAGAGAAGGGGTCGGTGGGCAATATCGTGTGCCCGTATCACAGCTGGACCTACAACCTCACGGGCGCGCTGATGTTCGCGGAGCACATGGGCGAGCAGTTCGACCGCTGCAAGCATAGTCTCAAGAACGTGCATGTGGAAAATCTCGCGGGCCTGATCTTCGTGTGTCTCGCCGAAGAGCCGCCCGCCGACTTCGCGGCGATGCGCGCCGAGATGGAGCCGTATTTGCTGCCGCACGACCTGGCTAGCTGCAAGGTCGCCGCGCAAGTGGACATCATCGAGAAGGGCAACTGGAAGCTCGTGATGGAAAACAATCGCGAGTGCTATCACTGCGTCGCGAATCATCCCGAGCTGACGATTTCGCTCTATGAATACGGCTTTGGCTACGCACGCACGGACGCCAACGCCGAAGGCATGGACGCATTCGAGCGCACCTGCAACGAGCGCGCGAAGCAGTGGGAAGCGATGGACCTGCCGTCGGTCGAAATCGAAAAGCTGCTGGATGTCACGGGTTTTCGCACGCAGCGCCTGCCGCTCGACCGCTGCGGCGAGTCCCAAACGCTGGACGCGAAGGTCGCCTCGAAGAAGCTGCTCGGCGAATTCCGCACGGCCGATCTCGGCGGCCTCTCGTTCTGGACGCAGCCGAATTCGTGGCATCACTTCATGAGCGATCACATCGTGTCGTTTTCCGTGATTCCGCTTTCCGCCGGCGAAACGCTCGTGCGCACGCGCTGGCTCGTTCACAAGGACGCGCGCGAAGGCATCGATTACGACGTGGAGAACCTCACCGCCGTGTGGAACGCGACCAACAACCAGGACCGCACGCTCGTGGAGTACTCGCAGCGCGGCGCGACGAGCAGTGCGTATGAACCGGGTCCATATTCGCCGTACACAGAAGGGCTCGTTGAAAAGTTCTCGGCCTGGTATATCGGCCGCCTCGCCAGGCAGATTGGCGCATAACGCACACGCGTAAAGCAAAGAGAGCGGAGTTTGACATGATGCGAGACGCGGCCCAATTCAATCCACTCGACGCCAGCGACAGCCGGGTGACGCGCCCGGCGTTCTGGGGCGCGCTGCCCGAGCGATGGACGAGCGAGGTCGAGGAGACCCTCGTGTGCTGCCACGTATGGCAGGAAACGCACGATGTGAAGAGCTTTTTCCTGCGCTCGCCGCAGGGCCGCACGTTCTCGTTCGAGCCGGGGCAGTTCCTCACGCTCGAACTCGAGATCGACGGCGAGGCCATCAACCGGTGCTATACGATTTCGTCTTCGCCCGCACGGCCTCATACCATTTCCATTACGGTCAAGCGCGTGCCGGGCGGCAAGGTGTCGAACTGGCTGCACGACAACCTGCGGCCTGGCGTGTCGCTGCGCGTGCTCGGACCGGCCGGCGAATTCACCTGTGCGCGTCACCCCGCGCCGAAGTATCTATTCCTTTCCGCAGGGTCCGGCGTCACGCCGCTGATGTCGATGAGCCGCGCGCACCACGATCTCGCGGAGGACCGCGATATCGTTTTCGTGCATAGCGCCCGCACGCCCGACGACATCATCTTCGCGCGCGAACTGGAGCTGATCGCTTCGAGCCGCGCGAATTTCCGCACGTCGTTCGTCTGTGAAAGGGTAGGTTCGCGCACCGACTGGTCCGGCGTGACCGGCTTTCTCTCGCTGCCGCTGCTGAAGTTGATTGCGCCGGACTTCATGGAGCGTGAAATCTTTACCTGCGGGCCCGCGCCCTACATGAAAGCCGTGCGCGATCTGCTCGACGAAGCGGGCTTTGCGCGCGAACGCTATCACGAAGAGAGTTTTTCATTCGAAACGCTTACGGCGCAAGCCGAGGCGCCGGTGGAACAGCCCCCGGCGGAATCGTCGGTCGAAACGGCCAGCTTCACGGTGACCTTCGCGAAGAGCCACCGCGAGATTCAATGCGGTGCACGACAGACCGTGCTCGATGCTGCGCGTCAGGCCGGCGTGCGCCTCGCTTCGTCGTGCAGCCAGGGCATGTGCGGAACCTGTAAGGTCAAGCTCGTTTCCGGGCAAGTGGAGATGAAGCACAGCGGCGGCATACGCCAGCGCGAAATCGATCAGGGCATGGCGCTGCTGTGCTGCTCGAAGCCGCTGTCCGACCTCGTCGTCGACAAATAGCGCGCACGTCGCGCAACGACAAGAACACGTCGTAAATCGACGTTAGCGGCAGATTGTGGCGGGCGAATCTGCATAGGCACGGGGCGCTTGCCCATATCACAGGAGATCGACCATGAAGCTGGCTGGAAAACTCTTTTGGACCGGTGTGTTATCGGCGATGGTGAGCTTGAACGCCCCGGCGTTTGCCGACGGCAAGCCGACCTTGAAGATCGGTTATGTCGAAGGCTGGGACGACAGCGTCGCGACGTCCAACGTGGCCGCACGCATCATCGAGAAACGCTACGGCTATCAAGTGCAACTCGTGCCGGTGGCCGCGGGCATCATGTGGCAAGGCGTGGCGCGTGGCGACCTCGACGCGACGCTTTCCGCCTGGCTGCCCGTCACACAGGGCGCGTACTGGGCGCAATTCAAGGACAAGGTGGTCGACCTCGGCACGAATTTCACGGGCGCGAAGATCGGCCTCGTGGTGCCCGACTACGTGAGCGCGAAGAGCATTACCGATCTGAACGCGGACAAGTCGGCGTTCGGCGGTCGCATCGTCGGCATCGACGCCGGCGCGGGCGTGATGCGCAAGACCGACGAGGCCGTCAAGCAATACGACCTCAGCTACAGCGTGATGCCGAGCTCGGGCAGCGCGATGACTGCCGAACTGGCGCGTTCGGTGGGGACGAAGAAGCCTGTGATCGTCACGGGGTGGACGCCGCACTGGATGTTCGCCAAGTACAAGCTGCGCTTCCTCGACGATCCGAAGAACGTCTACGGCGCGGCCGAGCACGTGGACAACGTGGCCAACCCCGAGCTCGAGAAGAAGGCTCCGCAGGTGGTGACGTTCCTGAAGAACTTCCAGTGGAAGCCGGGTGAGATCGACAGCGTGATGCTTGCGATCCAGAACGGCGAAAAGCCCGACGCAGCCGCCGACACGTGGATCGCCGCGCATGGCGACCGTGTGAATGCCTGGGCGGGTACGCAGTAATCGCAGCAATAAAACGGCAGGGGGCCCGCCGCGGCCCCGCCAGATCAGCGCCCATCACGGGCCGCGCGCAGTGCGATTGTGCGCATGCAGCATGTGACCTTTCTGATGCGGCGCCGTGTCGCTTTTGCGCAAGCGTCTGTCGCAATTCGCCATCCCGGCAGGGATTTTTCTGGCAACTATGTAGACATACCGTGCGGGCCGGCGCCTGCCGTTCGAGGAGACGGAGTCGATGAAATCCCCCAAGATCGTGGTCGATGGATTATGCAAGGTGTTCGGGCCCAACCCGAAGCTTGCCCGTGAACTGCTCGCGAAGGGCGCGACGAAAGACGAGTTGTTCGCGAAGACCGGCTATGTGCTCGGCGTGAACAATGCGTCGTTCGAGGTGCACGAGGGCGAGATTTTCGTGCTGATGGGCCTGTCCGGCTCGGGCAAGTCCACGCTGATCCGGCTCATCAACCGGCTCGTGGAACCCACCGCCGGCAAGGTCGTCATCGACGGGCGCGATATCGCGGCCGTGCGCCGCTCTGAGCTGGTCTCGCTGCGCCGCACCGACATGAGCATGGTGTTCCAGTCGTTCGCGCTCATGCCGCAGCGCAGTGTGCTTGCGAATGCCGCGTTCGGCCTCGAAGTGGCGGGCGTGGGCCGCAAGGAGCGCGAGCGGCGCGCGCTGGCCGTGCTGGAACAGGTCGGCCTCGCGGCGTTTGCGCAGAAGCTGCCCGCCGAGCTTTCTGGCGGCATGCAGCAGCGCGTGGGCCTCGCTCGCGCGCTCGCGGTGAATCCTTCGCTCATGATCATGGACGAAGCATTCTCCGCGCTCGATCCGCTCAAGCGCAAGGAAATGCAGAACGTGCTGCTGCAACTGCAGAAAGAGCAGCGCCGCACGATCATGTTCGTTTCGCACGACCTCGAAGAGGCGCTGCGCATCGGCAGCCGTATCGCGATCATGGAAGGCGGACGCATCGTGCAGATCGGCACGCCGCAGGAAATCATCAGCAACCCCGCCGATGATTATGTGCGCGCGTTCTTCGACGGCGTGGACACGAGCCGCTACCTCACCGCCGGCGACCTCATGCAGCGCGAAGCCGTGCCGGTCATCCGCACGCTCGACGCGAAGAGCGTGGCCTCGTCGCTCAACGGCAGCGCCGACTATGCGTTCGTGCTGGACGCCCAGCGCCGCATCAGCGGTTGCGTCACGCGCGATGCGATCGGCGCCGCGCAGCCGTCGCTGAAGAAAGTCGAATGCATCACGCTTGGCACGCCGCTGGAGCAGGTGGTCTCGCGGGTGTGTGCGAACACGACGGCGCTGCCCGTGGTCGACGACGAGGGCCGCTATTGCGGCTCCATCGATCAGGCCGCCGTGCTGAAGGTCATTACGCGTAATCGAGGTGCCGCCCATGTCTGAGATCATTCCCGTCGGCCAGTGGGTCGATCAGTCGGTTCACTATCTGCTCGACCACGACGCCAACAGCTTCGACGCCGTCGGCAAGGCAATCGAGGGCTTCGCGGCGTTCGTCGAGCACGGCTTGCAGGCCATTCCCATGTGGGCGCTCATGGCGTTCTTCATCGCAATCGGCCTGTGGCGCGTGGGCTGGCGCTTCGCGATCTTCGCCACCTGCTCGCTATTGCTGATCTACGCAACCGGCTTTTGGGATCAGACCGTCGTGACGCTCGGCCTCACGCTCTCGTCGACGGTAATCAGCCTCGTGATCGGCATTCCGCTTGGCATCTGGACAGCGAAGAGCAAAGTCGTGCATACGATCGTGCGGCCCATCCTCGACCTGATGCAGACCATGCCGGCCTTCGTCTATCTGATTCCCGCCGCGATGCTATTCGGTCTCGGCCGCGTGCCTGGCATTCTGTCCACGGTGATCTTCGCCATGCCGCCTGCCGTTCGCCTCACGAGTCTCGGCATCAAGCACGTGAACCGCGAGATCGTCGAAGCAGGGCAGGCGTTCGGTTGCACGCCGTGGCAACTACTGTACAAGGTACAGTTTCCCAACGCGCTGCCGTCCATTATGCAGGGCGTGAACCAGACCATCATGATGGCGCTTTCCATGGTCATCATCGCTTCGATGGTGGGCGCGGGCGGTCTCGGCAACGACGTGCTCGCAAGCATTCAGCGGCTGGATATTGGCCTCGGCTTCGAAAGCGGACTTTCCGTCGTGCTGCTCGCCATCATCCTTGACCGGATTACGGAGAGCTTTGGCCGGGCGCCGGGCGCGGTGAAAGCGCCGCTGTTCTCCGGACTGAAGCAACTGATGCGAGTGCGTCCCGCAGTCGTAGAGGCGTAAGCGTTGAAATAACACGATCAACCGTCGTTCCCGAGGAGCGCAATGTGACGATCGACATCGCCGTTCCCGAGCCCGAAACGCGCACGGCATCGTCTCTCAGACATTTCGGTTTCCTGACGTTGCAGAACTTCTCGATGATCGCGTTTTCGAGTGCGGTCGAGGTTCTGCGCATGGCGAACTACGTGGGGCGCGCGGACCATTACCGCTGGTCGATCTACTCGCTCGATGGCGCACCGGCCCGAGCAAGCAACGGCATCACCGTGCGCCCCGCGCAGGCGCTCGACCCGGCGTGCCTGCCCGACGTGCTGATTGTGTGCGGCGGCATACGTATACGCGAGATCATGAGCGACGGCGTGCGCGCCACGCTCGCCATGGTGGCGCAGCGGGGCGTGCCGCTCGGCGGCATCTGCACCGGTGCTTATGCGCTGATGGCGAGCGGGTTGCTGGATGGCTATCGTTGCGCCGTGCATTGGGAGGATCTTACGGTCCTGCATGAACAGTTTCCGCGTGTGCGTTTCGCCGATGAGCTGTTTGTGGTCGATCGCGACCGCCTTACTTGCACGGGCGGCACCGCGCCGCTTGATCTGATGCTCGAACTCGTTGGTGCGAGTCTTGGGCAGAGTCTTGCCGCTAAGGTGTCCGAACAGTTCATTCTCGAGCGGATTCGCAGCTCGACGGATCTGCAGCCTATTCCCGTGGATGCGCGTGTGGGTTTTTCGCGTGCCGAGTTGGTGGAGGTCGTGCGGTTGATGGAGGCTAATATCAAGGAGCCTCTGTCGCTGGAGGAACTCGCGCGGCTCGTTCGGCTTTCGCAACGGCATTTGCAGCGGATGTTCAAGGCGTATCTCAACGTTTCGCCGACGCATTATTACTTGACGTTGCGCCTGAAGCGCGCGCGAGAGCTGTTGCGGACTACCGATACTTCGATTTCTCGTGTGACCGCTATTTGTGGGTTTAATTCACCCTGCCATTTTAGTAAGGCGTATCGGGTGCAGTTTGGGCATGCGCCGAGTCATGAGCGGCGCGGCGCTGATTGATCGGATTTTTTTGTTTTTTTGGCCTTTCCTTGTTTTCGCGGCGGTATGCAGGCGTTGCCCCTGTGCGGGGCGGCACCTACTTTCTTTGC
>NZ_JBFRCN010000098.1:0-17924 GCF_040965835.1 Paraburkholderia sp. BR10872
CTTGCTGGAACGGCCCCTGCATGTACCAGAGCGCGCCGTGCGCGTAAGGCGTGTCCATCTGCCGGTCGATGAATTCGGGCACGCCGGCTTGCAGCGCGCCGGGGCCTTCGGCGTCGGCGGGAATCAGGCGGTCGGTGGCGGCTTCGACAAAGGCCCACTCGCGCGCGTCGAAGAAGCGCGGCTTGTAGGCGACGGCCTGACCGGCTTCTGGCCTGACGTTGGGCGCAGAGGCGGCGCTGCCCGCCGCGGCGGTTTCGCTCGACGGCTGCTTGCCGCCCTCGCAGCCCGCCAGTGCGCTGGCGGGCACGAGCACCGCTGCCGTGCGCAGGAAGCCGCGGCGTGTCGTGAGAGGAGATTCAGACATGGTGGGATTCTGTATGAGTTCGGCGCGGTGTGGTTCGACCGTGTCCGCGTAGCCATCCTGAGTGGTTGCGCGTGACATCCGCCGCGGCTGCCACGGAACGGAGATGTTAAATGGAACCGGTTCCACGATTGGAGCGCAATTCTACAATATACCTTTACGGGGCCGGTACCGACCGCGCAAGGGCGAGCGGACCAAGGTTGTCATACCCTCCGAACAAACCCCAACAAATGCAACAAGTTGTTTGACAACTACGGTGGGCCGGTGCTACTGTGCCCGGTATTGACAACCCACCATCCCAGCACGAGGCCTCATGAACGTGTCCCCGATTGTCGAGAGCGAATTCGCCTCGACTGTGATGGCAGTGCCGCCGCTCGCACGCCGCCCCGACTTCTCCCTCGACGTCGAACAGAACCGCCAGCTGATCCGGCATATGGAAGCGGGCGGTATTCGCACGCTGCTGTACGGCGGCAATGCGAATCTGTACCACGTCGCCGTGAGCGAATTCCGCGAGTTGCTTGACATGCTCGCCGGCCTCACCGCGCCCGAAACGCGCGTGATTCCGGCCATCGGCCCTGACTACGGCAAGATGCTCGACCAGGCGCGCATCCTCGCGCAAACGCAATACAAGACGGCCATGGTGCTGCCGCTCTCCGGTTTCACCACGCCCGCAGGCGTCGAAGCCGGTCTCGCGCGCATCGCCGACACCGCCGGCATTCCGCTCACGCTCTATATCAAGAGCGAAGACTATGTCGACGTCGACACGCTCGTGCGCCTGATCGACCGCGGCACGCTCATTGCGGTGAAGTACGCCATCGTGCGCAAGGACCCGGCGAACGATCCGTATCTGCGCCGCCTGCTGGAACGCGTGCCGGCCTCGAAGGTCGTCTCGGGCATGGGCGAGCGTCCGGCGCTGGTTCACGTGCGCGACTTCGGTCTGGCTGCCTGGACCACGGGCTCGGGCTGTATCGCTTCGAGCGCCATCATGGCGCTCCTGAAGGCCGCGAAGGAGGGCCGTGCGGAAGAAGCCCAGCGCCTCTACGATGCCTTCATGCCGCTCGAAACGCTGCGCGACAACATCTCGCTCATCCGCGTGCTGCATGACGCCGTGACGCTCTCGGGCATTGCCGACATGGGTCCGATCCTGCCGCTGCTCTCGCAGTCGCCCGCTGAGGCGCTGCCGGCGATCGGCGACGCGGCCAGGGCGCTGCTCGCGTTCGAGCAGAATCTGGCCGCAACGGCCCAGACCGCCAGCGCATAAATGGCAGATAGCATTTGAACGGAGCGAACATGCAGATTACTGGAGCCATGTTGTTGGGCGCGCAAGCGGTGCGCGGCGAGGCGGGCGAGATGCGCGCCTTCGCGCCCGCGCTCGGCCAGGAGATCGAGCCTTCTTTCGGCCTCGGCGGCAAGGCCGAAGTCGCGCGCGCCTGCGAACTCGCGGCGCAGGCGTTCGACGCCTTCCGCGCCGCCCCGCACGAAACGCGTGCGCGCCTGCTCGAAGCGATCGCCGAGCGCATTCTCGGCATCGGCGACGCGCTGATCGAGCGCGCGCATCTCGAATCGGCGCTGCCCAAGGCGCGCCTCGAAGGCGAGCGCGGCCGCACGGTCGGGCAGCTGCGCCTTTTCGCGTCGCTCGTGCGCGACGGCCGCTGGTGCGGCGCCGTGCTCGACTCGGCGCTGCCCGAGCGCAAGCCGCTGCCGCGCTCGGACCTGCGCGCGCATCGCATCCCGCTCGGCCCGGTGGCCGTGTTCGGCGCGAGCAACTTCCCGCTGGCGTTTTCGGTGGCGGGCGGCGACACGGCTTCGGCGCTGGCTGCCGGCTGCCCGGTCGTCGTGAAGGCGCACCTCGCGCATCCGGGCACCTCGGAACTCGTGGGCCGCGCGATCCAGCAGGCCGTGGCTGACGTCGGCCTGCCCGAAGGCGTGTTCTCGCTCGTCTTCGGCGGCGGCAACGAAGCGGGCGAAACACTCGTGGCGCACCCGGCTATCAAGGCCGTGGGCTTCACGGGCTCGCGCCGCGGCGGTCTCGCGCTTTCGCACATCGCGGCCGCGCGTCCCGAGCCGATTCCGGTCTACGCCGAAATGAGCAGCATCAACCCGATGTTCGTGCTGCCCGCAGCGCTGGCCGCCCGCGGCGATGCGCTCGCGCAAGGCTTTGTCGATTCGCTCACGCTGGGCGTGGGCCAGTTCTGCACGAACCCGGGCCTCGTGTTCGCGATCGACTCGGCGGAACTCGACCGCTTCGTGAAGGCGGCAAGCGCCGCGCTCACGCAGAAGCCCTCGCAAAGCATGCTGACTCCCGGCATCGCCTCGACGTATGGTGAAGCGATTGCGGCGCGCAAGCAGCTGCCGGGCATCGAGAATCTCGCCGAAGGCACGAAGACAGAAGCGCATTGCGACGCGCTGCCGGTCCTCTTCAAGGCGAGCGCCGAGCAGTTCCTCGCCCAGCACGCGTTGTCGGACGAGATCTTCGGGCCGACCTCGGTCGTCGTGGCGTGCCGCGACGAAGCGGAACTCGCGCGCGTGGCGGAGCACCTCGAAGGCCAGCTCACGGCGACGCTGCACATCGACCGCGACGACTACGCGATGGCCGCGCGCCTCTTGCCGATTCTCGAGCGCAAGGCCGGCCGCATTCTCGCGAACGGCTTCCCGACGGGCGTCGAAGTCTCGTATGCGATGGTTCACGGCGGCCCGTTCCCCGCCACTTCTGACGCGCGCTCGACTTCGGTAGGCGCGATGGCGATCGAGCGCTTCCTGCGTCCGGTCTGCTACCAGGACCTGCCGGCCGAACTTTTGCCGGTCACACTGCAGAACGACAATCCGCTCGCGCTGTGGCGTTTGCGCGACGGCGAGCTGGTGAAGCAGTAATCCCGCGAAAGCGGTCAGAAAAGCGCCTGCAGAAGCCTTGCAGGCGCTTTCTCCAAAAGGAGCCCGACAAGAGGCTCACAGTAGTCTCACAAAGAGCCTGACGTTGCTTGACAACTTGATGCGTGGTTCGGCATCCTGTGTCCGGCTTTGAAAATACAAGAATCGACGGGTCGCGTAGAACAAATTCCATAAACAGAGATGTGAGGAGATGCGATGTTCGATGGACGTTTGAAGGCCAGCGTGCTGGCCGTGTGTGTGGCGGCCGCCGCGGCGCTCGGCATGAGCGCGGCAAAGGCCGATCCCGTTTCGCTGAACATAGTCGACGTGGCCGGTAACCTGCAGCTCACGCAGAAGGCTTTCGAAGCGTTCAAGGCGAAAAACCCGAATCTCGTCTCCAACATCACGTACACCAACGCGCCCGCTCCGCAGTTGCCTGGCAAGATCAAGGCCATGCAGGCCGCCGGTCGCGCCGACATCGATCTCGTGCTGACGGGGACCGACGCGCTCGCCGCCGGCATCGAACAGAATCTCTGGATGAAGCTGCTGCCCGACCAGCAGGCCGCGCTGCCGGGCGTGCTCGACAAGTACGCGCCGGGCCCGCGCAAGATGCAGGACCTGGCGCAAGGCTATGGCCTCGAAGTGGCGTACATGCCGGCCGGTCCGCTGATCGAATACAACCCGGCCAAGGTCGCCAGGCCGCCGCAAACGCCGCAGGAACTGCTGACGTGGTGCAAGGCGAACCCCGGCAAGCTGATCTATGCGCGTCCGGCCAACTCGGGTCCGGGCCGCACGTTCCTGATGGGCCTGCCTTACCTGCTCGGCGACAAGAACCCGCAAGACCCGATCAACGGCTGGGACAAGACCTGGGCGTTCCTGAAGGAGCTGAACTCGTGCGTGCCGTACTACCCGGGCGGCACCTCGGCGGTGATGAAGGAATTGGGCGAAGGCACGCGCGACATGACCGTGACCGTGACGGGCTGGGACATCAACCCGCGCGCGCTCGGCATCGTGCCGGCGGACTTCAAGGTGCAAGCGTTCAACAACATGACGTGGGTGAACGACGCCCACTATATGGTCGTGCCGAAGGGCGTTTCGAAAGAGAAGCTCGCGGTGCTGCTCAAGCTCATGAACTTCATGCTCGAGCCGCAGCAACAGGCCATGACGTATGACGACGGCTACTTCTATCCGGGCCCGGCAGTGAAGGACGTCACGCTGCAGATGGCGCCGAAGGAAAGCCAGGACGTGATCGCGAAATACGGCCGCCCCGAGTACGCGAAGTGGCTCACGGCCTATCCGCATGTCCAGCCGCTTTCGGCGCAGGCGATGGTCGCGGCGTTCCAGAAATGGGACCGCGAAGTCGGTTCGCAGAAGTCGCAGTAACGAGAGGAAGAATCGGCAATGGACGGACGGTATTCGAGTCGCTCATTCGGGTTGAGTGCCGTCCGCGTTCCATTCGTACGTAGTTGATCTTGTTGATCAGGAACGTGTCATGAAGCATTCTTTCGATCGCCTGCGCCTCGATTCGGTGTGTCGTAGCTTCACTAGCGCAGAGGGGACGCAGCTCGCCGCGCTGCGCGGTCTCGACCTCGATATTCGCCGCGGCGAATTCATCGCGCTGCTAGGGCCGTCGGGCTGCGGCAAATCCACGGCGCTCAATTGCATCGCCGGTCTGCAGCCGCTCACGAGCGGCAGCATCTGGCTTGATGACCAGCGCATCGACGTGTTGCCGCCCGAGAAACGCGGCTTCGGCATGGTGTTCCAGAATTACGCGTTGTTCCCGCACATGACGGTGCTGGAAAACGTCGGCTTCGGCCTGAAAATGCAGGGCGTGCCGCGCGAAGAGGCGAAGCGCCGCGCGCGCGAGGCGCTGCAGCTCGTGCAGCTCGTCGGCCATGAAAACAAGCTGCCGGGCCAGCTTTCGGGCGGCCAGCAGCAGCGCGTGGCGATTGCCCGCGCCATCGTCATCGAGCCGCCGCTCGTGCTGATGGACGAGCCGCTCTCTAACCTCGACACCAAGCTGCGCATCGAAATGCGCGCGGAAATCCGCCGCATTCACGGGCAGCTCGAACGCGCCACGATTTACGTGACCCACGATCAGGACGAAGCGCTTTCGATGGCGGACCGCATCGTCGTGATGAAAGAGGGCGTCGTGCAGCAGGTCGCGACGCCGAAGGAAGTGTATAGCCGCCCCTCGAATCTGCACGTTGCGCGCTTCATGGGCTTTCGCAATGTGCTGCCGTTCGCCATGACGGGCGAGCAGGGCGCGCATGTTGCGATGTCGTCTTCGGGCATCACGCTCACAGGCGTGCCGATGGGCGAGCTGAACGGCGGCGAAATTTCCGTGGCCATGCGCCCCGAGGATTTCGAGCGCGCCAACGCGGGCGATGCGAACGCCTTCGACGTCGAAGTGGAAATGGTCGAATACGGCGGCCGCGATTCGCTGCTGCTCGCCAACGCGCCGTTCGGCAAGCTGTGGGCGCGCGTGGAAGGCGAATTCGAAGCGGGCGAGCGCGCCACGCTGCGCGTCGCGCCTTCGCACGTGCTGGCCTACGCGGAGCGTGCGTCATGAGCACGCTCCTTCCGTCGCTGGTCAAGGCGCCGCGCGATTCTCGCGGCTGGCTCGTCACGCCCGCGCTCGGCTTCATCATCGCGATGTTCCTCTATCCGTTCGCCTACGGTCTCGTCCTGTCGTTCAGGCCGATGAACGGCGGGGGCATGTTCGCGAATTACCTGCAGTTCGTTCACGACCTTTCACTCTGGCCCACGGTGTTCGTCACGCTCAAGCTGGCGGTGCCCGCGACGATCATCAATGTCGGGCTCTCCCTGCCGGTGGCCTTCGCGCTGCGCCGCAAGTCGCCGTACCAGAAGCTCGTGACCACGCTGCTCGTCATTCCCGTCACGCTCGGCACTGTGCTGATCGCCGACGGCATGCTCAGCTACTTCGGCCCGAACGGCTGGTTCCCGCAGGCGCTGCACGCACTGCATCTGTATACGAACGAAGAGATCCGGCTCACGCACAACTATTGGGGCGTGCTGATTTCGCTGATCGTTTCGGGTTTCCCGTTCGCGTTTCTGCTCACGCTCTCGTACGTCACCGGCATCGACCCGACGCTCGCGCGGGCGGCGGCCACGCTTGGCGCAGGCCCGTGGCAGCAGTTCCGGCAAATCTATTTGCCGCTGCTCGCGCCCGGTCTCACGATGGCCGCGTGCCTGTCGTTCGTGCAGGCGTATTCGGTGTTTCCTTCGGCGGTGCTGCTCGGTGCGCCCGCGGGTCCCACGCGCGTGATCTCCATTGCGGCAGCGGAGGCGGCGTTCGAGAGCTATGACTACTCGCTCGCCTCGACCATCGCCATCGTGATGGGCTTCGTGCAGTTGATCGTCGTGGCCGCGATGTTGAGCGCCAAGCGCTTCTTCTACTCGGGCCCGATGAGCGGGGGGAAAGGCTGATGAGCGCCCATCAACGTAACGCGGCCGGCCTCGGCACGGGTGCGCAGGCGGGCGAGGAGCGCAGCGCTCCCGCCGCTAACGTCGAGCAGGCCAGGCCCGCTTCGCGCCTGCCCGACGTGCTCTGGAAAGTGTTCGTCTGGGGCGGCGTGGTGTTCTTCCTGCTCAATGTTGTGCTGCTGATCGCCACGGTGGGCGTGAACTCGATCGCCACACGCTGGTTCGGCACGCCGCTGCCGCAGGGCTTCACGCTGCACTGGTATGCGCAGGCGTGGCGCGACTTCCAGCTTTCGAGCGTGCTGTGGGTGACGTTCGAAGTGGTCGGCTCGGTCGTGCTGCTGTCCATCGCGCTGGGCGTGCCCGCGGCCTACGCTCTGGCGCGCGCGCAGTTCCCAGGCAAGCGCATTGCCATGCTCGTGTTTCTGCTGCCGCTCATGGTGCCGCCCGTCACGTACGGTATTCCGATGGCCACTGCGATGTACCAGATCGGCCTCGCGGGCACGCTGCCCGGCGTGATCCTCGCGAACCTGGTGCCCGCGCTGCCGTTCGTGATCCTCGTGATGACGCCGTTCATCGAGCAGATCGATCCGAACCTCGAGTCGGCCGCGCGCATTTTCGGCGCGAACACGTTCCGCTATTTCCGTTATGTATTGCTGCCGCTCCTCGTGCCGGGGATGCTGGCGGCCGGGCTGCTCGTGCTGGTGCGCACGATCGGCATGTTTGAACTCACTTTCTTTACCGCCGGGCCCGACACGCAGACGCTGGTGGTTGCGCTGTACTACGCCGTCTTCTCGACGGGCGTGCGTGCGCCGCAATCCATCGACGCGATGGCCATGATCTACATGGCCATCACGCTCGCGTGGGTGCTGGTGGCACTGCAGTTCGTCAGCCCGACACAGCTCGTGTCGCGCGTGAAGGAGCAGCGCTAGGGCTGGCGGCTTTACTGGAAACACCTGGAGCAACGCAAGATGAGCAAGAAGCGAAAGACCCCCGAAGAACTGCGCAGCCACCGCTGGTATGGCGTGAACGACCTGCGGTCGTTCGGCCATCGCTCGCGCACCGCGCAGATGGGCTACAGCCGCGAGGAGTACGCGGGCAAACCGGTGATCGCCATCCTCAATACGTGGAGCGAGATCAACCCTTGCCATACGCACTTCAAGCAGCGCGTGGAAGAGGTCAAGCGCGGCATCTGGCAGGCGGGTGGTTTCCCGATCGAACTGCCGGTGCAGACGCTTTCCGAGCCGTTCCAGAAGCCCACCACGATGCTCTATCGCAACTTCCTCGCCATGGAGGCGGAAGAGACGATCCGTTCGTACCCGGCCGACGGCGTCGTGCTGATGGGCGGCTGCGACAAGACCACGCCCGCGCTGCTGATGGGCGCGATCTCGATGGATCTGCCCACGATCTTCCTGCCCGCGGGCCCGATGCTCAATGGCAACTGGAACGGCGTGACGCTCGGTTCGGGTTCGGACACCTGGAAGTACTGGGCCGACCTGCGCGCGGGCAAGATCACCGAAGAGGACTGGAAGGGCGTGGAAGGCGGCATTGCACGCTCGCCGGGCCACTGCATGACGATGGGCACGGCATCGACGATGACGAGCGCCGCGGAAGCCTTGGGCTTCACGCTGCCGGGCTTCGCCTCGATTCCCGCGCCGGACTCGCGCCACGCGCAGATGTCGGCAAAGACGGGCATGCGCATCGTCGAGATGGTGTGGGAAGACCTGAAGCCGTCGGACATCATCACGCGCAAGTCGGTCGACAACGCCGTGACCACGTGTCTCGCGCTTTCGGGCTCGACCAACGCGATCGTCCACATGATCGCGCTTGCGCGCCGCGCCGGTGTCGATCTCACGCTCGCGCAGTACGATGAAATCGCGCGCCGCACGCCGGTGCTCGCGAACATCCGCCCGACCGGCAAGTACCTCATGGAGGACTTCTACTACGCCGGCGGCCTGCGCGCGATGCTCAAGGAACTCGGCGAGCTGATCGACGGCACGCAGATGACCGTGAACGGCAAGACGCTCGGCGAAAACATCGCCGACGCGCAAATCTACAGCGAAGAGGTAATCTATCGCCGCGCGAAGCCGCTCATGCCGGATACGGGCCTCGCCGTGCTGCGCGGCAATCTCGCACCGGACGGCGCCGTCATCAAGCCCGGTGCGGCGGAAAAGCGCCTGCACGTGCACACGGGCAAGGCCGTAGTGTTCAAGGATTACAACGACATGGCTGCGCGCATCGACAGTGAAGAGCTCGACTGCGACGAGAACAGCGTGATCGTGCTCCAGCACGCGGGTCCTGTCGGCGCGCCGGGCATGCCGGAGTGGGGCCAGCTGCCGATTCCGCAAAAGATTCTGCAGAAGGGCGTGCGCGACATGTTGCGTATTTCCGACGCGCGCATGAGCGGCACGAGCTACGGCGCATGCGTTTTGCACGTGGCGCCGGAATCGTTCATCGGCGGTCCGCTCGCCCTCGTGCAGGACGGCGACCTGATCGAGCTGAACGTGCCGGAGCGCCGCCTGAACGTGCTGATTTCGGACGAGGAAATGGCGCGCCGCAAGGCCGCGTGGGTCGCACCGGAACCGCGCTTCAGGCGCGGATATGGCGCGATGTACCAGATGCACGTCATGCAGGCCAACAACGGCTGCGAGTTCGACTTCATGCAGCGTGACGGCGTGGGCGGCTCGTGCGCCAGCGCCGGCGGCGAACCCGAGATCCACTAAGGAGACGAATTCGGCCGGGAGCGCTTCAGGGGTGATGCGCTCCTTGCCGGACAGGAGGCAATATAGCAACCAGGGTTTTAACGAGTATCAAACCACAACGACTAAAGATAGGACGACTGATGAAAAAGACTATCCTCGCTTCCGCGCTTGGACTCGCCGCGCTGGGCGCTCACGCGCAAAGCAGCGTCACGCTGTACGGTATCGTCGATAACGGTATTGGTTATCAAAGCAGTTCCACCTCGCTGGGCAAGACTTCTGGCGGACGTTCGCTCGTCAAGATGGCGCAGGGCATCTGGGCCGGTTCGCGCTTCGGCTTGAAGGGCGGCGAAGATCTGGGCGGCGGCACGCGCGCGATCTTCACCCTTGAAGAAGGCTTCAATTCGGCAACGGGCGCACAGCAAACCACGAACCTGATGTTCAGCCGCCAGGCGTTCGTGGGTGTCACGAACGCGAACTACGGCACGCTGACGGCCGGCCGCCAGTACGCCCCGTACTACACGCTGCTTTCGCCGTACAGCCCGACCACGTGGCTGACCGGCGCATACGGCGCGCACCCGGGCGACATCGACTCGATGGACACCATCTATCGCATCAACAACGCGCTGGTCTATACCTCGCCGAACATCGCGGGCCTGACCGTGAGCGGCATGTATGCACTGGGCGGCGTGGCGGGCAGCACCGGCGCAGGCCAGACGTGGAGCCTTGCCGCGCAATACCTGCACGGTCCGGCTGGCATCGCCGTAGGCTTCGAGCGCCTGCACAACGCGACGCCTAACGGCGGCGCATGGAGCGCGAACTCGACGGCTTACAGCAATGGCGAGCCGGGCGTGTCGGCTCTCACGAACGGCTTCCAGACGACACAGTCGCAGCAGCGCCTGGCTGTGACAGCTGGCTACCAGTTCACCTCGCAGTGGGACATTTCGGTGGCTTACTCGAACGTCCAGTACATTCCGGGCACGGGTTCGTCCTTCCACGACACGCAGATCTGGAACACGGGCGGCGTCGTGCTGCACTACAAGCCGATCACCGTGCTCGACCTCGCGGCTGGGTTCTCCTACACGCGCGCGACCAAGGCCAACGGCATCCAGAGCTCGGCTTCGTACGCACAGTACAACCTGTCGCAGTACTACACGCTGTCGAAGCGCACGGGTCTGTACTTCGTCGAGGCGTACCAGCGCGCAGGCGGTCAGACGCTTGGCACGAACGGCGCGGGCAACATCATCAACGCGACTGCCGACATCGGCGATGGCCAGAACAGCGCGCCGTCCTCGTCGCGCAGCCAGGTGGCGGGCGCGATCGGTATCATTCACCGCTTCTAGGTCTTCACGCTCCGAAAGCAGTATGTTCGGCGGTGCCGGGTCGATAACCGGCGCCGCCGTTTTTTTTGCGGGCAGAGGTAGTAGAACATCTAATCTTCGAATATCCGGCCGAATCGATAAGATCCTGCGATGTTTCACGGAGAATCGGCATGACATTCACGACTTCCGCGCTTCATCTCTCCAACGTCAGGCTGGCCGACGGCCAGCGCGTTGGCGTCGCGCTCGCCGATGGCCGCATCGAGGCAATCGGACCCCACGTCGCGGCACAGCCGGGCGTACCAGTCGTCGACGGCGGCGCAGGGCTGCTGCTGCCCGGATTCGTCGAAGGCCACACGCACCTCGACAAGAGCAACTGGGGCCGCCCGTGGTATCGCAACGAGGTAGGGCCGCTGCTCACCGACCGCATCGCCAACGAGCGCGAATGGCGCAGGACCTCGGGCCACGATGCCGCCGCCCAGTCGCTCGCGCTGGCGCGTGCATTCGTGCAGGCCGGTACGACGCGCCTGCGGACCCACGTCGACATCGACACCGACGCGCGGTTGCGCTACCTCGAAGGCGTGCTCGCCACGCGGCAGACGCTGCGCGATGTCCTCGACCTGCAGATCGTCGCGTTTCCGCAGTCGGGCATGCTGATTCGGCCCGGTACGGTCGAACTGCTCGACAGCGCACTGGCGGCCGGCGCCGACGTGCTCGGCGCGCTCGACCCGGCGCTGATCGACGGCGATCCCGTGGCCTCGCTCGATGCCACGTTCGCACTGGCGGAGCGCCATCGCAAGCCGATCGATATTCATCTGCACGAACCCGGCGAGGTCGGGGCGTTCACGCTGAAACTGCTGCTCGATCGCGTGCAGGCGCTCGGCATGCAAGGTCAGGTGGTCGTGAGTCACGCGTTTTGTCTGGGCGCGTTGCCGGAGCGTGTGCGCGACGCATTGATCGACCGGATTGCGCAACTGCGCGTGGCGCTGCTGACGAGCGCGCCGCCTTCGTGCCCGGTTCCGCCGCTCAAGGTCTGCCGCGACAGGGGCGTGACGGTGTTTGGCGGCAACGACGGCATTCGCGACACGTGGTCGCCGTATGGCGTGCCCGACATGCTCGAGCGTGCCATGTTGATCGGCTTGCGCTACGACTTGCGGCGCGACGACGATATCGCTATCGCATTCGACTGCGTGAGCGTGGCCGCCGCGCGTGGCTGCGGTTTCGCCGACTACGGTCTGCAGGTTGGGGCGCGTGCGGACCTCGTGGTCGTCGAGGCGGAGAGCGTCGCGCAGGCCGTCGTCGCGCGGCCCAAGCGCAAGCTGGTTGTCGCGAATGGATGTGTCGTCGTGCGTGATGGGGAGTGGATCGTGTGAGTGATCGGTGGGACATGCAGCACGGCGGCGCGTTCGGTCCGCCAAAAAGCGCTTCGCAGATTGCCAGGTCAGGGCTCGGTTCGACCCTTCTCTGTCGTTCCACTTAGAACAGCGTATGCAACTGCTGCGTGTTCTTCATCGGCCGCGGTGGCATCGTTAGATGCCACCGTGCGCGGCGATGAACATGGCGACGGCCGACCGGCAATAGGATTCGATTTCGTTGTCGTCCTCTGCTCTCGCCTCGTCGAAGCGGGCGATAAGCAGGAGATCGGATCCTTTGAACAGCGCGGCAAACAAGCGGGCCGACTGGAGAGCGTCGGGTACGTTCAGAATCGCTTTCGCGTGCAACTGACTCAACACGGCCTCGATTTGGGCGATGACATGCGCGGGCCCGGCATCGTAATGGAGCTTGCTTAACGACGGTTGATTCGTCTTGTCGGCCAACACCATGGCTTCGACACTGCGGACGTCCGGGCTCAACAGCGTGCGAAGCAGGGATGATCCCACCGCCATGAGCTGATCTTCGGCCGAACCGTCGACGCCTTCAGAAAGGGCCTGCGGTGCAAACTGATCGCAGCGGGCCACCATGGCCGCGCTGAACAGCGCCTCCTTGTTCTCGAAGTGCCGATAGATGCTGAGCTTGGATATCTTCGCGCGCTGGGCGACCTTATCCATGGTCGTCGCTTGAAAACCCAATTCCACAAAGAGTTCGCAGGCGGCGTCGACGATCGTTTGGCGAAGCGCCTCGTTGGCGGGCCGGCCGCGCCGGCCCTGGCTGTTTTCGGTCACGTCAATTCCAGTACTTGACAGTATTCAAATTCGCGTATTACGATACCATTAAGTATCGCAATGTGCAAGCCAAGGGTGGTTTCACCGGTTGTCCAAATCAGGGTTCCCCGGGGCGCCCGGCGACATCGAATGGGGCATTGTGCGGCCGGTCACCTACTCGCTGACCCTCTCAAGCGCGTATCGCCCGCCGATATTGCACACCACGCCCAGCCGACCCCTCCATCCACAACACGGAGCCCAACACCATGAATGACGTCATCATCATCGGCGGCAGCTTTGCCGGCCTCGCCGCCGCCCTGCAGCTCGGCCGTGCCCGCCGCAAGGTCACCGTTCTCGATACCGGCAGGCCGCGCAATCGCTTTGCCGGCCACTCGCATGGCCTGCTCGGCCACGATCACAAGCCGCCGCTGGACATCCTGGTCGAGGCGCGGCAGCAGCTGGTGCGCTATCCAACGATCAGGCTGGTCGATGCGCGGGCCGAGAGCGTGTCTGGCGCCATCGACGATTTCTGCGTCGTCACTGACGATCACGAAAGCCTGAGGGCGCGACGCCTGATCCTGAGCTATGGCGTCGCCGACCAGATGCCTGATGTTCCGGGCTTTGCCGAAAGCTGGGGCACGTCCATCGTGCCCTGCCCCTATTGCGACGGCTTTGAAGTCGCCGGCCAGCATTGGGGCCTCGTCTGGTCCAGCCCGCAATCGCACCAGTCTGCCAGGCTGTTCCGCGATTGGACTGACAAGTTGACTGTCTTCGCCGATGGTCATGACATTGCGGCCGATATCCAGGCCGATCTGGCGCGCCGCAACATACCTCTCGTCGATGGCCGGATCGTCGATATCGCCCATCACATGGGCGATATCGCCACCGTCAATCTCGATACCGGCCGCAATGTCGCGGTCGATATCCTGTTCGCCCAACCGCGCAACAGGCCGTCCGCAAGCCTGCATGAATCGCTGGGCCTCGCCACGGTCGATACGCCCACCGGCATCGTCCTAAAGGTCGACGAGCGCCGCCAAACCAGCATGCCCGGCATCTACGCCGCCGGCGACCTCGCCACGCCCTTCTTGCCCTCGGTCACCCAGGCATCATCGCAGGGCGCTATGGCGGGTATCTTCGCCCAGCAGTCGATGGTTGTTTGAGAGCACAGATTCCTTTCTCCCGTTGCGTCGTCGCCTTCGAAAAGGGCGGCGTAGATCGGCGCGGTGAAGGACGGATCGTCGAGTCAAGGAGATGACATGGCAGAGCAAAGTGCCGATCGGGCCGGTGACTGGAAAGGTCAAAGCGGGGAGCGCTGGGTCGCGAACCAGGCCCGGCTCGACGCTATGGTGGCGGTCTTTGGCCAGGCCGCGATAGAAGCCGCCGCGCCCGCGACGGGTGAGCGCGTGCTGGACATCGGCTGCGGCGCGGGCGCGTCGAGTCTGGCTCTCGCAGCCCGCGTCGGCGCAGGGGGCCAAGTGCTGGGCGTGGACATATCCGAACCGCTGATCGGCCGGGCGCGCGCGCTTGCGCAACGGGATACGCCGGCCCTGTTTCTGGTGGCCGACGCCAGCAGCGCAGAGCTGCCCGAGGGCGCGTTCGACATCCTGTTCTCGCGTTTCGGTGTGATGTTCTTCGACAATCCGATAGCGGCGTTCGCCCACATGCGACGCGCGCTCCGGCCCGGCGGCCGGGTCGCTTTCGTCTGCTGGCGCGGCGCGGCCGAGAACGATTGGGTGCGCCTGCCGATGGGCGCGCTCAAGGGCATCGTCCCGCCGAGCGCACTGCCCGATCCCGAAGCGCCCGGCCCGTTTTCGTTCGGCGACCGGGGGCGCGTGGCACGCATCCTGACGGCGGCCGGCTTCACCGATATTGCTATCGCCCCCTTCGACGCTTCCGTCCCGTTCGGCGAGGGCGGGACGCGGGACGCTGCGATCGACGACGCGGTGAAGATGACACTCGAGGTCGGCCCGTTGTCGCGTGCGCTCGCTGATCAGCCCGACGACATCCGCGCCCGCGCCTCGGCCGCAGTTCGTGCCGCCTTCGCGGGCCTTCCCGGCGAGCGGTCGGTGATGATCAACGGCGCGGCGTGGATCGTCATGGCACGCAATCCGGTAAGCTGACAGGTGACGTCGACCGATGTGTCAGAACCGGTCATTCCTCGTGTCTCGGGGAGGGCCTACCTTGAGCGCCGAACGGCCGGAACGCGACGCTGATTGGCCGTCGAGGGCAAAGAGCATTGGCTCTTGATGGCCGACTGCTGCGCGACACGGTGCGGACGGCGACCCGAACTGGCCACGTAGTTTAGCGACAAGGCACGCCGCGCTCAGAGGAAGTTCCTGATTAGCATCGTCACCCACCGCCAGGCACCGCCGCAGCCGACGGCCCGGCAGCGCGCATCGGGATCCGCCAGAAGGCGGCCATTGGCGTCGCTCACCGAACTTGAGTTGCTCAGGAAGTACGCCACGCTGTCTTGCAAGGGATCGAGCCCGTCCTCAGGGATAACTATCCACAGGCCGTTTTCGGTATTCAAGCGGGCCGACAGCGAATCGAAATTGAAACTGCCAAGATAATATCGATGGCCGTCGATGAGGACCAGCTTGGCGTGCATCATGCGGTTCTCTCGGTCGGAATATTCGCGCACCTCGATCCCTGCATTCACCAGGCCGGGCAGATCGTCGGCATAGGCGCGCCCGACCGCGGGGAATTCCTGCGTAATGCTCGCCAGCGAGGCGCTCACCAGGATCACGTGGACACCTTCGCGCTGCCTGCGCTCAAGCGCCTCGCGCAGTTCCGGCACCAGGATCAGGTAGGGGTTGATGATCAGGATTTCGTGCTGCGCCGTATCGAATGCTTCTAGCATGTCTTGCAACGTGCCTGGCGAGCGCTTGTCGGGCCAGTCGTGGACATAGTGCAGTCGCTCGCAGGCGATCGGCATCCAGGCGGGATCAAAATACGCCCCGCGAGCGGGCGGAGCGGCGGGATCATTGGGCGTATCGGAGGCAGTGGGTGTATCGGTAGCGGCCAGGTCTGTCGCCAGGGCAGCAGCATCGAGCGGAGCCTGCAGCCATTCGCGCCAATAATGGATGCGAGCCGGGTCCAGCGTCGGATAACCCTGCGAGTCTCGATAAGGACTTTCGACGTTGAGGAATTTTTCCGGCTCGGGGCGAACCACTTCCGGGCTATTCCAGAACAACGCGAAATGCTGGTACATGGCGTGCAGGGAGGAAGCCTCCTGGCCGGCGTCGCCCGACACCATCAAATCGCGCTCGCTGAGCCAGTTGCGGAAGCTCTCATCCCAGATCGAGGTACTGCCGATCACGGCCGTGTCGCCAACCAGGAACAGTTTGTCGTGCATGCGATGCGAAATCTCGACGAGATCGGATCGTGGATGGAAGATTCGGAGTTCAATGCCGGGCGCCACCTCGTGCAGGGCGACGATGAGTTCGTCCTCGAACGGGTAGTGCGGCTCGGGGCCGATGCCGTCGATCAGCAGCTTGACCGGCACGCCTCGGTGCGCAGCCTCGACCAGATGACGCAAAAGCAGGCCGCCGGTCTGATCGATTTCGAAGATGTAGGCGAGGATGCGGATCTGTTCGGTAGGCGCGGCACGGTCGACCAGCGCAATCCGCGACTGCATCAACTGACCGTCATCAAGACTGGCGACCAGGTCGACACATTGCGCGTGACCTTGCTCGGAAGAGGCAAACACGCACGCCAGAATGAGCGCCAGGCTTCTTGTTGTGGTCATGATGTGGCAAACGGGTTCGATGTGTTTCCGGCCCTATGTCCTTGAAGGTCTGCAAGGCTTTGTCGCGTAAGCGCGGTCAAGTCGCTCGCTGTTACTTCGGGAAGGTGAACAGAGATCGACCCACTGCCGTCGTTCGATCATCTGCTGCGTGGAAGACCCTTCTCGAGGGTACAGCGGCCATTGCCATAACGCTGCGATCGTTGAACCATCCAGACGCCTTTCACACCTTACCTGTAGTCATTCCCCAGAGATTCGGCTAACGCATATCGGGTCTTTACCCATGCCCTTTGGAGTGGTTGCCGACTTCCTGTCATATCCATCCGCGCAAGAATGACATGACCGTCGCCGACGGGGGGCCGTGAAGTTGTCATGCCCGTCACTGATTCGCGGCAAGACCAGGCTCCCGCCATCGGGCTACTGTCCTATCGATATTCCGACTCACTGTCGGTTCGCTGAGGGATCACATCATGAACAAGCTCACTGCCACCATTCTCGCCAGCTGCTTCTCGTTCGCGACCGCGGGCGCCTTCGCCGATGATAGTGTACCGACCGACGCGACTGCCAACGACGCGCCGAGTCAGGACATAACCGCAAAGAGCGCAACAGAATCAGACGCGATGAGCGCCGACAGCGCGGCCAAAGACGCGATGAAAGAAGATGCGATGAACCGTGACGGCATGGCCGGAGATGAAACAAAGAATGCCGAGGTGAAGGAGTAGTGTCGATGCCAGGTGATCCGCTGATGCCAGACCAGAAGACGCTTCCCGGAGGCGCTCCACGGATCACCCTCACCAGGCACCCGCGCAGTAGTCAGGCCCTTCGAAGCCTTGACGGTTTCGGAACGTCCGTTGCCTGGTGGAGAGCCGACGTACGAATGTCAGCGTGAGAACGGTGGCCAGCGTCGGCAACTGGCGGGCATAACAACAAGGTGAAATGTCCAGGATCTTCGCTAAGCCGCAGCCCCTCCTTATGCAAAGTTTGCATATGTCCATGCCGACACAGCATTAGACGAGCACGTCGGGCCACTTCATCATCGCGTCTCCGCAGCAATTGCGGTTGCCTCTACATCCCAGTGGTCACAAGGCATTACAACAAGGACATGCGTTATCAGGGCCGGCCGGCCGTGTACAGGCTCGGTACGGTACATGGATGCCGTACTCCCGGTATGGCTCGCTCGCGCTGTCCATCACGTAGGAGACAATGTGAAGCAATCGATACAACGGAACATCGGCCCGTTCGCGCTGATGTTCACCGGCCTCGGGTCGATCATCGGTTCGGGCTGGCTGTTCGGCGCGTGGAAGGCGGCGAAAATTGCAGGTCCGGCGGCGGTTTGCGCCTGGATCA
>NZ_JBFRCN010000099.1:0-15970 GCF_040965835.1 Paraburkholderia sp. BR10872
GGACCATCAGGCGCGACTCTCATCGTGGCGCGGGGAGTGATCCCCACAACGACGCCGGATAGATTTAGGCAAGCCAACCACAACGTCAACGATCAAGGTTGCAAAAACGGGGGTGACCATAGATTTTGTTTTTCTCGCCGCACAGGTGGGACGCTCAGCCCTGCGGAGAAGAAGGCAAATAGGGCATCGGGTCCACTGGCTTCCCATCGCGGCGCACCTCGAACAACACCGCCACGCGGTCGTTGTTCTCGCTACCCATCTCGGCGATCTGCTGGCCCTGATGCACCGTGTCACCGGTCTTCACGAGCAGACGGCGATTGTGCGAGTAAGCCGTGAGGAAGTCCTTGTTGTGCTGGACGATGATCAGGCTGCCGTATTCGTTCAGGCCCGTGCCCGCATACATGACCTTGCCGTCGGCGGCGGCGAGCACGGGGTCGCCGGCCTTGCCCGCGATCTCGATGCCGCGCGTCGTGCCCGGCGCGAACGGTTCGACCACACGGCCATGCGCCGGCCACACGAGTGCGACGCTGTTCGAATGGCGTGCCACTTCGGCCGCAACCTGGCGGTTTCCCGCTGCGTTCGGGCTGGCATTCGCCGTCGCTCCGCCTGTTTGCGGCGCGGCGACCTGGACGGTGATCGTCTGCTTTGAAACCAGCTTGATCGACTGGCCTGCGCGCAGGTGAGCGTTCGGCTTCAGGTGATTCCAGGTGGCCAGATCCTTGACCGACACACTGTGCTTTTGCGCGATGCGCTGAAGCGTGTCACCGCGGCGCACGCGCACGTAGGTCGTTTTGGTGACGACGCGCGTGACGGGCGCACTCGTCGCTTGTTGTGCGCTGCTGGCGTCGGCGCTCGCTGCGTCGGAGGCCGGGGTCGCCGCTGCCGCCGTGTCAGGCTGCGGTTGTTGCTGCGGCTGCTGCTGATTCATGTTGGCGCAGCCGCCCAGCAGGGCCGCCAATCCCAACGCGGCCCAGAACCCTTTGAGGCCGCGCTGACCGATACGATCGTCTTCAAACATAACCCTCTCTCCTGCGGTGCCTGCAGCCGTGCGATGCAGCGAATGGCTGCCCCGGACGGTCTGCCGCGTATGCCGCGCTCCCGTCCCTCATGGCGTGCCGGCTCGCCTGCGCCGGGCTGCGTCGATCTGCGTCTAAACCGACGACATCTCGAACCATAAACATTCAACGCACGCGATCGCCCCATTAACGAACGAGCGTGCCATCTCAAATTCGATCCGGCATTGTAAAGCGCAACTCCACGAAATCAGCCCAGGGAGAACACTTTGAAACAAATGTTAATTAGCCGAATTCTTGCTCAGCAGCGCATTGGCAAAGGGCCAGAGTAAATCGCCCAAACCCGCGTCAGGGCGGCGTTTGGTGCACCTGCATGATCGTGCCCCATCGCCTGCCTTATCGGCACACGTCCCAGAAACTTGAACAGCGCACTGGCCGCGCCCACTGAAAGCTATTTGAAATTACGCTAACATCGGCGGTGTCAACGTAAACCCGCATTCGGCGGGAACCCTCGCGTATTCTTCAGGTCTTTTCCTGCGTTTGTCGTGCGGCCGCCCTGGTGCCCACTTCACGTTTCCCGGCGCAAGGCGCGGCGCGAACGTCGCCCGAATTCCTGATTTCCCGATTTTTAGCCAGGTACTTCCAGCATCTGCCCGCCCGGCCCGTTTTGCATCATCGGCTGCTTCATGCGCCTCATACCGGCCCGGCCTTCTGCCCAACATGCCAAAGTCATCCAACCGTCTAGTCGAACTCGATTTCTTCCGCGGCCTCGTTCTGCTCATCATCGTCGTCGATCACATCGGCGGCAGCATCGTCTCGCGCGTCACGCTCCACGCCTACGCGCTGTGCGACGCGGCCGAGGTCTTCGTCTTCCTCGGCGGCTTCGCCACGGCCACCGCGTGGGCCACGCTGTGCGCACGCCGCACCGAGGCCGCGGCGCGGCAGCGCTTCATCAAGCGCGCGTTCGAGATCTACCGCGCGTTCGTCGTGACAGCGCTGTTGATGCTGCTCGTCACGGCGATTCTCGTGGCGTGCAACGTGGATGCGCCCAACCTCGCCACCACCGATCTCGACGATCTCACGCTCGCGCCTGCCGCCGCTTTGCGCGACATCGTGCTGTTGCGCCGCCAGCCGTATCTGGCCGGCGTGCTGCCGATGTATGCCTGGTTCGCCCTCGCCGCCCCGCTCGCATTGCCGCTTGCGCGCACGCGGCCGTGGCTGCTGCTGGCCGTGAGCCTCGTGCTCTGGGGCGTCGCACCGCACCTGGCACCGTGGCTGCCGCACGTCGAGGACGTGCAATGGGACTTCAACCCGTTCGGCTGGCAGCTGATGTTCGTGCTCGGCGTGATCGCGCAGGCGCAACCCGTGTTCCAGCGCGTGACTGCCCATCGTCTCGGCACGCTCGTGACCCTCGCCGCACTCGCCGTCGTGGCGGGTGCCGCGATCTATCGCCTGCAGCTCGGCAACGTCGCGCTCGACGGCGACTTCAAGCGCAACCTCGCATGGTTTCGCGTGCTCAACTTCCTCGGCATCGCGTGGCTCACGGCGCATGTCATCCGCTTCGGCTGGGCGAAGCGCGTGGCGCATGCGCTGCCCTGGGTGGGCCTCGTCGGTCGCAAGGGGATGCTCTCGTTCGTGGCCGGCGCCGTCATTTCGCTCACGGTCGACTCGGTGCTCTACTGGTACACCGACGGCTATCTGAACGTGCCGCTCGGCCTCTGCGCAGACGCCGTCGCGATCACCGCGCTGCTGCTCGTCGCGCGTGCGTCCGACCCGCTCAAGCGGCTGCTGCCCTCGCGCGCCAAAGCTTCCGCCTGAAACGACGCGGCGCACAGGCCATGCACTGCGCGCCGGCTAACCGATCATCACGGCTTCCGGCACGCATGAGCGGCTGCTAGCATGATGACCCCGCGCCGCCCGCGCGCCACCGCTCTCGATGTCCCTGCCATGCGCAGACTCCTTCGCACCGCGCTGCTCCCGCTCGCTCTCTCCTACGCGGCGTTCGCCACGCCCGCGGCGCCGGCCGCGGCGAGCACCGTCGTGGTCCGCACGTTCCACGCCGAGGCGCTCAACCGCGACTGGCCATACGTGGTGTACCTGCCGAACGGCTATCGCGCCGACCAGCACCGCTACCCGGTGCTCTATCTCCTGCACGGCAACAACGGCGAGCCGATGGACTGGGTCACGCAAGGCCAGCTCCAGACCACCGCCGACACGCTGATCGCCCGTCACGAGATCCCGCCCGTGGTGATCGTGATGCCGCAGGGCGGCACCGACTGGTACGTCGACCGAAAGGAGAGGATGGAGACGGCGTTCTTCCAGGATCTGCTGCCCGAGATCGAGGCGCACTTCGCGGTGGACGACGCGCGCGACGGCCGCGCGATCGGCGGTGTCTCGATGGGCGGGTTCGGCGCGCTGCGCTACACGCTGGAGCACCCCGACATGTTCTGCGGCGCGTTGCTGCTGTCCCCGGCGGTCTACGCGGGCGACCCGCCGCCCAGTTCGGCGGCGCGTCACGTGGGCGTGTTCGGCGATCATCAGTTCGATGCGCAGATCTGGCGCACGCTCAACTATCCGGCGCTCTGGAAGCCGTACTTCGCGCAGCCCCGGCGCGTGCCGTTCTTCATCGCGGCCGGCGACGACGACCTCGTGATCCAGGCCGAGTCGTCGCTGCTCTACACGCGGCTGCGCGAGGCCGGCAATACGGCGGCGCTGCGCATCGTGGACGGCGGCCACGTGTGGCCTGTGTGGCGCGAGCTGCTGCCCGCCGCGCTCAAGTACACGCTCGCCTGCTTCCGTTGAGCAAGGCACGAGGCGCGCCTCGCCCTGAACTGAGCGTCACTCCGCCCAGTTCACCCAAAGCACCATCAGCACGGTCATGAGCGCCGGGCCGATGAAGATGCCGATCAGTCCGAAGGTCGTCGCCCCGCCTAGAATGCCGAACAGCACGAGCAGAAAAGGCAGACGCGTGGAATTGCCGATCAGCACGGGCCGCACGAAATGCTCGGCGACGAACACCACCACGAATCCCCATATCGCGAGCGCCGCCGCCGCGATCAGCGAGCCCTGGATGACGAGCCACAGCGCCGCGCCGCCGAACACGATCGGTGCGCAAAACGGCAGCATAGCCGCGATGGCGGTGACCGTGCCGAGCAGCGCTGCATGCGGCACGCCGGTCGCGATATAGGCGGCGGTCAGCAGCACGCCCTCGCCCAGCCCCACGACCACGAGCCCCGTGACCGTGGCGCGCACGGCGGCGGCCATGCGCTGCAGGAGTTGCGCGCCGTCGGCACCGAAGGCGCGGCGCGCACCGCGCATCACCGTTGCCGAAAGACGCGGGCCGGCCCGGAAGATCACGAACAGCGTGACGAGCATGAAGCCGAACGTCATCGTGGCGTGGGCGGCGCGCGCACCGAAGTGGCGGCCGAACGAGGTGATGGTGTCGCCGTGCAGGCTCTTCATCGCCGGCGAAGCCTTGAGCGGCTGGGCGAGATTGGCCTGCCACCAGTCGCTCACCTGACGGCTGCCGACCGGTAAATGTGAAACGAAGTCGGGCACCGGCACGCCGTTCTCCTGGGCGTCGCGCAGCCAAAGGTAAAGCTCGTGGGCCTCGCCGCCGGCCTGAATGGCCGTGACGGCGATCGGCAGCAGCACGAGCAGGCCGATCGCGGCAGTGAGCAGCGTGGCGATCAGCGTCTTGCGGCCCTTGAACGGGGCGCGTCGCTCGATCGCCTGATAGGTCGGCCACAGCACGATGGCAAAAACGCTCGCCCAGGCCACGGCGGGCACGAACTCGCGCACGATCCACAGCGCCAGCAACACGAGCGTGGCGTACAGCACCGCGGAGGCGGCGCGCTGGATTTTTTGCTCGTTTGCGGAGTTCGGAGCAGGCGGACGATGAATCATGTAACCTCTTGAAAATTCAAAAACAGCTGGCCGGTTTCGTGGCTGCGCAGGTGCGGTGCCACCCGCCAGCGCGGTGCAGAAATCGATCCAGCCGGGCCGGTCTTCCCTCAGATCCCAATCCGCCCCAGTCGTTCCGTCCCTATCCTGGAACGCCCTCCAGGCGCCCGTTTTCGGGCCCCTCGATGTCGCGCCACGCACAACAGTGCGTTGCACAAATTCGAGATGTCGACCCCAAATCCGCGCAAACCCCCATTCCTTCGTGAATCGCAACGTGTCGCAGGGCGATTGTTGCTGATAATGGAATGGTGTTTCAACGGCGACAGAATGGCACTTGTCAGCGCGCAGGACTACATTCGCGGCACCACACTTACGGAGCCGACAATGAAGAAAAAAGCGTGCCTCTCGCTTGACGGAGCCAACGGTGAGCGTATCGAAATACTCGAGCAGACGGATACGGCGCTGGTGATCCGCTGGGTCGAACCCGGTCGCTGCCATTATGGCGAACAGCGCTGGCGCCGCCGCTCGGCGCATTCGTCGGGCACCTGCGCGGTGTCGCGCCGCAAGATCCGCCGGGGCGACGCCGTCTTCAAGCCGGCCGAACGTCCCGCGCCGCTCAACGCCTCCGTCATGATCGCCGCCGAAGTGTTCGGCGCCCTCATCGGCGCGGAACTGCCGAAGTAAGCGCGGCGACGTCTGCCGCGGCCTCAGCGAGGCGCGAGCGAAATGGCCCGCGCGGCATGGCGCGGCGCGAAGCCCGCCGAGGCGGCGCTCAACGCTGCCACGCGCGCGAGCACATCGGCGTCGAACGGCGCCGCGCGCGGGCCCGAGCGGTCCACGTGCAGGAGCAACTGCTCGCTCGCCGAGACGGGCGAGGCGAGCGCATCGTCAAGATCGCCCGCGAACATCTCCAGATACAGGCGCACGCGTTTCGCGTCGTGCTCGATCACCCGGACGTCGATGCGCACCTGCGCGCCCCCCTTGATCTCGTGGAGATAGTTCAGGTGCGCCTCCAGCGTGTACATCGACCGCCCGCGCGCCTCGCGCGCCGCCGCGTCGAGCCCGATGGCGTCGAGCAGCGCGTCGGTCGCGTAGCTGTAGATCAGCATGTAGAACGCATCGCGCAAGTGGCCGTTGTAATCGACCCACTCCGCGCGCACCGTGTCGCGGTAGACCACGGGCGCCGTTTCGTTCGTCATCCAGTCTCCTCTCCCGTCTCCATATTTGGTGCCCGCGTGCAGGCGGGAGCAGTGTAACCGCAGACACGCCTCGTCCGCCGCGACACCGGCATGCTCCGGCGCCGCCGCATGCGCGCTCGCGCCACCGTGCACGCCGCGCGCCGCTGGGGTAAGGTTGAACGGTCGCGGCCCAGCCGCCGCCCTTCGAACGCCCTTCAACTGCCGCTCCCGCGCGGCGCTACGCGAGGTCCGGTCATGGCAGAAAACACGCCCCCGCTTCCATTTCCCCCGCAGCAGTTCTCACTCGACGTGATGCTCGAGAAGTACGCCAAAGGCGACGAGCAGACCGCCGACGACATCTACCGCCGCGTGGCGCGCGGCGTCGCGCAGGTCGAGCCGCCTGCGCTGCGCGCCGAGGTCGAGGCGCGTTTCGTCGACAACCTGCGCAATGGCGCGCTGGGTGCGGGGCGGATCATGAGCGCGGCGGGCGCCGGCATCGAAGCCACGCTGATCAACTGCTTCGTGCAGCCGGTCGGCGACAGCATCCAGGGCGTGGATGACGAAGGCCGCCCCGGCATCTACGTCGCCCTGCTGCAGGCCGCCGAAACCATGCGGCGCGGCGGCGGCGTGGGCTACAACTTCTCGGCGATCCGGCCGCACGGCGCACACGTGAAGTCGACGGGGTCGAGCGCATCGGGCCCGTGCAGCTACATCGACGTGTTCGACGCCTCGTGCCGCACCGTGGAAAGCGCGGGCGCACGGCGCGGCGCGCAGATGGCCGTGCTCGACTGCGATCACCCCGACCTGCCCGAATTCATCGAGGCCAAGCATTCGAAGGGGCGCTGGAACAACTTCAACGTGTCGGTCGCGGTGACCGACGAATTCATGCGCGCGGTGGAAAACGACGCGCCCTGGCAGCTCGTGCATCGCGCCGAGCCCTCGCCCGCGTTGCGCGCCTCGGGCGACCTGCAGCGTCGCGACGACGGCCTGTGGGTCTACGCCGAAACGCGCGCCCGCGCGCTATGGGACGCGATCATGCGTTCGACCTACGACGTGGCAGAGCCGGGCGTGGTGTTCATCTCGCGCATGAACGAGGACAACAATCTGCGCGCGCTCGAATCGATCCGCGCGACCAATCCGTGCGGCGAGCAGCCGCTACCCGCGTACGGTTGCTGCAATCTCGGACCGCTCGACCTGACCCGTTTCGTGATCGACCCGTTCGCCCAAATGCGCGGCGGCAAGGCAGATTTCGACTGGACTCAACTCGCCGAGCGCACGGGCACCCAGGTGCGCTTTCTCGACGACGTGCTCGACGCCACGCTCTGGCCGCTGCCCGAGCAGCAGGCGGAGGCGGCGGCCAAGCGGCGTATCGGCGTGGGCTTCACGGGGCTCGGCGACACGCTCGTGATGCTCGGCATCCGCTACAACTCGCCCGAAGGCTGCGAATTCGGCGCGCGCGTGGGGCGCACGATGCGCGACGCGGCCTATCGCGCCTCCGTCGAGCTTGCGCGCGAGCGCGGCGCGTTTGCGCTCTTCGACGCGAAGTCCTACCTCGAAGAAGGCACCTTCGCCTCGCGCCTGCCCGACGACCTCAAGGCCGAGATCCGCGCGCATGGCATCCGCAACAGCCATCTGTTGTCCATCGCGCCCACCGGCACGGTGAGCCTCGCGTTCGCCGACAACGTCTCGAACGGCATCGAGCCCGCGTTCTCGTGGACCTACCAGCGCACGCGCCGCATGGCCGACGGCAGCCGCGAAACGTTCAACGTCGAAGACCACGCGTGGCGTGTGTTCCGCGAACTGGGCGGCGACGTGAGCGCGCTGCCCGCGTACTTCGTGAGCGCGCTGGAAATGAGCGCACAGGAACACGTGGCGATGATGGCGGCCGTGCAGCCGTACGTCGACACGTCGATCTCGAAGACCGTCAACGTCCCCGCCGACTATCCGTTCGAAGATTTCGAAAATCTCTATCTCGACGCATGGCGTCGCGGCCTCAAGGGACTCGCGACCTACCGCCCGAACGAGACGCTCGGCGCGGTGCTGCAGACGCTGCCTCCCGAAGCGGCGGCAACGGCCGACGATGCGCTCGGCGACGCCCTGCTCGACCCGCTGCGCGTGGCGATCGACCACCGGCCCAAGGGCGAGCTGCCCGCCGTGATCGAGAAGATCGAATACATCACGCAGACGGGCAAGGTGTCGCTCTACGTGGCGGTGTCGTTTCTCGAAGTGACGGGCCAGGTGGGCGGCGAAGCCGTGACCATCGAGCGGCCCATCGAATTCTTCATCCCCGTGGGCCAGCGCGACGAGCAGCAGCAATGGATCACGGCGACCATGCGTTCGCTCTCGCTCGCGGCGCGAGGCGGCTTCGTCGCGCGCAATCTGCAGGATTTGCGCAAGGTGTCGTGGGATCGCGGCCAGGTGCGGTATGGCGAGACGCAGCGTCTGGACGGCCGGCGCATTCCGCTGTGGCACGACTCCGAGGTCGCGGCCATCGCCTACGCAATCCAGCAGATCCTGCATCGGCGCGGCTTTCTCGATGCCGAGGGACGGCAAGTGCCGTCACGGCTGCTCGCGCAGCGGCGTGACGGTGCGTTGGCCGCGCAGTTCACCGGCAACGCGCGGGCCGGCGCGGAGCACCCCGGCGACCAGGTGCTGGACGGCGATAACGCGCTGCCCGCCGATACCCAGCATGCCTTTGCTCACGCGATGCTCGGCCGCAAGTGCGGATCGTGCGGGGCGAATGCGGTGATCCGCAAAGACGGGTGCGACTTCTGCACGGCGTGCGGCGAGATCGGGACCTGCGGTTGAGGGCTGGTGCTCAAGTCCGGGGCGGCGTGGTGGCCGCTGGCGCTGTTCTACAGCGCGCCTGCGGCCATTTCCCTCGTGTGTATCGCGGTGCTGCAGCGCAAGCAGTCGTCGGCCACGCAAGGCGATGTGGCGATCGCGTTCAGGACTAACGCTCTGCTAGACGGCCGCCGTAATCGCCGCTATCAGCCCGTTCAGCGCAACGCGCCACGCTTCGCTGTTCGGGCCTTCGGTCAGCAGTGCGCCCACCACCTCCCGATGCAACGCGTCGCGTCGCGCGCCGGCGGGCAGAATATCGCCGAAGCCCGTCAGCGACTGCGCGAGCGGCGTGCTGCCGCCCTCGCCCTCTTCGCGCGTCAAGGCGCGCAAGAGGTCTTGCGCCGCTTCGGGCACCGCCGCGATCATGAGCATGCGCTCTTCCCAGATCACGAAGCGGGCGAGCCGCGCCAGGAGGCCTTCCGTTCCAGCGCCGCTTTCGACGTTCGCGGTCGCGGCGAAGGCCGGCGTCGTGTCGAGCCATTCGATGAGACGTGCGCCTTCCATCGGTTTCGCGATGCCATAGCCCTGCGCGCCGTCCACGCCGAGAATGGCGAGCGCGCGAAGGAGGTCGAGCGTATCGATGCCTTCGGCAAGCACGCGCCTGCCCAGCGAATGGCCGAGGCGCGTCAACTGATAGATCACGCGCAGCGTACTGAGCGCGTCGCCGCCGCTCACCTTCACCATCTCGCGGTCGAGCTTGATCCAGTCGAAGGGCAATTCTCGCAGTCGCGTGAGGCCACTATGCCCCGCGCCAAGATCGTCCTGCGCGAGCAGCACGCCCAGCTCGCGGAACTTCGCGAGAATGGCGCGCTGTCCCTGGCTCAGCGACAGTGCTTCGTTCTCCAGAACTTCCAGCGTGAGCCGCTCAGCCGGGCAACGGTGCGCGGCCAGCGCGGTGCGGGCGGCCTCGAAATAGCGGATGTCGTTGAGCGCCGCCGGCGGCAGGTTGATCGAGACGTCGAGATCGCGGCCCTGGGCGTACCAGCGTGCGCGGTCGGCGAGCGCCTGCTCGATGCCGCGTGCGAAGAGTGCGAGCAGATCGTCGGAAGAGAGTGCCGAGAGAAACACGTCGGGCACGAGCAGGCGCTCGCCGTCGCGCAGACGCGCCAGCGCTTCGACCTTGGTCGCCTTGCCCGTGGCGAGGCTGAGCAGCGGCTGATAGTGCATTTCCAGCGCGCCGGTACGCACGAGCGCCGCCCAATGCTGGCGCACGCTCACCGGCACCGCGGCGCTCAGGCCGTCGTTGCCGGCGATGCGCGTCGCGGCGCAGCCGAGCAGCGTTTGCAGTAAATCGACGAAGGCCACCTGATCGGGCCCGACGAAGCCGCCCGGAAACGCGCTATACAGACTCAACACGGCGAGCGGCGGCTGCCCGGGCGCGGCCAGCGGAATCGACACCGAAGAGCGCACGCCCTCGCGCGCCGCGAGATCGCGCCACGGCGCGACGAGCGGATCCGTCTGATAGTTGATGACGCGCTCGGGCTTGCCGCTGCGCCACGCACGCCCAATGGCGCCCTGCCCTTGCGGATGATCGGCGCGCACGCTGATTTCCCGATCGTGCGCGGCAAGCACGTTGAGCATGCCGCCTTGCGTCTTGCCGCCCGCGCCGGCCTCGAAGTGAAAAATACCCGCTTCGTCAGGACGTCCGATGGTGCAGGCGCTCACTTCGTCATGCTCCGCCAGCGCGGCAATGACCTGGTCGATGAAATTCGTGTAGCTGCCCGCCTCCCAGACAAGACGCGTGATGCGCAACAGCGCCTCCTGCTGCGAGTCCTGGACGGCCTGATACGCCTTGAGCTGCCACGCGAGGTCGGCGGTCAGACGGCGCGCGTAGAGCGAAAGTTGTTGCGTGCTCACCGTGCGGCCGACGTCCGCGTAGATCAGTTCCTGAAGAATGCCGCGGCTGCGCACGAGTTCTTCCTTGTCGAGCCCGACAATGGCATGAATGCGGCCGATGCGCTGCGCCATGTCCTCATGCTCGCGCGAGGTCGGCCCGAGACTGGCGAGGGCAAGCAGATTCTGGATCTGCCGCGCCTTGAGGTGCGCGAGTTCCGCACCCGAAAGCATTTCGAGGATGCGGCGGGATTTGGGCAAGCGACCCAGCTCCTCGTAGAAGCGGTTGACCACGTGGGCCGCGTGCTCGTGTAGCGCGCCAATCAGCGTTTTCATTTTTGAGCCTTCGATATCACCGCCCTGGCGTCACGGCCCGGATCTGCAAATCGGGCAGGGTGTCGCGCCACGTTCTTGGCCGTAGTGGTCATTAGCGGCCGCTCGAACAGCGATTGTGGCTCGCACAGAAGGAATGATACGTCATGCGCCGCAGGCGTCCGCGCACGATGGCATACACAAGGCGGCGCAAGCGGGCGCTAAAAGCGCCCAACGTCCGCCCTCAAAGCGGCGTGAGCAACGCCTCGCCCGCGAAGTGCCGCGCCGCGTTTTCGGCGAAATGTCGCACCGTGGCGGTGCGCACGTCGGGCGACGCGCCGGCCACGTGCGGCGTGAGCACGATGTTGTCTAACCCGATGAGCGCAGCGGGCGGCTGCGGCTCGCCCTCGTAGACGTCGAGCCCCGCGCCGCCCAGCGCCCCCGCCTTCAGCGCGAGGGCGAGCGCGGCCGTATCGACCACGCTGCCGCGCGACACGTTGACGAGAAAACCCTGCGGCCCTAGCGCATCGATCACGGCGCGATCGATCAGATGCTTCGTTTGCGCGCCGCCCGGCGTCGCGATCACGAGAAAGTCACTCCATTGCGCGAGCGCCATCACGCTCTCGAAGTAGCGCGCCTGAGCGCCCTCGCGCGGCTTGCGGTTGTGATAGCCGAGTTCCATGCCGAAGCCCGCCGCGCGCTTCGCAACCTTCTCGCCGATATGACCGTAGCCGACAATGCCGAGCCGCCGCCCCGTTACCGTGGGACGCATGGGCAGCGCGTCGCGCCAGACGCCGGTGCGGCACGCGGCGTCGAACTGCGGCACGGCGCGCACGGCCGCGAGCAGCAGCGCGAGCGCGTGGTCGGCCACGCAGTCGGCATTGACGCCCGCGCCGTTGCACAGCGCGATGCCACGCTCGCGTGCACGGTCGAGCGCGATATTTTCGTAGCCCGCGCCAAGCGCGGCCGCCAGTTCGAGCGCGGGCATGCGGTCGATTTCGTCGGCGGTGAGGCCCGTCGTGCCGTTGGTGAGCACCACGTGCACGTCCTTGCCACGTTCCGCGACCGCTTTGGCGCGCGCATCGGCATCGGGCGCGTAGATCACGTCGAACTGTTCGCCAAACCCGGCGAGGTCTTCAGCGGGAAGCAGTATCAGGACCAGCAGGCATGGCTTCATCGTCGTGTCACCCTTCCGTCAATGTTTCGATATGCGAATCGAATACCGCACGCCCGCGAGTGGACTTCACACGGCCGTCACATAACGCGGCGGCAACACCTCGACGCGCGGCGCGGCCGCGGCGGCTGCGGCGTCGCGCGCGCGGCGCATCTGGTCGGCCGGGCTCATGCCGAAGAGGCGCTTGAATTCGCGGCTGAACTGCGACGCGCTTTCATAGCCCACGCGCGTGGCCGCCGCGCTCACGGTCAGACCGTCGTGCGTGATCAGGAGCCGCGCATGGTGCAGGCGCGTGGTCTTCACGTACTGCATGGGCGACGTCGAGGTGACGGCCTTGAAGTGCGCATGAAAGACGGCAAGGCTCATGCCCGCCTCGGAGGCGAGCGTTTCGACGTCGAGGTCGCCGCGGTAGTCGGTGTGAATGCGCCGCAGCGCCTTCGCGATCCGCCCGAAGTGATGCTGATGCGTGAGCGCCGCGCGAATTGCGTCGCCCTGCTCGCCCATCAGCACGCGGTAGCAGATTTCGCGCACGATCGAGGGGCCGAGAATGCGTGCCTCGTATGGCTGCGCGAGCGCTTCGAGCAGGCGCAGCACGGCGTTCGAGAGCGTGGCGTCGAGCGGCGTGGCGTAGATGCCCGAAGGTTCGGACACGGCGCGGCGCGGATCGTCGAGCGCCATGAGCAGTTCGGCGACGGTCGTGAGATCGACGCGGATCGAGATGGCCAGAATCGGCTTCTCGGGGCTCGCCTCGGTCTCGCACTCGAACGGCATCGGCACCGAGAGGACCAGGTATTGCTGGGCGTCGTAGATGAACACCTGGTCGCCGAGAAAGCCGCGCTTGCGCCCCTGGCAGACGATGAAAATGCTCGGTTCGTACATGACCGGCTGGCGCGGATGGCTTTCGCTGCCGCGGTAGAGCCGCACGCCTTCGACCGCCGTGGCGTGCACGCCGTCGCGCTGCGTGATTTGCATGAGCAGGTCGACCGTGCGCGCCTGCGTGGCGGCCGCCGGCGCGATGGCCGCCGCGGCGAGGGTTTTGACGTAGCCCATATCGGTTGCGCCCCAAAAGATGAAGTCAGGCAGAGAAACAGGCTTGCCAATCTATCACCGAACCTGTGGATGTGCTGCGCGCCAGGAGAATCAGGCAAGTCTTCGATAGCTTCAGGTATTCCCTGGGTGGGTGCCGATCCTTACGATGGGAACCCTGCCGCAACACCCATGCACTAGAGGAGAGCCAACCCATGTACCCAACCTACGGATACGCCGCCCGCGACGCCGCCTCGCCGCTCGCCCCGTTCGAATTCCAGCGCCGTGACATGCGCGAACTCGACGTCCGTATCGACGTGCTGTTCTGCGGCGTGTGCCACTCCGACCTGCACCAGGCGCGCGACGAATGGCGCAACACGATTTACCCGGTCGTGCCCGGCCACGAGATCGTCGGCCGCGTGGCCGAAGTCGGCAAGGGTGTCACGAAGTACAAGGTGGGCGAACTCGTCGGCGTGGGCTGTCTCGTCGACTCCTGCCGCACCTGCCCGAGCTGCGCCGAAGGCCTCGAGCAGTATTGCGAGAACGGCTGGGTCGGCACCTATAACGGCGCCGACCGCGTGAGCGGCGACATCACCTACGGCGGCTACTCCACGCAGCTGGTGGTGGACGAAGCGTTCGTGCTGCGCGTACCCGAGAACCTCGATGCCGCCGCGGCCGCGCCGCTCCTGTGCGCGGGCATCACCACGTATTCGCCGCTGCGCACGTGGGGCGCCGGCCCCGGCAAGAAGGTCGGCATCGTGGGTCTCGGCGGCCTCGGCCACATGGGCGTGAAGCTCGCGCATGCCATGGGCGCGCACGTGGTGCTGTTCACCACGTCGCCGTCGAAGATCGAAGACGGCAAGCGCCTGGGCGCGGACGAAGTGGTGATCTCGAAGGACCCGGAGCAGATGCAGGCGCACGCCAACAGCTTCGACCTGATCGTGAACACCGTGGCCGCGCAGCACGACCTGAACCCGTTCATCGAGCTGCTGCGCCGTGACGGCACGATGACGCTGGTGGGCGCGCCCGAACACGATCACCCGTCGCCACAAGTGTTCAACCTGATCCTGAAGCGCCGCCGTCTGGCGGGCTCGCTGATCGGCGGCATTGCAGAAACCCAGGAAATGCTGGACTTCTGCGGCAAGCATGGCATTACGTCGGATATCGAAATGATCAAGATGCAGGACATCAACAACGCCTATGAGCGCATGCTCAAGAGCGATGTGAAGTACCGCTTCGTGATCGACCTCGATTCGCTGCGCAAGTAACGCGCACGCAGCGCGGCAAACAAGCGCCGCGCACCCAGACGTACCACCCTGCCCCGCCGGGCCATCCGTTCCGGATGGCCCGCCAGCCCTTTCCCTTCGAGGCCTTCTTTTTTGGCCTCCCGTAGTCGAGCCGGCGTCACATACGCCGCCATCCAATCGTCATGGCTGTTTAACCGCTGAGCGTCGCTTTCCGCGAGACGCCGGCACCGCGAAGCGCTTTCATCGCTACGCGGCTCACCCTTTTGCTGCACCAGCGCGGATTTCGTTCAAGCCTCAAGCCCATTGCAGGAGCTCGCCCGTGATCGACCGCATCCAGGCGATGCGCACGTTCGTGCGCATCGTTGACACCAATAGTTTCACCAAAGCCGCGCAGTCACTCGATATGCCGCGCGCCAGTGCCACCACGCTGATGCAAAACCTCGAATCGCTGCTCGGCACGCAATTGCTCGTGCGCACAACGCGGCGCCTTTCGCTCACGCCCGAAGGCGCCGCGTACTACGAGCGCGCCTCGCAGATCCTCGCCGACATCGACGATGCCGAAGCGAGCGTGCGCCAGTCGCCCGGCGCGATCGGCGGGCGCTTGCGCGTGGAAATGCCGGGGCTCATCGCCAATGCGATCGTGCTGCCCGCGCTCGACGCCTTCCACGCGCGCTATCCGCAGATCGACCTCGTGATCGGCGTGAGCCTGCGCAACGTCGACCTCGTCGGCGAAGGCGTGGATTGCAGCATCCAGCTCGGCGAGTTGCCCGATTCGGGACTCGCGGCGCGGCGCCTCGGCGTGCTGGAGCACGTGACCTGCGCGAGCCCCGCGTACCTCGAGCGGCACGGCGCGCCGCAAACGCTCGACGATCTCGCGCGGCATCCGGTCGTCAACTTCCTCTCGCCGCTCACGGGCCGCCCGTTCGAGTTCGACTTCGAGGTGGAGGGCAGTCCGACCAAGGTGAAGGTGGATGGCTTCGTACATGTCTCCGACGAGTTCGCCTACCTCACGTGCGGTTTGCAGGGCTATGGGCTGATCCAGCCGCCGCTGCTCGCTGCGCAGCCGTACCTGGACAGCGGTGCGTTGGTCGAGGTGCTGCCGCAGTGGAAGCCGCTGCCTACGCCCGTTTCGGTGGCGTTCGTGAAGTCGCGACAGTTGTCGCCGCGTGTGCGCGTGTTCGTTGACTGGCTCGCGGAGCTGTTCGAGGATGCTGGCGCGGTGAATCGCGATCTCTCGCGGGTGCGGCAGTTGCTGGAGGGGTTGCAGTTGGCGCCGGTCTGAGCGTTTGCGGTTTTTGCTTTGGCCTTTAGCTTTGGCCTTTCCTTGTGTTCGCGTCGGTATGCAAGTGTTGCCCCTGTGCGGGGCGGCACCTACTTTCTTTGCGGCGGCAAAGAAAGTAGGCAAAGAAAGCCGCTCAAACCGCCAGCGCCTGCCACAGT
>NZ_JBFRCN010000100.1:0-15860 GCF_040965835.1 Paraburkholderia sp. BR10872
GGCCACGTGCGGCTCACTGGCTTTGGCAGCGCCTCTCGACGCACGTATGAACGGCAATCGCCGGAACCGCCGGAAACGATCGTCGGTACCCTCGCCTATATGGCGCCTGAGCAGACTGGGCGGATGAGCCGCTCGATCGATTCGCGCAGCGACCTCTACGCATTCGGAGTCACGCTCTATCAGATGCTCACAGGGACCCTGCCGTTCACCGCGGCCGACCCGATGGAGTGGGTACATTGCCATGTTGCACGCAACCCGGATCAGCAGATCCGCGGCAGTTGCTCGCCCGAAAGCCAGTCGGCAATGCGCCGGCCACCGAATTTCGTCTCAATCTGAACGAAGCCATGCGCGTCCTCGACCACTTCGCCGATGCGCGCCGCCGCCACGCCCAACGGATGCGCGCGCATCGCCGCGAGCAGTTGCGGCGCGTCGCCGCTTGCGCAGATCGCGACCAACTTGCCTTCGTTGGCGACATAGAGCGGATCGAGGCCCAGCAGCTCACACGCCGCATCGACTTGCGGCAGCACGGGAATCGCGCGCTCCTGAATGCGCATCCCGACGCGCGACTGGCCGGCGATCTCGTTGAGGGTCGTGGCAAGCCCGCCGCGCGTGGGGTCGCGCAGCACGCGCACGCGAGGCGTGACGGCAAGCATGTCCGCCACGAGCGTGTGCAGCGCGGCGCTGTCCGAGCGGATCTGCGTTTCGAAGCCCAGGTCCTCGCGCTGCGACATGATCGCCACGCCATGTTCGCCGATCGTGCCCGAGAGCAGCACGACATCGCCGGGCCGCGCCTGCGAGCCGTCGATATGAATGCCCGCGGGCACGACGCCGATGCCGTTCGTGGTGATGAACACACCGTCGCCCTTGCCGCGCTCGACGACCTTGGTGTCGCCCGTCACGATCGGCACGCCGCACGCGTGCGACGCCGCGGCCATCGACTCGACGATGCGGCGAAGATCCGCCAGCGGGAAGCTCTCCTCCAGGATGAAGCTCGCGCTGAGATACGAAGGCCGCGCGCCCGCCATCGCGACGTCGTTGACGGTGCCGTGCACGGCGAGGCTGCCGATGTCGCCACCTGGAAAGAACAGTGGCGAGACGACGTGCGCGTCGGTGGCCATCACCATGCGCTCGCCTGGGCCTTGCGCAAGCGGCGCGAACGCGGCCTGGTCGTTGCCCTGGCGCAGCCATTCGTTGTCGAAGGCCGCGACGAACAGCTCGCGGATCAGTTGCGCCGACGCGCGGCCGCCCGCGCCGTGGCCCATGTCGATGCGGCCGTCGCGAAAGTTCAGGGGCCGCACGAAGGCGGGCTTGACCGAAGATGGGTGGGCTGGGCTCATGCTGCGACAACCGGAATATCCTTGAAACGACCATAAGAGTAATGCGCGGCGCACGCGCCTTCGCTCGACACCATGCACGAGCCGATCGGATTCTCGGGCGTGCAGACCGTGCCGAACAGCGTGCAGTCGCGCGGGTGCTTGAGACCGCGAAGGATCGCCCCGCACTCGCACTTGCGATGATCGGCGACGGGCCGGTAGACGAGTTCGTAGCGGCTTTCCGCGTCGTAGCGCGCGTACTTCGGGCGAATGCGCAGCGCGCTCGCCGGGACCTCGCCCAGGCCACGCCACTCGAACGACTCGCGCGTTTCGAACACGTCCTGCATTAGCGCCTGCGCGGCCGCATTGCCCGCGCGCGTGACGGCGCGTGCGAATTCGTTCTCCACCTCGGCGCGGCCGTCGTTGACCTGGCACACGAGCAAGAGGATCGCCTGCAACACGTCGAGCGGCTCGAACCCGGCGATCACGACCGGCTTGCGATACCCCTGCGCGAAGGCCTCGTAAGGCGCGGAGCCGATCACGATGCTCACGTGCGCGGGGCCGACGAAGCCGTCGAGCGGCACCGCGTTCGCGTCGACGGACGGCGCGGCGAGCAGCTGAGTGATGGCGGCGGGCGTGAGCACGTGGCAGCACAGCACGCTGAAGTTCTCCGCGCCGCTGGCCGCCGCCTCGCGCACGACGAGCGCGGTGGGCGGCGTGGTGGTCTCGAAGCCGATTGCGAAAAAGACCAACTCACGCTCGGGATGCTCGCGCGCGATGCGCAGCGCGTCGCGCGGCGAATACACCATGCGAATGTCCGCACCGCGCGCCTTGGCACGCTGGAGCGACAGGCCGTCCGAGGCCGGCACGCGCATCGTGTCGCCATAGGTGCAGAGGATCACGCCGCGTTCGAGCGCGAGGCGAATCGCCAGATCGATGCGCCCGATCGGCAGCACGCAAACCGGGCAGCCGGGACCGTGGATCATCCGCACGTTTTGAGGCAGGAGATCGGCCACGCCGTAGCGGGAAATCGCGTGCGTGTGACCGCCGCAGAACTCCATGAACTGGTAGCGGCGCTCGATCTGCGTCTGCGCCTGGATGCGCCCGGCAATGCGCGCGGCGAGTTCGCCGTCGCGGAATTCGTCGACGTATTTCATTGCGCGGCTCCGGGTTGCGCGATGGGCGCGTCATGCGCCTCGCCAAGCGACTGGGCGACTTCGCCGAACAGCGCGAGCGTGCGCTCGGCCTCTTCCGGGTCGATCACGCCCAGCGCGAAGCCGACATGCACGATCACGTAATCGCCCGGGCGCGCGTCTGGCACGAGCGCGAGCGAGACCGTCTTGCGCACGCCCCCGAGATCGACGACGGCCGTTTCGGCGTCAGACCATTCGATGAGCCGTGCGGGAATAGCTAAACACATGGGCTAACTCCTGATTCTTGGCGCAGTCGCGAGCATCGCGCGTAACTGCGGATCGTATGCGGCAACCCAAGCTTGGCCAAGCGCGAGGCCGGCGTCACCACAGGGTACTGTGCCGGGCATGTGGGTGCGCACCCCGCGCGTCGCGAGAGACGTGCGCAGATGCGCGGCGAGCAGCCGGTTTGCGAAGCAACCGCCGCCAAGGAGCACGGAGCGACCTTGCGCGGCGAGCGTGGCCCAGTGGGCGAGCGCCGCAGCCAGTGCGAGATGAAAGACGGCGGCGCCGCGCGCGGCTTCGCCCGCGTCCGCGAGCGTCAGCAACTCGGCGAGGAGCGGACGGAGGTCAAGCTCGCCGTTGTCCGTGACTTGCCACAGGTCCGCCACATTGGGGGCCTCGTGCGCGTCGAGGTAGCCGCTCGCGAGCCTTTCGAGTGCGATGGCCGCCTCGGCTTCGGCGCGCTGGCGCAGGCACACGCCGAGCAGTCCCGCCGCAGCGTCGAACCACCGTCCCGCGCCGGTGCTCGGCGGGCAATTGCGGCTGCGCGCGAGCATGACGCCGACCGTGCGCGCGGCGCTATCGCCCACGGCGGCCGCGAAGCGCTGGTCGATTTCGTCGCTCCGCCCGAGCGCGTGCAGGGCGGCGGCGGCCATGCGCCAAGGCTCGCGCGCCGCGACGTCGCCGCCGGGCAGCGCGAGCGGCGTGAGACTGCCCAGGCGCCGCCAGCCGGCGGGCGCCACTTCCAGCAGTTCGCCGCCCCAAGCGGCGCCGTCCGTGCCGAGACCCACGCCGTCGAGCGCGAGGCCGACAACGTGCTCGCTCAACCCGTGCTCGGCCGCGACCGCGCCGATGTGCGCGTGATGATGCTGAACGGCGACGGTCGGCACGCCGAGCCGCTCGCCCCATTCGAGCGCGACGCGCGTGCTGTAGAAGTCGGGATGCAGATCGTGCGCGATCGCGCGCACGGGCCGCCCCGCGCGCGCGGCGGCCTCGACGAGCGCGGCCACCGACGTATCGAGCGCCACGCAGTGCGCCGGGTCGTCGAGATTGCCGTGCAGCGGCGACCAGTGCACCTCGCCGCCGATGCACACGCACGCGGCGTTCTTCAGCCACGCGCCGGTGGCGAGCACCGTATGATCGCCGAGGGCATGCGGCAGGTGCTGCACATGCGCCGTCATACGGCGTCTCCGGCGCGCCGCTGCTCAGCGCGCAACGCCGCAAGCTCGCTCTCCAGCACGCCGATGCGCTCGACAATCGGGTCGCGCGCACGCGCGATCCAGTCGAGCCACGCATCGAGGCCTTCGCCGGTCGTGGCCGAGAGCCGGATCACTTCGATCGACGGATTCACGCGGCGCGCATACGCGATGCACTGCTCGACGTCGAACTGCACATAAGGGAGCAGGTCAATCTTGTTGACGATCATGAGGCGCGCGGCTGCGAACATGTCGGGATACTTGAGCGGCTTGTCCTCACCCTCCGTCACCGAGAGGATCGCGACCTTCGCCTCCTCGCCGAGATCCCACACCGCGGGGCAGACGAGATTGCCGACGTTCTCGATGAACAGCACGCTGCGCGGTGCGTGGGACGCGAGGGACGCGTGCTCGTGAGCATGGTCGTGCAGCGACAGCCGCCCGAAGGCCGCCGTGACCATCGCCGCGTCGAGATGGCAGCCCTTGCCCGTGTTCACCTGGATCGCGGGCGCACCGGCCGCGCGAATGCGCTCGGCGTCGTTCGCCGTCTGCTGGTCGCCCTCGATCACGCCGACGGGCAGACCCGGCATCCGCTCGCGCAGCGCGGCGATCGACGCGCACAGCAGCGTCGTTTTCCCCGAGCCCGGGCTCGACACGAGATTCAGCGCACGCACGTCGTGTGCCGCGAATTGCCGCCGGTTGGCGGCGGCATGGCGATTGTTCTCGCCCAGCACATCCTGCTCGAGCTTGATGGTGCGCCCTTGGTCGAGGCCGGGCACCGTCACGCCCGCTGGCCCGAGGCCGTAGTCCAGGTCTTGGCCCGATGCGCCCGGGTGGGCGTGGGAATGAGAGCCGGAGTGGCCGTGCGCCTGCGCGCCCTCGTGCCCCTGAGCGGCGTTTTGCCGATCGCCGGGGCTGTCGCACCCGCATACCACGCACATGTTGCTTCTCCTTGCGCTAATCCGATGATTGTCAGGCATCGTCGACTGTCAGGTCGACGATGCGCAGCTCCGTGCCGCCGTTCGGCTGGAGCCAGTAGCCGCCGCAGTGTGCGCAGGGGTCGCCGCGCACGGCCAGCGGCACGGTCGCGTTGCAGGTCATGCACCACGCGCTGCCCGATGGTTCCTCGACCTCGACGCGCGCGCCGGCAAGGCAAGTGCCAGTGGCGATTGCTTCGAGGGCGAAGCGCAGCGCCTCGACCTCGACGCCCGCGAGTCGCCCGACTTCGAGCCTCAGCACCTTCACGCGGACAAAGCGCTCGCGCTTGGCGGCCGCTTCGACCGATGCCAGCACGCCGCCGGCCAGGCTTACTTCATGCATATCGTCGGTTCCGCCCGGTCGAGCGCATAGGCGATACACGGATCGAACGCGCCCATCCACACGCCTGCGTGCGCGGCGAACGCTCCATCGCCGGGCGCGGGGTCGAGTCGCGACAAGGCTTGCGCGAGCGTGCCCTGGCGGTGAAAATTCCACTCGGTCGGCGCGACCACGCGGTAGTCCTCGATGCGCGCCGTATCGTCCGGCGCGAGTCGCACCCAATGGACCAGCACGCCGCGCGCCATCTCGCACCAGCCGAGCGCCTCACCGGGCGCGCACGTCAGCGCGCCAAAGCGCAGCGCACGCGCGCCGTCGGCCGCCGCTAGCCGCACCACGTCCGCGACGCGCGCGCCAAGCCGCAGCCAGGGCGTATCGTAGTCCAGCGCGCACGGATCGTCGCTACGCGTCCACACGCCGGTCTCCGCGGGCTGACCGCGTTGCAGGGGAGCGTGCGCGAAAGCCGGACTCCCGGCAATCGCTGTGGCCAGTTCGCTCAACCGCGCTTCGTCGATCACGAGTGGCCGCGGCGTGGCACGGGTCGTATCGGCGTATGGACGGCAGTCTGCCAGCAACCGGGCCGGGAACGTCTTGGCCCGCGCGCTCCAGGCGCTAAGGCAGCCACGCGGATCGTCCGCCCAGTGTGCGAGCCATTTGCACCCAGGCATGCCGAGAACATGCCGCTCCACCCAGTCGGGCGAGCCTGCCGCTTCGACATCGGGCAGCCTATGCGGCGCGGCGGCGGCAAGCCTCACGGGCCAGTCGGTCCAGATGCAGCGCAGCTGCACGGCGAGCGTTTCGCGCGTAAGCATCGAGGTATGAGCCGCTTTGACGGCATCCTCCCGCTCGTGCACCGCTGAGCCGCCCGCCGCGCCGACGGCAAGTTCCGCGCAGAGTCGGTGCGCGAGTCCGCACAGCGCGAACAGCGCCGAAAGCCGCGACGCGGCGGTTGCCGCCGGTTGCCCGCGCAGCAGCGTGGCGGCGAGCGGCGGGCGGCCGCCCGCGATGCTGTCCTGCCGGCCGGGGCGCACCCGGTATTGCCCGGCCAGCGTCGCCGCATTCATGCAGCGCTCCCGAACGCGCCCGGCCGCAACAGGAACGCGCGCCGCGACGCGCGCGGCGCAATGCCCGCTGGGTCGCCGTTCCCATCGCCCTTCGCGCCGACTTCCCCGCCGCGCAACTGCGCGAGGACGGCCTGCGCGGTGGCGACGGCGCTCTCCTGGCCGGCGAATTCGAACATTGGCGAAAAGAGCGAACAGCACGCATACGCGCCCACGCCTTGCACGTGCGCGCCGATCCATTCGACGTTGCCTACGCGCAAGCGTGCCTTGCCGCACGGCCGCGGACATGGCACCGAATCCTGCATCGCGCCGGGCGGCCTGAGGAGATTCATGGACCACGGCGTGATCAGCACGCCGAGCCAGGCACCTCGCGCCCCGGCCTCCCCGGGCATCGGCGCGAAGCCGATTGCCTCGACGGGCAAGGCGCGATTCACGACCGGCAGATCGCGCATCGCACCGTTGGCGACCGTCTCGAAGTGCGCGACCAGCGCCGCCACCCGTGGCTCGCCGCGCGGGGTGTCTCGCACGATGGCGCGCGCGGTCAAGCCGCGTCCCCCACCACCATGAACTGGTCCGCCGCGCCGTCGCAAACGGGGCAGCGCCAGTGCGCGGGAAGCGCCGCGAACGGCACGTGGGGCGGAATCTGCCAGACCGGGTCGCCTTGTTCGGGATCGTAGATCCACCAGCAGATCTTGCATTCGAGGCGCGTATGAGCCGCGATGCGGCTGCTATCGCCGAGATAGCTGCCCTCGAATTGCATCATGCGATCGTTCATCGTCACGCTTCGCCTACCCACTCGATCAACTGGGCAAGGCGCTCGCACGAATCGGCGATGTCTTCCGGCGCGGCGCGCACGACCTCCGGCAGATCGGTGATCTCGATCGTGTTCAGGATCAGCGTATCCTGCGAGTTGAAATACGCAACGCGCCAGCAGTTTGCGATCGCCGTGCTGCCCACGCGGCAATTTCCGTAGCCGCGCGCGAGCACCTGCACGGAGCCCTCGCCCAGCATGGCGTCGATCAGTTGTTCATCCCCCGGCGACAACGGCAGGAGCGTCAAATTGACGACATGGGGCGCGTCCCCGGCACGCCAGCGCGCAACATGATCGCGCGCCTCGCTCAGGACCGACGGCGCGTTCATCACGCCCGGTGGCAACGACCCCGGCAACGGCGCCATCGGCTGCGTCCCCTCTGCGGGCCGCGCGAGGAGCGCCGGTGCTGCACCGATTTCGAGGCGGTCGGCCGCGCTCGCGCCACCGGGCTCGACCACGCGCCACAGCCCGGTTAACACCGTCTCCTGGATCAGGACGCTGCACCGCTGCGCATTGTCGATGCGCGCGCTGACCTCGCCCTCGCCCAACACGTCGTTGAGAATGCGCAGCGCCACCGCGTCGCAGGTCGTCAGGTCGATCGCTTCGGGCGGCGTGCCGGGTTCGTATGCCGCCAGCACGCGCAGTACATCGCGCAGCACGCCGCGCGCGGCGTCGAGCGCCCGCGCGTCGGCGCGCTCGGGCAGCGGCGGCGCTACATAGGTGCGCATGCCTTGCGGCATCGGCAGATAGTCGAGCACCGCATCGCCCTCGTCCTGGCTGCCGTGGCCGAATGGCACGACGGGAACGGGAAACGGAGTCATGGACATGGTTGGCAATCCCGATGATTGATCGATGTTCAATCGACGCTTGGTAACGGATAGTGACAATCCGCCGAAGCGCCGGCGGCGTTGACGGGAATGCCGACCGAAGGCACCCGCGTAGTCGGCTGCGCGAGCGCATGGGCGACGTTGGCCACGTAATCGTCCCAGTCCATCATGCCCGCGAGCGTCGTGACATAGCCGCCGTCGCGCAGCCACAGCAATGCGGGCCAGCGCTGAGAGCCGACGCGGCGCACGATCGCGTCCTCGCCTTCGCGCGTCGCCACAGCCACGCGCAATGGGCGGCCAAAGCGGCCCTCCGCGAGGCGCGCGAGTTCGGGCAGCACCACGGCCACGTCGAGGGATTCGGGAAAGCGCACCGGGTCGCCCGCAAGCAGCACGACGCATTCGCCGCTATCCGCCAGCCAGTCGTCGAGTGTGCGTTCGTCCACGAACTCGGCGTGTCCGTCGTCGATCAGCCGCTGCACCACGGGCGCCACCTCATGCGCGGCGCCGCCCGTATTTGTCACGTCGATTCCTTGGTGGACCGGTGAGTGCCGCGCGCCGCCAGTCAGCCGGATCAGGTCGTCCACGCCGAGCGCGGACGGCAATTCAAAATGCGCGCTCGCGCGGGCCATGGCGGCATCGCCCGCCAGCGCCCGCTCGACAAGCGAGAGCGTCGCGTCGATCTCCGCCGCGCGCGTCGCGTCGAGCTTCTCGCGCGCCGCGTCCAGAAAGACCAGCAGCCATTCACCGGCGCTGCACGGGCCAACCAGCGACGTGTCGATGCGGCGGCGCTCGCAGCGCCCGTCGCAGGACGCCTGCAAGCCCTGCACCTCGATTACCCGCATCGGCACGCCTACGCACACGACGGCGGCTCCTCGCGGCGCGTGCGCAGCAGCACGCGCTCGTCGCCGGTGCGGCACGCATCGGCTTCGCTCGGCCGCTCGCCTTCGTAGCGCGCGAGCGCGAGATGCGGCAGCGTGACCGCCTCGTCGGCGCGCAGCGGGGTGCGGCGCGGCGAGGGTTCACCGCACCATGCGGCAAGGCGCTCGACGCCCAGTTCGAGCGCGCGCTCCAGCGACGCCTTCATGGCGGGCCGCAAGCTGCCGCCGTAATCGTCCACTTCGTCGGGCTGGCAGCCGACCAGCAGCACGCGGCGCGGATACCGGCCGGTCAGGCGCGCGAGCATCAGCACCTCCTGGAAGCCGGTCTGGTGCAGGCTCATCTTGCGCACCCCGAGAAACGCCGGAACGTCGTCATCCTCAACGATCTTCAGCGTGCCGGGCGCGAGACCGTAATCGACCGCGTCGAAAATCAACAGGCTGTCGGCGGCCTGGACGTACTGGACCAGATACAGCCCTTGCGTGCCGCCGTCCATGAGGCTCACGTGCGGGGCGAATTCGAAGCGCTGCTGGAGCGCCTCGATGCAGCGCACGCCAAAGCCCTCGTCGGCCCACAGCACGTTGCCGATGCCGAGCACGACGATGGCGGGCGCGCCGCTTTGCGGGGAAGTCAGCATCGCGGCCTCACTTCTTGAACGTGCGGTGGCCCGAGATCATCGAGCCGACCACGCTCTGGCGGCCCATGATGTCCTCGCGAATCGCCGCATAGACATGCAGGATCACGAAGATCATGATCGCCCACATGCCGAGGTGATGCGTGGTGTGCACGCCTTGCGACTGGCCGAACAGCGGACGCACCCAGCCAAACGCAATCTGCTGCCACGAACCCGCCTGCGCGCCTTCGCCGTACAGCGCGAAGCCGGTCACGATCATGAACAGGGAGACCAGTAGGAACACGAAGAACATTGCGAGTCGCGACAACGGATTGTGCCCGCTGAACTGGCACGGCGTGGGCCCGACAAACGCGTAGTAACGCAGCATGGCGAACATGGCGAGCCAGTACTCGCGCGAGAACACCGGCACCCAGAACATCTCGCGCGCATGGTGATTGCCGACAATGGCCCAATAAGCGCGGCCCGCGAGTCCGATGGCGAACAGGTAGGCGGCGGTGAAATGCGCGAAGCGGATATAGCCCATCAGTAAATGCGCGCTTGCCTCGCCGGGCTGCGTGGGAAGCGGCGAGCCGATCAGGTAGCCGGTCACCGCGAGCACCACGATCGATGCCGCGTTGATCCAGTGCCAGACGCGCACCGGCGCTTCGTACACGTAAATCGCCTCGGCGGGCGGAACGGTGTCGCGCGCCTCTTCGCGTCGGGAATACGATTGCATCGTCATCATCCTTTCTTGGCCGCCACTGCGTCGGCGAGCGCAGGCGTCGCAGCGGCCTAGTGTTAGCGCACGGTCACGGCGGTCATTTCAGCGCCGTCCTCGCTCATCACGTGCGTCGAGCACGCCATGCAAGGATCGAACGAATGCAGCGAGCGCAGGATCTCGACAGGCTGCTCGGGGTTCGCAATGGGCGTGTTCATGAGGCTCGCCTCGAATGCGCCGATCTGCCCTTTAGCGTCGCGTGGGCCGCCGTTCCAGGTGCTCGGCACGACGCACTGGTAATTCTCGATGCGGCCATCCTTGATCCTGATCCAGTGGCCGAGCGCGCCGCGCGGCGCGGCGACCGCGCCCACGCCCTTCGCTTCGGCGGGCCACATCGACGGGTCCCACTTGTCGACGTTCGCGGTCGAGGTGTCGCCGTTGCGGATGTTGTCGATGAGGCTTTGCCAGTCGTCCGCCATCATCTCGGCGCAATACTCCGCTTCGAGCGCGCGGGCGAGCGTGCGGCCGATGGTGGTCGGCAACAGTTGTTTCGCGCCGTGCGAGGTTTCGGGCAAGCCGAGCAGCTTCGGCATGCCTTGGTTCACGGCGACGAGCGAGGTTTCGATCTGCTCCTTCGTGCGCCCGCAATGCGCATTGCCCTGCTGCGCGTGCGCGTAGCCCAGGATGTAGCGCGCGAGCGGTCCGACCTCCATTGCGTGCCCGCGCCAGCGCGGCGACTTGACCCACGAGTATTTCGCGCTCTCGTCGATCGACTCGATCGCGGTGCGCGTGCCCTTCGTGTTGGGCCCCAGTTCGTAATGCGGCTCGGTAATCCCGTCCCAGGGATGCAGCCCGCGGTCGTTGTCCGGGTATTGATACCAGGAGTGCGCAACGAACTCCTGCACTTGCTCGGGGTCGCGCGGATCGACCGGCAGGATCGTGTTCCAGTCGCCGTTGAGGATCGCGCCGCCCGGCATCTGGTTGGTGGATGGGTTGTAGTTGACGAGCGGATACGCGCCGTAGTCCATCACGTTGGTCGCGGCGAGGCCGCCGCCATACAGCCAGCCGCGCGCCTTGTAGATCGTGCCGATTGCAAGCAGATCGGGCACGTAGACGTTGCGACAGAACGTGATCGCTTCGTCGATGAGCGACTTGACGAAGTTCAGGCGCTCCATGTTAATCGGTGCACCGGCGGCGAGATCGCCGTCGATATTGATCGCGCACGGCACGCCGCCCACTAGGTAGTTCGGGTGCGGATTCTTGCCGCCGAAGATCGTATGAATCTTGACCCACTCCTTTTGCAGGTCGAGCGCTTCGAGGTAGTGTGTGACGGCCATCAGGTTAGCTTCCGGCGGCAGCACGTAGGCGGGGTTGCCCCAGTAGCCGTTCATGAATGGCCCGAGCTGGCCGCTTTCAACGAACTTGCGCAGGCGCGTCTGCACGTCGCGGAAATAGCCCCGCGACGACATCGGATGCACGGGCGAGACGCGTTGCTGCAACTCGGACGTGGGCTTGGGGTCGGCCTTCAGCGCCGATACCACATCGACCCAGTCGAGCGCGTGCAGGTGGTAGAAGTGCACCACGTGGTCGTGCACCTGCAATGTCTTCGCCATGATTTCGCGGATCAGGTGCGCGTTCGGCGGAATGCGGATGTCGAGCGCGTCCTCGACGGCGCGCACGGAGGCGAGTGCGTGACATCCCGTGCACACGCCGCAAATGCGCTCGACGAATGCCCACGCGTCGCGCGGATCGCGCCCCTTGAGAATGACTTCGAGCCCGCGCCACATGGTGCCGGTGGAGACGGCGTTGCGGATCACGTTGTTCGAATCGACATTGACCTCGACGCGCATGTGGCCTTCGATGCGCGTGACCGGATCGACGACGATGCGCCGCCCGCTGTTGTCGAGCTGAAACCCCTGGGTGGAAATGGCTGTCATGCTTGTTTTTTCCTGTATTGCTTCCTATGCTTGTCGGCGGCGCCCCCGCGCGGGGCGCTAGATGCGGCTATCGGCCGTCGCGGTCTTGCCTCGCGTCGCGCTTCGATTTGGCGCGCTGAATCGCCGAAGCGGCCGCATGCGCCGCGGCAGCGGCGCCCACCACGACGGCCGCGGTGCCACCAATTTTGTCGGCGTTCGCTTCGACGCCGAACTGGTTGATCTGGGTGAGCCGGTCGTAGAAGGAGCCCTTGTCCCAGAAGCCGTCCTCGGAGCAGCCGATGCAGCCGTGGCCCGCCTGAATGGGGAAGCTCGTGCCGCCGTTCCAGCGCACGGTCGAGCAGGCGTTGTAGGTCGTCGGGCCCTTGCAGCCGACCTTGTAGAGGCAGTAGCCGCGCCGTGCCGCATCGTCGTCCCACGACTCGACGAACTGGCCAGCGTCGAAATGGGGACGGCGGTAGCACTTGTCGTGAATGCGCTGGCTGTAGAACAGCTTCGGGCGCCCCTGGCGGTCCAGCTCCGGCATGCGGTCGAACGTGAGCATGTAGGTCATCACGCCCGTCATCACCTCGGCGATCGGCGGGCAGCCGGGCACCTTGATGATCGGCTTGTCGGTGATGACCTTATGGATCGGCACCGCCCGCGTCGGGTTCGGCTTCGCCGCCTGCACGCAGCCCCACGACGCGCACGAGCCCCACGAGATCACGGCCTTCGCGTCCTTCGACACACGGCGCAACTGATCGATGAACGGCTTGCCGCCGATAATGCAGCTCATGCCGTCCTGGTTCAGCGGCGGATTGCCTTCGACCGCGAGGATGTAGTTGCCGCGGTACTTCGTCATCACTTCTTCGAGGATCGCCTCGGCCTGATGCCCCGCGGAAGCCATCAACAGGTCGTCGTAGTCGAGCGAGATCATCGAGAGCACGACGTCCTTCGCCAGCGGGTGCGCCGAACGGATGAACGACTCCGAGCAGCACGTGCATTCGAGCCCATGCTGCCAGAGCACCGGCGTGCGCGGCTTGGTCTCCATCGCGTGGGCGATCTTCACCATGAATGCGGGGCCGAGACCGAGCGACGTCGCCGTCAGCGAGCAGAATTTGAGGAAGCTGCGGCGCGAAATCCCTTGACGTCGCATGACTTCATAAAACGTTTCGATCACTGTGTGGTTCCTTGATGGCCATCGGGTCAGCGACGCCGACATGCGGTTGCGTCTCGGGGCGCCCATTGTCGGCGTTTAGCGTTCTCAAATACAAGATTCGTGCCAGCTTCGTGCGCACCCGGTCCAAACCGGCCTCAGACATGGCGTTGATCTAGATATGCCGTTCACGTCATCAATTTTCAGTCGTCGCAAAACCAGTTGGGGGTCGCCTTCTTAGCACGTCCAGCTTCTCTGGCAACGAGCCTCAAACACCGTGTGGTTAGTGGTTATTGCCCACGCAGTACGCGCCAGTTTGTTGGCAAGCGCGCAAGCACGACATTCGAGTGTCGCCTTGTCATCATTGATCGCACCCAGTCGGCCAGACGACCCGTTTGCTTATCGAGCCGGATCATGTAGGCGCGCACGAGTAACCGACGGATGTTTTTGTCGCCGCGACGACTGATGCCGAGCAGGTTATTTCGGCCGCCCGTACCGTGTTGCCGTGGTACGAGTCCAATCGCCGCCGCGAAATCACGACCACATCGGTACTGCTTGCCGTCACCCATTTCTGAGGACAACACACTTGCCGTGATGACGCCAATGCCGGGAATGGTCATCAGCCGTTGACCAACCTCATCGTCCGAGACTTGGCGCGCGATGTCTCTTTCGAACTGACCAATCTGCTCTTCGAGATACTTAACGTGAAGACGCAAACGCTCAATGATCGCTACGAGCTTTGGCGGCAACGGATGCTCCGCAAGGACAGCCGGTAGACGCCTGATCGTTGCAGATCCAATGGGCAAGCTAACGCCGAACTCGAGCAGGAACCCATGTATCTGGTTGACGGCCTTGGTACGATCCCTGACCAGCGATTCACGAACACGATGCAGCGTCGAAAGCGTTTGCTGGGATTCAGTCTTCGGTGTCACAAATGCATCGCTGGTCGGCAAGCGGCCTCACAGATAGCTTCTGCGTCGACGAAATCATTCTTGTTCGATTTGACGAACGGGCGCACGAATTGCGGCGAGATCAGCTTGACGTTATGGCCGAAAGAGGCGAGTAGGCGAGCAGTATGATGAGCGCCGGCGCAAGTCTCCATTGCCTCGGTGCACGGGTGAAACGTGGAGAAGAACTCAACCAGCTGCTTCCGGCTCAACTTCTTGCGGAACACGGCTTTCCCACGTTTGTCCTGCCCATGCAAGTGGAATCTGTGTTTGCCGAGATCTATTCCAACCAGCGTCACCGTGTCCATGATGGTATCCAAACGGTTTGGGATTTCGAAAGCTTACGCGCTCGAGGGGGCAGGAGGGACCATCCCATTAGTGTCACAACTTCGACGGTAAATGTGTCATCAACAACCACACCCGTCGCGGGGAAATCAACAAGATTCCGGATGAAATCCGTAGCTTGGCGCCTGCGAACTGAAAGTGTCACCTGAGAAACCGCGCGAACTGTCACCAAGGTGGTCCGGCCGCGGTGGTGCCGATAAGCGCCCCTTTCCTGGCCGCAAGGTAGCGCAATGCAAACTCTTGTTATTGGATGTTGAAGCGATCCGGGGCAAGCCGCCCGACGAGCCCCGCGCGCATCGCCATGAACACGCGCTGGCTCTATTCGATCGACTCCATGCGCGACTCACAACCGCGCTGGAAATGCTCTCGCACAAACCGACACCAGGACTACCCCTGCACCTTTAGAACCATGACCCCGAGCATTTCCGCCCGCTTGCTCGCATCCTCAGGCGTTGCGCAACAGTCAATCCAGAAGTCGGTTCCTTCCACGCGAATCGCATAGGGCGGCACATCGTCACGGCATTCGTCCTGTCTTTAAATGACCACTTGAGCAGAACCTTCTAGGTAGGGGTAATCGAATGAAAGATCCTATGAAGCCTGGCCGCCTCGACAACCTGGTCGACGCCTAAAATATGTGCGTCGACCCAGGCCGATTGGAGAGAATCATGCGCGCAGAACCAGCGTACACAACGGTTACAGAGCAAATCGTGCTTGCGGTGTCGCTTGAGCTTGCCGCGGCCAAATGGAAGGTCGCGCTACACGACGGGCAGCGTTGTCGGCCATCTGTGCATCTGTGACCGAGCGAGACGCTGCGGGGCGGCTGCAGGCCGTGCTGGACCTCATCGAGCGGCACAAGGCCACGTGGATTCTGGCGCCGGATGTGCGTGTCGTCGTCAGCTACGAAGCCGGCCCGGATGCGTTCTGGATCTATCGCACGCTGCGGGCTCGCGGGATCGAGTGTCATGTGATCGATCCCGCGAGCATCCCTGTTGAGCGCCATAAGAGGCGCGCGAAGACCGACAGGCTCGACGCCATCAAGCTGGTGATCAACCTGCGCGCATGGCTGCGTGCCGCCCGCCCCCGCGCTGCCGACCTCGGCTGGCAGCGCGTTCTTCATGTAGCCGGTCGCGGCAGGAACCGCCGGCGTCCTGAAGTCCGGACCGACCGCGCAGCCTGCGAGCGCAAAGGCCAGCACTGTCGCCGCCCCGCATTTCCCGTAGGGGTGGTTGAATGTGAGAGGTGGCGTCGCTTGTTCGGACAGGGTCCCGAGATTTTAAGTGGAGCGTCCGGGGCGATCATGCTGCCGATTTGATCGCTGGCAGCGTCGCGAAGTATGCCTCATCGGGCGTCTGATCCGCCAG
>NZ_JBFRCN010000101.1:0-13911 GCF_040965835.1 Paraburkholderia sp. BR10872
GTTCCACTACCGCAACCAGGGCGCCGACTACAGCTCGATTCTGGTGGGCATCCAGGTGCCCGCCGCCGAAGACGCCGAGTTCCGCCGTTTCCTCGCCACGCTCGGCTATCCGCACTGGGAAGAGACGAGCAATCCGGCGTATCGGTTGTTCCTGCAATGAAAATAGTCAGTCGTCCCACCAATCGGGATGTCTGCATCCGAAGCGCATAAAGCGTCGAAAGAGTGCAGGAAAACACCAGGCCCCGCGGCAGAGCGCGTCAGTATACTGAGCCACTGCTGCCGGGCGTGGTCGCCTCGGGAAGATTGGGCGCCGTGCGTCGGACTCACCTGGAGGAAGACAAACATGTTGCGCATCGCTCTTGGCTGTCTGATGGCTCTTTCCACGATCGTCGCCGGCGCGCTGCCCGGCGTGGCGCACGCGGATGCGGCGCATCCCGTCGTCGCGCTGCTGCCCGGCGTCACCGATCCCTTCTACTTCACGATGCATCGCGGCGCCGAACGCGCGGCGAAGGAAGAAAACATCCAGTTGCTGTTCCAGGTTCCGAAGGCCTGGAACACCACGGAGCAGGTGCCAATCCTCAAGGCGTTCATCGCCAAGCATCCCGACGTGCTGCTCGTCTCGCCCGTCGACAAGCAACAGCTCATCGGCCCGCTCAAGGAAGCCGCCGACGCCGGCATCAAAGTCATCACCGTCGACACCTATATCGGCGACGGCCATTATCAAAGCGGCAAGGGCGACGCCGACTTCCCGCTCTCCTACGTCGCTTCCGACAACCTGGAAGGCGGCCACGTGGCGGCGCGCTCGCTCGCCAAAGCGATCGGCGACAAGGGCACCGTCTATTGCGAGAACAACAAGCCGGGCATTTCCAGCACCGACGCGCGCGCGCAAGGTTTCATGGAAGAGATGAAGAAGCACCCCAACATCAAGGTGCTCGAGACGCAGTACAACGAGGACGACGCCAATCGCGCCGCCTCGCACGTGGCGGCGGTACTCGCGCGCAATCCCGACCTTGCGGGCGTATTCGGCGCCAACACGTTTTCGGGTGCAGGCGCGGCGCAAGGCGTGAAGAACGCGGGCAAGCAGGGCGTGGTAAAGGTCGTCGTGTTCGACGCCGTGCCGGGCATCGACGAGCAGATCAGAAGCGGCCTCGTCGATATCGCCATCGCGCAGCTTCCCGACGAGATGGGCTATGACGCCGTGAAGTTCGCCGCCGACACCATCCACGGCAAGAAGATTCCCACCTACAAGGGCACGGGCTTCGTGGTGCTGGACAGGTCGAATATCGACAAGCCGGAGATGAAGCAGTACATCTACTCGAACTAAGCCGCGCGAACAGAGCCACATGAACGACAAACGACTCGACAGGCTCGCGCTCGTCAGCAAGGTCTGGCCGTGGCTCTTTCTCGGCACGCTGCTCGTCTTCTTCGAGGCGTGGGCGCGCATTTCGGCGCACCGGTCGTTCGTGTTCAACGCGTACAACCTGCAGTCGATCGGGCTTGCCGCTAGCGCGCCGTTGTTGCTGGCCATCGGTCAGACGTTCGTGATCATCACCGCGGGCATCGATCTTTCGGTGGGCTTCGTGATGGGGCTCGCGGCGGTGTGCGTCGCACAGTTCACGATTCCCGGCGGCGCATCGCCGTGGATCCTGCTGATGTCGATACCACTCACGGTGCTCGTATGCCTGATTCCGGGCTTCGTGAACGGCGTGTTGATCGCGCGCCTGGGCGTGCCCGCATTCATCGGCACGCTCGGCATGTATGGGGTCGCGCGCGGCGTGGGCTTTCTCGCTGCGGGCAGCGGCATGACCGTCTCCGTGAACAATCCTGGGCTCGCGTGGCTCGGCAGCGGCTGGACACCCGTGATCCTCACGGCCGTGCTGCTCGTCATCATGCACTTCGTGCTCTCGCAAACGCGCTTCGGTCAGTACACCTACGCGGTAGGCGGCAATCCGCAGTCGGCGGTGCGCGCGGGCATCAACGTACGCCGTCATCTGTTCGCGATCTATCTGATTGCGGCGGCCTTCGCGGCGGTGGGCGGCATCGTCTACACAGCGCGCTTCGCTGCGGGCGCGGCCAATGCGGGTGAACCCATGCTGCTCGATTCGATCGCGGCGGTCGTGATCGGTGGCGCGAGTCTCTTTGGCGGGACCGGCAACGTCATCGGCACGCTGATCGGCGCGCTCATCATCGCCGTGATCGAATTCGGGCTCGTGTTCATCGACGTCAACGCGTTCTGGCAATTCATCGTGGTCGGCATCGTCATCATTCTTTCGGTGCTGATCGACCAGTACAAGGACCGGCTCGGAGGCGCGCAATGAGCGATGAGAGCGCCACGCCGATTCTGGAGGCGCGTGATGTCTCGATCCGCTTTGGTGGCGTGGAGGCGCTCAAGCGTGTGTCGTTGCGGCTGATGCCCGGCGAAGTGCTTGCGCTCGCGGGCGACAACGGCGCGGGCAAGTCCACCCTCATCAAGATTCTCTCTGGCGTGTATCGCGCCGATGCGGGCGATCTTCATTTCGAAGGGCGGCCGCTCCAGCTGCGCGATCCGCAGGATGCCCGCTCGCAGGGCATCGAAACCATCTATCAGGATCTCGCGCTCGCCGACAATCTCGACGTGGGCAGCAACATCTTCCTCGGCCGCGAACCCGTGCGACGGCTACTCGGCTTCCAGGTGATCGACCGGCCGCACATGGCGCGGGTGGCGCGCGAAGTGCTCGAGCGGCTCGATATCGTGATTCCGCCGCGCAAGCTCACGGGTCCCGTAAAGATGCTCTCGGGCGGCCAGCGCCAGGCCATTGCGATAGGCCGCGCGATCTACTGGAACGCGCGCGTGCTCATCATGGACGAGCCCACCGCGGCGCTCGGCGTGCCCGAGCAACGCAAGGTGATGGAGTTGATCCGCGGACTCAAGGCGCAGGGCGTGGCCGTGATTCTCATCTCGCACAACCTGCACGATATTTTCGCGGTGGCGGAGCGCATCGTCGTGCTGCGGCGCGGCGAAGTGGCGGGCGAGCGGCGCGTCTCGGAAACCGACGGCGACGAAATCGTGCGGTTGATGGTCGGCGACACGTATTCGAACGGCGCGCACTGAAACCTGGCGTGGTGCGTTCGCCTGCGCGGTGCGGGGCATTCGATGGACAATGTCGGCTCGAACCCTCACCGCATTCCTGCTTCCACCATGAACTACCTCGATCCCGCCGAAATCACGAGCTGGCACGCCCACGTCTATTTCGACGCTGCGACGCGCGACGCCGCATGGACCTTGCGCGAGGCGATCGATGCCCGCTTCGGCGAGATCGTGCAGATCGGCCGCTTTCACGAGCGCCCGGTCGGGCCGCATCCGATGTGGTCGTATCAGCTCGCCATTACGCGAGAGCATTTCACGACGGTCGTCGAATGGCTCACGCTCAATCACGGCGCACTCGACGTGTTCGTGCATCCGAACACCACCGATGCCCTGCGCGATCATCGCGACGCCGCCGTGTGGATCGGCCATTCGCACAGGCTCAATCTCGGCGCGCTCGGCGGCTGATCGCTCTGCGGATTGCGCCGGCCCGTGGCCCGCGGCACGGCGCAATCATCGACACGCCCGCGGGCCTCAGTGCCCGAACGACTCCGTCTTTGCCGCCGACGATCCGCTCGTCTGCGGCCGCGCGGCCTGCTTGATGAGCAGTGCGGCGCCGGCAATCAGACCGGCGACGGCAACCGTCGCGAAGATGCCCGCAAACGTGAAGTGCCGGCGCGCGAGTTCGGCCACGAGGAACGAGCCCGCAATGCCGCCGAAGCGCCCGATGCCGAGCATCCAGGCCACGCCGGTGCCGCGCCCCTGGGTGGGATAGAACGCGGCGGCGAGCGCGGGCATCGACGATTGCGCCGTGTTCATCAGCACGCCGGCCACGAACACCACGAGGACGAGTAGGGCCACGTTACCCGCTGCCTGGCCGATGAGCCACACCGAAAGCGCGGTGAGTACGTAGCACGCGGCGATGATGCGGTTCGCGTTGAAGCGGTCCATCAGCATGCCGCTCAGCACCGCGCCCACGCCGCCGAGCGGGAAGAGTGCCGAAATCAGCGTGGCGCTCGAGGCCGTGAGGCCGGAGTCTTTGAGCAGGAGCGGCATCCAGTTGATCGACGCGTAGAAGATCACGAGCCCCATGAAATACGCGACCCACAGCATCACCGAGCCGACGAGGTACATCGGCGAAAGCACGACGCCGAGGCCCTTGCTTTGCGTCTGCGGTGCGTGCTCCGTCATCGTGAACACCTGCGCCTTGGCGGCATCGGGCGAGATGCGGGCGAGCGCGGCGCGAATGCGCTCGACGGGCCGCTGGTTCGCCACCATGTAGCGCACCGATTCCGGCATGCGCAGGAAGAGCGGCACGGCGAGCACGAGCGGCGTCACGCCGCCGAGCATGAGCACGCTGCGCCAGCCGAAATGCGGAATCATCCACGCCGCGAGAAAGCCGCCGCAGGCCGCGCCGAGCGGAAAGCCGCAGAACATCAGATTGATTACGGTGGCGCGGTTCCGGTCGGGGCAGAACTCGCCCATCATCGTGACCGCGTTCGGCATGGCGGCGCCGAGACCCACGCCCGTAATGAAGCGCAGCCACGTGAGTTCGCCGATGCTGGTGGAGAACGCCGAAACGAGGCAGGTCACGCCGAACAGCAACACCGAGCCGACCAGCATGGCGCGGCGCCCGAGGCGATCGGAAAGCGGTCCGGACACGAGTGCGCCGCAAGCAAGGCCGAAGAGCGCCGCACTCAGCACGGGCGCGAGCGCGGGTTTGGGGATGCCCCATTCGCCGAGCAGCGAAGGCGCGATGAAGCCGATCGCGGCAGTGTCGAAACCGTCGAGCAGGACGATGACGAAGCACATCGCGAAGATGAACCACTGGAACGGCGAGAACGGATGTTCGTTGATGAAGGTCTGGACGTCGACGGCACGCGGCTGGTCCATGGTTTTGTCTCCTGTCGACCGAGGTTGTCGTTGTATCGGCCCGCCGTGGCGAGCCGCTTTTTCTGGTTTGCCTTACAACCCGGAATAGTAACCGCAGCGCGGCGTTTGCTGGAGATCATTATGGGGCGTGGCAGGCGGCCGTCTGCTAGCCTGAAAGCAGCACGGCGAGCACTCGCGTGCCGCAAGCGTGTCGCGTTGCGCGACAAGGAGTGCCAGATGAAGCTTTTCTTCGCCCACGCGGCCACGCCGTGCCTCATGGCAAGCGCGATGCTGGCAGGCGCGCCCAGCCAGGTTTTTGCCCAGCTCGCGCCGAACGACGACCTGCGTACGCCGCAAAACAGCCTCGCGCTCATGCCGGGCGCCCAGCCCGGCAGCGAATACCCGACCCACGGCAATCGCCAGGCCGGCGAGATGCCGGTCGGTCCCACCGATCCGCGCGGGCAACTCGCGAACGGCCACCCGAACAACGCCGAGGCGGGCGGCTACGGCGCGCCGTTGGCGGGCGTGCGCTCGGGTGGGCAGAGCGGCGCCGGCATGTGAGCGACCGACCGCTTCAGATCCACTCGGGTTGCCAGGCAAGCTGGGCTTCGAGTGTTTCGCCGGGCGCGAGCACGGTGCCGCCCACGTCGATGCGCTGCACGGTGCCTTCGTGACGCAGATTGAGCCAGTCCGTCGTGTTGCTGACAGGTTCGGCGCAGAAGTAGGGCAGGCCGGGTGGACAGAAGACCACGAAGAAGTCGAGTGGCGTGCTCGCGCGCAGCGCGAGGCGACGGCCTTCGTGCGGCCATTCGATGACCGCCTCGCGGCGCCAGCCGGAGAAGTTGTTGTCGAGGTCGAAGTCGTCGACGATCAGGCCGGCCTGCAGCGCGTCGACGGCTGGGTGCGCGCTGAGCGAGACCGGCAGCACTTCCGTGTCGATCTCCCACATGGCGCGCACGCGCGCGGCGATACGCGTGCCGGGCGAGCGCGGATAGTACGGGTGATGGCCCAGACCGAACGGCATGGGCCGCGCGGCCAGGTTGCGTGCCCACAGGCGCACGGTGAGGCCGCTGGCGTCGAGCGTGAGGTGCTGGCGCGCTTCGTAGCGAAACGGCCAACCGGTGCCGACGTGTGAACTGGCCTTGCGCGATCCGTGGGGTCCGTGCGCTTCATGTGACTCGTTCGGCTCGTGCAGGAAGTGCAGCGTGAGCGTCTCAGCCGTTTGCGCCTCGACCGTCCAGGGGCGCCGCCATGCGTGGCCATGCAGCGCGTGGCGCAGCGCGCCGGTGCCGCTCGGCAAGTCGATCATCTCGCCTTCGAAGCGGAATCGCCCGTCGCGGATGCGGTTGCAGTACGGCATCAGCGGAAAGCTCGCCATGCCTAGCGGATCGCGCGCGTCGATGGCGGCGCGCGTGGCGGGACGCAGCCAGTGCGACGCAGGGGTGTGGCCGGCTGCGTCGTAGAACGCCGCGATCGAGCCGCCGACGTGCGGCGCGACGAGCGCGCGCGCGTCGCCATGGGCCAGCGTGACGAGTTGGCCGTCGTCGAGCGCGGCGGCGTCGAATGCGATCTCCGGGGGCGACGAGGGTGTCGGTCGGGCAGTCAAATGAGCGTTCTCCAAGTGCATCGTTTTATTACTAATAAAAGATAATATAGGCGCTGAAATCGCTGATGATGCCGCCAAAAAATGGTGACATGCTCCAATTGATGGCCAAAATTATTAGTGCTACGCTTCGGGCCAACAGCGCGGCCCCGAGCGCGCGCCGCCGCGCCGCGCAGCCCTCCCGCAGTCCCCCTCAGATCCGATGAAAAAATCGACGCAACGCCGCCCGACCATGACCGACATCGCGAAGGCCGCCGGCGTATCGCAATCGACGGTTTCCCTCGTGCTCAACGGCGCGGTCGGCGCCAAGCTTTCCGAAGCGACGCGCCTGAAGGTGCACGAGGTCGCGCAATCGCTTGGCTACCAGTTGCCGATCCGCGCGGTGCAGACGCCCGCCCCCGCAGGCGAGCGCAACCTCATCGTCTATCTCGCCGACGAAGTCTCGACGAGTCCACACCCGGTCGTGAGCATCGACGGCGCGCGCGACGCCGCCTGGAACAACGGCTGTCTGCTCGCGGTGTTCTCGACGCATGGCAACGCCCAGATGGAGCAGCAGGTGCTGCAAACGCTCGCCATGCCGAACGTGCTCGGCGTGATCTACGCGACCGTGTACACGCGCAAGGTCACGGTGCCGCCCGCGCTGCTGAAGGTGCCGGCCGTGCTGCTCAACTGCTACGCGTCCGATCACGCGCTCTCTTCGGTCGTGCCGGCCGAAGTGGCGGGCGGCCATACGGCCACCGAATATCTGATCGAAGCGGGGCATCGGCGCATCGGGTTCATCAATGGCGAAACCTGGCAGGACGCCGCGAAAGACCGTCTGAAGGGCTATCGCCAGGCGCTCGCGACTGCGGACCTGCTGTTCGACGAACGCCTCGTGCGCGACGGCGACTGGAGTTCGGGCAAGGGTTTCGAACTCACGCTCTCGCTCATGCGCGAGCCGAATCCGCCCACCGCGATTTTCTGCGCCAACGACCTGACGGCGATCGGTGCGATCGAAGCGCTCAAACAACTCGGGCTGCGCGTGCCCGAAGACGTTTCCGTAATGGGCTACGACGACCAGGAAATCGCGCGTCACACCCACCCGCCGCTTACCACCGTCGTGCTGCCCAACTACGAGCTTGGGCGCTGGGCCGTCGAGACGCTGCTGCAGGAAGAGCAGAACCGCAGCGCCGGCGCGCCGGTGCGCCACCGCACCGTGAAGCTCGACGGGCCGCTCATCGAACGGACCTCGGTGTGCGCGCCGGACTCTGCTTCCCCCGTGAATACCCTCATTAATATCTCCGAAAATTGACTGGTAATATTAGTTGAAGCAGTGGCCATAATAATTCGGTGGGGCGCATCGCGCGTCGTGCGTCGTGCTGGATGAATCAAGAAAGACAACAAGAACCGCGGTGGGGCCGATGGCCAGCACCGCCGATGTCATTCATCGCTTTGCGTGAGACCGGAGCCCGTGCTGCCGCATGCGTTCTGGCCGACACAGGAGACAGCCATGCGTCATCAACGAATCCAGTCCGCCCTCATCGCCGCCGGGTTTTGCTTCGCGAGCGCGTTCGCCGCGAGCGCTCACGCGCAGTCCACTGCCGGCGCGCAGAAAGTCCAGTCGAATTCCAGCGAGAGCTGCACGAATGCCAAACCGGCCGGCAAGAAGCTGAGCGACATGGTGGTGGGGTTCTCTCAGTCGGAGAATGAACAGAACCCGTTCCGGGCGACCGAAACCGCCTCGGTTCGCGCAGCGGCGAAGGAAGCGGGCGTGAAGCGTCTCCTGTATACGAACGCGAACGCCAACCAGGCGAAGCAGGTCGCCGACATCGAAAGCATGATCAACCAGGGCGCCGAGGCGCTCATCATTGCGCCCAACGACTCCACAGGCCTGCAGCCCGCGCTCGCCCAGGCGCGCGCCAAAGGCATTCCCGTCGTGACGATCGACCGGCAGACCGCGGGCACGGTGTGCGACGACTTCATCACGTTCCTCGGCTCCGACTTCTACAAGCAGGGCGAGCGCGCGGCGAAGGCGCTGGCAGACGCCACGGGCGGCAACGCGATCATCGCCGAGATCCAGGGCGGCTACGGCAACACGGTGGAAAGCCAGCGCACGGACGGCTTTGCGAACGGCCTCAAGCCCTATCCCGGCATGAAGATCATTGCGGCGCAAACCGCAAACTGGTCGACGACCGAAGCGCAGAAGGTAATGGAGCAGATCCTGCTCGCGCACCCGGACGTCAACGCCGTCTACACCCATGCCGACACGATGACGGTCGGCGCGATCAAGGCGCTGCGCCAGGCCGGCAAGCTCAACGGCGTGAAGATCGTCTCGATCGACGGCACAAAGGAAATCGTCACGGATATTTCGAACGGCGTTGTCGCTGCTGACGTCGAAACGAACCCTCGCTTCGGTCCGCTCGCCTTCAAGTCGCTGGAAGACTATCTCGCGGGCAAGCCGGTGCCGCAAAAGCAGATCATGGATGACGCGCTGTTCGACCGGAACAACGCGCAGCCGTCGCTCGCGCAGGGCAAGGTCTACTGAGCCGCGTCCGCACGATGACGACGAGCGCCCCCGCCGATCGCACCGGTCGCACCGGTTCCGCCACGGCCACGCCGCGCGCCGTGCTCGAAACGCACGGCGTTTCGAAGACCTTCGGCGTGGTGCGCGCGCTGCGCGACGTCTCGCTCACGCTGCGCGCGGGCGAGGTGCACGGCCTCGTGGGCGAGAACGGCGCGGGCAAGTCCACGCTGATCAAGGTCCTCACCGGCTTTCATCAGCCCGACTCGGGCGCGCTCACGCTCGACGGCGCGGACGTCGCGTTCGACAGTCCGCGCGCCGCGCAGGGCGCGGGCGTGTGCGCCGTGTATCAGGAAATCAACCTGATACCGGAGCGCAGCGTGGCCGACAACATCTTTCTGTGCCATGAACCGAAACGCTTCGGCATCCTGATCGACAGGAAGCGCATGCTCGAGCGCGCCGCCGACATCGTGCAGCGCTACCGGCTCGCGGTCGATCCGGCCGCGCGTCTCGGCTCGCTCGGGCTCGGCGCGCAGCAGATGGTGGCGATTGCGCGCGGCGTTTCGCTGGGCGCGCGCGTGCTGATCCTCGACGAACCGACTTCGGCCCTGAGCGGCGCCGAGGTGGACGTGCTGTTCGAAGTCGTCGATCGCCTGCGCGCCGAGGGCATTGCACTGCTGTTCGTGAGCCACCGGCTTTCCGAATGCTACCGGCTGTGCGATCGCTTTACGGTGATGCGCGACGGCGCAGTGGTCCGCACGGGTACGCCCGCAGAACTGCCGCGCGCGGCATTGATCGCGGCCATGCTGGGCCGCGAGAGCGCGGGCGAGCACGCCTGGGCCGAGCGCTCGGGCAGCGCCGATGCCGACGCCACGCCTGCGCTCGCCGTCGACCATTTGCAGTGGGGCAACCGCGTGCGCGACGTGTCGCTGCGCGTGGCCCGCAAGGAGATCGTCGGGCTGGCCGGACTGCTCGGCTCGGGCCGCACAGAAACATTCAAGACGATCTTCGGCGCGCAAAAGGCCGATGGCGGGGAGGTCGATGTCGCTGGCCGCGCGCTCACGCATGCCAACCCGGCGCGCTCGATCGGCCGCGGGCTCGCCTTCCTGTCCGAAGACCGCCGCGCGGAAGGCATCTTTCCACGTCTCTCGGTGCGCGAGAACATCGTCGCAAGCTTGCTGCCGCGCATTTCTCGCTTCGGCTTCATCTCGCGTGCGAAGGAAGCGCAAGTGGTGCGGGACTCGATCGAGCGGCTCGGCATCAAGACGGCCGGGCCCGGCGCACTCATCACGACGCTCTCGGGCGGCAATCAGCAAAAGGCGCTGATCGCGCGCTGCCTCTCTACGCGCCCAACGGTGCTGCTGCTCGACGATCCCACGCGCGGCATCGACGTCGGCGCGAAAGAGGAGGTGCATCGCGTCGTGCAGGAGCTTGCGCAGGAGGGGCTCGCGGTGGTGGTCACATCCTCGGAGATGGAAGAGCTGCTTGCGCTGACCGACCGCCTCGTCGTGCTCAACGAAGGCGCGACCGAGGGCGGCATGCCGACCGCCGGCGCGCATCCCGACGAAGTGCTCGCCGTGCTGGCCGGCGCCGGATCCGACGACAGCGCCGACCACGGCGACGGCACCGCGTGAGCAACCCCGCGCCAAACCCGCCACAATCCACGACAACCGCTCCGATGGCGACCAACCTTGAATCGAACGAGGCAAGCTTGAGCCCCTCGAATCCTTCGAATTCCTCGAGCCGTTCCGTCTCGCCCGCGTCCGGCGCGGCGGCGCGTGCGCAGACCTGGCGCACCGTGCTGCGCGAGCACAGCGTGTACTTTGCGCTCGCCGCGCTCGTCGCGTTCAATCTCGCCGTCACGCCCGGCTTCTCGAATCCCTTCGCGGCGCGCAGCCTGCTGTTCGAGGCGGCGCCTATCGTGCTGATCGCGCTGGGCCAGAATCTCGCGATTGCGACGCGCGGCATCGATCTCTCCGTAGGCTCGGTGATGGCGCTCGCCAGCGCGTCGATTGCCGTGTTCCTGCCGTATGGCGTGGGCCCGGCGCTCGTGGGCGCGGTCGCGGTGGGCGCCGTCGTCGGCTTGTGCAACGGGTTCCTCGTCGCGCTGCTGGCCATCGATCCGCTGATCTCGAGCCTCGCCTTGCTGGTCGCCGCGCGCGGGCTCGCGCAGGCGCTGCTGGGTGGCTCCCGCGTGAATCTGCCCGACACGCCCGCGTTCGATCTGCTCGGCGCCGGTGCGCTCGGCCCGCTGCCCGTCGTCATGCTGATCGCGCTCGGGCTCGCGGTGGTGGTCGCGTTCGTCGTGCGGCGCACGACCTTCGGGCGCTACGCGATTCTCGTGGGCGCGAGCCGCGGCGCCGCGTTTCTTGCGGGCATTCCGGTGCGGCGCACGCTCTTTCTCGTCTACGCGGTGAGCGGCACGCTTGCCGGACTCGCCGGCGTGTTCGCGTCATCGCGACTTGGCGCGGCGGATCCCAACTATGTGGGTGTGAACTTCGAACTCGATGCGATTGCCGCTTCGGTCATCGGGGGCACGCCGCTTTCGGGCGGACGCATCTCGATCGTCGGCGCGGTGTTCGGTGTGCTGCTGCTCCAGGTGCTCGACGCGAGCTTCATCATGAACAACATCAGCTTCACCTACGCGCAGATCCTCAAGGCGGTGTTCATCGTCGTCGCGCTGTATCTGCAACGCGCGGGAGGCTGACGCGATGCAAAACGCCAAACCAGTGGACGCTCAAACCGCCGCCACGCCGGGCGCCAATCGGCGCGCGCAAGTGATCGCGCTCGTGCAGTCGCGCGGGGCGATCGCGATGCTCGTGGTCGTGGCGCTCGTGGCCGGCATGGTGTTTCCCGACTTCCTGCGCCCCGCGAACCTCGCGGACATCGCGTCGAACGGTGCGTTTCTCGGGCTCGTCGCCGTGGGGCAGAGCATCGTCATCATCCTGGGCGGCTTCGATCTTTCGGTCGGGTCGATGGTCGGACTCGGCACGGTGCTGGCCGCCTATGCCGCGCCCTATGGCTGGGGCGCCGCGATGCTCGCGCCCGTGGCGGCGGGTTTCGTCGTCGGTCTGGTGAACGGCGTGCTGATCGCCCGCGCGCGCATGGCGCCGTTCATCGTCACGCTCGCGGCGCTGCTCGCGCTCAAGGGGCTCGCGCTCGTGCTCGCGAGCCAGGATCTGCTGATTGCCAATCCGGGTTTCTTCGCGCGCATCGCCAATGGCTCGGTGTTTGGCGTCAACAATCTCATCTGGGTGCTGGTGGTCGTCTATGCACTGGGCGGCGCGCTGCTCAACCACACGCGCTTTGGCGCGGCGATCTTTGCGATCGGCGGCAACGAAGAGGCGGCGCGCATGCTGGGCGTGCGCGTGGAGCGCGTGAAGATACTCGCCTATGGATTGTCCGGTGCACTCGCCGGGCTCTCGGGGGCGCTGCTGGCGTCGCACCTGGACTCGGGGTTGTCGGGGGCGGGGACCGGCTACGAACTGCAGTCGATCGCCGCGGCTGTCATCGGCGGCGTGTTGCTCACGGGCGGCGTGGGAACGATGGCCGGTCCGCTGGCCGGCGTGTTGCTGCTCGGTGTCATCGACAATGTGATCAATCAGGTCGGCACGCTGAGCCCTTACTATCAAAACCTGGCGAGCGGCGCATTCCTGCTTGCCGCGGTGATCGTGCAGACGGTGCTCACCGGCCGTCGGCACGGCGCCGCGCGGGCTGCGGCGGGCGCGACGCGGCGGCGGGCGGCCGTGGGCTCATAGTGGTCCTGAACTGCGCGGTTGCGGACGCGTTTGGCTGACGGCATGCCTATTGATGTGAAACGATCAGCTTGACGCGCGTCGAGCCATCGGTCTGCGCGGTGATCTCGGTCCGGCTGCCGCGCTGCCCCAGATAGAAGTGCTGGCGGCCAGGCGAGTTCACGTCGTGCGTTGCGTCGGGCAGGCACGAGGCAATGTCGGCGCCTACGCCTTCGAGCGCATTCGTCCCAGATCCGGCGTCGCGCGCGCTCCACACGCACTGAAAACTCCCGCCAGTCGTTGCGCACTGCGCGTCGTCGCCATAGGGTTGCGCGACGGCGTGTCCGTCGTCAGGACTCAGCGACGCGAAATGCTGCGGTGCTGCCGCGACGATGCGCTTGAGCGCCGCGCAGGGGCTCGCGCTGTCGTCCGCGTGAGCGGCCAGGGGGATGCCTGGTATGACAATGGCCGAGCAAAGCGCGAGGATCCGGGTGAGCGGTGGGTTCATGGCGTTCCGCTGCGTGAGAGCAGCGCCTCATCGTGGCAGGTGAGGGCAGCGCTGCAAGCGGCGTGCCGGGAATAGCCCTTGCAGGGTCGCGTCGGACTACGCATCACGAGGAGAACGCCATGAGGAAGCCGTTCGATCGCATGATGAAAGCGGGCGCATTGCTGGTCGGTCTAACCTTCGCGATGGCGAGCAGCGGCGAATCGCGCAACGAGCAGGAACATGCCTGCCGTGGCGATGCATTCCGCTTCTGCGCGAGAGTGATCCCGAACAAGGAGAAGATCGAGGCTTGCATGAAGCAGCACTACGATGAACTCTCGCCGCCGTGCAAGGCGCTGTTCGACCCGCCGACGACGGACGATCCGAAGTCGTGAGCGCGAATGCCGCTCAGTGAAAGGAGGAGGCGCGTTGCGCCTCTTTTCAATTAAGTCGATGGGAAGGGCTTGCGGACTCGCGATCGAGGCGATAAGATTCGCCCCCTTCGCAGTTCGATGTCTCCGACGTCAGGCAGCGAAGGCCGCCGCGGAAACCGGCGGACGCAGGAGTCAGCAAGCTTTTTCAAGCGGTGAGCGAAAAAAAGGGGTTGACGAAGCGGAAAAGATTCTTCATAATCTCGTTTCTCTGCTGCTGACG
>NZ_JBFRCN010000102.1:0-12804 GCF_040965835.1 Paraburkholderia sp. BR10872
TCCTTGCCCGTGCCGGTCTCGCCGATGATCAGGATATTTGCGTCGCTGGGCGCGACCAGCTGGATCCGCTCAAGCAGTTCGATCGAGCGGGGATCGACGAAGACCTGCGCGCGTGCACGGATCGAGGTGGTCAGCGAATGCCTGTGCGGCAGCGTGAGGACAGAAACATCGCCGTTGGCTTCGGCATCATCGGGCCATGCGTGGGAGAGCGGTTGGTTCATGAGTAGAAGCTCGGCGTAGGATAGGTTCGGTTGAGCGCCCATTCGCCGATCTCGCGGATCTTGTAGGCGAGCGGATCGTGTAGCGTATGGGTGCGCAGGTTGCGCCAGTGGCGGTCGAGCCGAAGCTCTCCATGGGTCGCGCGGGCGCCGGCGACATCGAACATGCGCGTACAGATGTCGAGGCCTGTTTGTGCGGCCACGACCTTCGCGCTGGCAATGGCCAGCGCCACCTCGCCGCGTTCGGTCGCCGTGAGGCCGGTGTCGCGCGACCATGCCTTGTCCAGTCCTGCAGCGGCCCGGTCCGCGAGCGCGCGGGCGGATTCCAGTCCGAGCCAGAACTCGCCGTACTGGCTCAGGATGTACGGGTCCTCGCCGGTGCTCGCGACCTTCGCGGCGGGCCAGGGCCGTGCTTCGTTCAGGGTGTAGTGACGGGCGTCCTCGAACGCGGCCTCGGCAATGCCGAGATAGATGTTCGTCAGGATCAGTTGCGCAATGAGTGGCCTCAGACATGCAAACGGCGACGAGAGCGGTCCTGGGTCCGAAAGGATCTCGTGATGCTCGACACGGACCCGTTCGAACGTCACCGAACCGCTGTCGGTCTGGCGTTGGCCGAAATTATTCCAGTCGTCTGCAATCGCGATGCCGCTTCGCTGGGTTGGCACGGCGGCTACGAGAAACGCACGCGTTTCGGCGTGGCGCGCGGAGACGATCAGCATTTCCGAGTCGAGCGCGCCCGAGCAGAAGCTCTTTTGCCCGCTGAATTCGAGCCACGCTCCGCGCGGATGCGCAAGTGTGCGTTCGTCGAGCGGATTGAGCGCATTGCCCCAGAACCACCGGTGCCGCGAGGTCTGTTCGAACAGCGCCTGCCATTGCTCCCGCGAGCCGAACAGGCGGGCCGTGGCCAGCATCAGGTGATGGAATCCGAACACGTGCGCGAGTGAACTGTCGGCGCGCGCGAGCACGCGCACGACGTCGAGAGTCGTGCGCCAGTCCGCACCGAGGCCGCCATGTACCGCAGGGATGCTCAGTGCGAGCAGGCCGCTCGCACGCAGCGCGTCGCGTTCCGCCTTCGGTGTGCCGCCGCGCGCGTCGCGCTCAGCTGCGGTCCGCGCAAAGCGTTCAGCAAGACGCCGGGCGACGCTCAATGGCGATTCGACCTGCGGGATGGGCCGGATGTCCTCCGGCGCGTCGGCCAGCGGCAACGATAGGGAAGTGGATGCCATTGCAGTGTGATCGGGTGAAGCAGCACTGCACGCGCATGCGTGCTGCAGGATCAGCACAGTGTTCAAGGTTTTGGCACTCGAGAGAAGCAAGGATTTCTCATAACCTAATCAGGCTGCTGCGCTAGCAGCATCGAGACGCGAACCCATGCGTCTTAAGTACTTCCATTCATGTGACGAACCAGTGCTGCTGCGTGGGAAGCAACGAAGAAGCAGCGCTGTTGCCGGTGCGTCATCACATGTCGGCATATCGATCCGAGTGCTGCCGGGATGTGCTTATCAGGTGCATTTCCCCTTCTGGTAAGCCGCTCGATGACGAAAACTGCTGCTATGTCAGCTGTTCAGCTGTAAGTAGCCAGTTCGCGCGATTTGGCACAGTCCTTGCCTTTAGCTCATGACGGGACCGATCAGGCACGTCCCGATTCACGAAGGAATCCTCATGAGCAAGAAACACAAGATCGTGGCCGTGTCGGGCAGCTTGCAGCGGCCGTCGCGCACGCTGGCGCTGGTGCAGTCGCTGCTGTCCGCGCTGGAAGCCGCGCTGCCTGTCGAAATCCGCGTGATCGATCTCGGCGAGATCGCCGGACGGCTCTCCGGTGCGCTTACGCGTGCGCAGGTGCCGGCGGATATCGAAGAACACATCCGGGCGATCGAGACAGCCGACCTCGTGATTGCGGCAAGTCCGGTGTATCGCGCCTCCTATACCGGCCTCTTCAAGCATCTGTTCGATCTCGTGCACCACGAGGCGCTGATCGATGTTCCGGTGGTGCTGGCCGCCACGGGCGGCAGCGAGCGTCATGCGCTCGTGATCGATCACCAGTTGCGGCCGCTCTTCAGCTTCTTCCAGGCGCACACGCTGCCGATCGGCGTCTACGCCTCCGAAAGCGATTTCGATCGCTACGAGATCGCAAGCGACGCGTTGCGCGCTCGTATCGCACTCGCTGTAGAGCGTGCGGCACCGTACGTCGGTGCGCGTGCGGAAAACGTCACTGCGGCGCTCGCCGTTTGAATCCAAAGTCATTCAAGGAATCTTCAATGAGCCAGACTTCCCAAACCAGAGATGCCGTCAAGTTCGCCTACTGGGTGCCCAACGTGAGCGGCGGCCTTGTCGTCAGCACGATCGAGCAGCGCACCGACTGGAGCCTCGAGTACAACCAGCGTCTTGCGCAGACCGCCGAGCGTGCGGGCTTTGAATATGCTCTGAGCCAGATTCGCTTCACGGCCGGCTACGGCGCGGAGTATCAGCACGAGTCGGTCTCGTTTAGCCAGGCGCTGCTGCAGTCGACCACCAAGCTCAAGGTGCTCGCAGCGATCCTGCCTGGTCCGTGGCATCCGGCAGTGGTCGCCAAGCAGATCGCCACCATCGACCACATCTCGAACGGCCGCATCGCGATCAACGTCGTGAGCGGCTGGTTCAAGGGCGAGTTCACCGCGATCGGTGAACCGTGGCTCGAGCACGACGAGCGTTACCGCCGCTCGAACGAGTTCATCCGCGCGCTCAAGGGCATCTGGACCGAGGACAACTTCACGTTCAAGGGCGACTTCTACCGCTTCAACAACTACACGTTGAGTCCGAAGCCGGTGCAGAAGCCCCATCCCGAGATTTTCCAGGGCGGCAGCTCGCGCGCGGCGCGCGACAACGCGGCGAGCGTATCGGACTGGTATTTCACGAACGGCAACACGCCCGAGAATCTCAAGGCCCAGATCGACGATATCCGTGCGAAGGCGGCGCAGAACAATCACCAGGTGCGTATCGGCGTCAATGCCTTCGTGATCGCGCGCGATACCGAAGAGGAAGCGAAGGCCGTGCTCGACGACATCATCAGGCATGCGCACGTCGAGGCGGTGCACGCGTTCGGCGATGCGGTCAAGGAGGCGGGCAAGGCGTCGCCGGAAGGCGAGGGCAACTGGGCCAAGTCGACCTTCGAGGATCTCGTTCAGTACAACGACGGCTTCCGCACGAACCTGATCGGCACGCCGCAGCAGATCGCCGAACGTATCGTCGAACTGAAGTCGATCGGGGTCGACCTGGTGCTGACCGGCTTCCTGCATTTCATCGAGGAAGTCGAGTATTTCGGCCAGAAGGTGCTGCCGCTCGTGCGCGAGCTCGAGGCGCAGCGCGAAAAGCAGGCCGCCTGACGCAAGCGGCGGCGGGGCGGGGCCGGGCGCGCGAGCAGACCCGCCCGCACGAAACAGAAGAACACAACTGGGAAACGGCACCCCAAGGGGTGAATCAGCATGACGCAAGCCTCGACGGCCCTGCTCGCGCTCGACGGCATTTCCGTGTCGTTCGGGGGCGTCAAGGCCATTACCGATATCAGTTTCGAAGTCGCGGCAGGCGAGATCTGTGCGTTGATCGGCCCGAACGGCGCGGGCAAGAGTTCGCTGCTGAACGTGATCAACGGCGTCTATCGTCCGCAGCATGGCACGCTGCGCTTCGACGGCCATGCTTACCGGCGCATGGACGCGCACGACGCCGCGCATCGCGGCATCGCACGCACGTTCCAGAACCTCGCGCTGTTCCGGCGCATGAGCGTGTTCGACAACGTGCTGGCCGGGCGCAACCTGCATCGCCGTAGTACATGGCTCGAGCAGACACTGCACGTTGGCCGTGCCGCACGGGATGAAGCCTTGCAGCGCGAGCGCGCTGAGCGCGTGATCGAAGCACTGGATCTGCAGCCCTGGCGCGACAGCGTGGTGGGCACCCTGTCCTACGGGTTACAGAAGCGGGTCGAGCTGGCGCGTGCGCTCGCTGCCGAACCACGCCTGCTGCTGCTCGACGAGCCCATGGCCGGCATGAATACCGAGGAGAAGCACGCGATGGCCGGGTACGTGCTCGATGCCAACGAGCATCTGGGCGTCACGGTCGTGCTGATCGAGCACGACATCGGCGTGGTGATGGGCTTGTCCGATCACGTGGTCGTGCTCGACTACGGAAAAAAGATTGCCGACGGCAGGCCCAACGAAGTCCGCACGAACCCGGATGTGCTGGCGGCCTATCTCGGCACACGTCATTGAGAGGGTGCGCAATGCAATTCTTTTTCGAGGTGCTGGTGGGCGGACTGCTGGCCGGCGTGATGTATTCGCTGGTCGCGATCGGCTTCGTGCTGATCTACAAGGCGTCGGGCATCTTCAACTTCGCGCAGGGCTCGCTCGTGCTGTTCGGTGCGCTGACTTACGTGAGCCTCGTTGAGCGCGGCTGGAACCCGTGGCTGTCGTTCGGGGCGACGCTCGCCGCGCTCGTACTGATCGCGATCGCAACCGGCCGCTTCGTGCTGCGCCCGCTCGTCAACCGCGCGCCGATCGTGCTGTTCATGGCCACCCTCGGTCTGAGCCTGATTCTCGAAGGCGCGGCGCAGCTGTTCTGGGGCGCGCAGGTGCACGGGCTCGATCTCGGCATCGACGACCGGCCGCTGCATCTGGGCGGCGTAATGGTGAGCCGCTTCGACCTGTTCGCGGCCGCCACGGCGGGCGTGCTGGTGCTTGCGCTGTCGCAGCTCGCGAAGCGCTCGCGTTTTGGCCTGTCGCTGCGGGCCGTGGCCGACGATCCGCTCGCCGCCTTCGCGGTCGGCGTGCGGCTGCCGCGCGTCTGGGCCATCGTCTGGGCACTGGCTGGCTTCGTCAGCCTCGTTGCGGGTCTGCTCTGGGGCGCGCGGCTCGGCGTGCAGTTCTCGCTCTCGCTCGTCGTGCTCAAGGCTCTGCCGGTGCTGATCATCGGCGGCTTCTCGTCGATCGGCGGCGCGATCGTCGGCGGGTTGCTGGTCGGCGCAACGGAGAAGCTGGCCGAGGTTTATGTCGGGAGCGTGATCGGCGACGGCATCGAGAACTGGTTCCCCTATCTGCTTGCAATGCTGTTCCTGCTCGCGCGCCCGTCCGGCCTGTTCGGCGAGGCGGCCGTCGAGCGCATTTGAGGAAACCTTGATGGAATTGACCCGTCCCCTCGCCGAACCGCGCCGGCTGAACCTGCGCCGGCTGGCGGTGCCGCTTGCGGGCGCGCTCGTCGCGTTTGCCGGCGTGCCGCTCGCGGCGAACGACTACTGGCTGAACGCGATCCTCGTGCCGTTTCTGATCCTGTCCGTGGCCGGACTCGGACTGAACTTCCTGACCGGCTATGCGGGGCAGTTGTCGCTCGGTTCGGCCGCATTCATGTCGATCGGCGCCTATGCGACCTACAACCTGCTCGTACGTGTGCCTGCGTTGCCGCTGCCGGTCGCCCTGCTGCTCGGCGGCCTGGTCAGCGCCGCGGCCGGCGTGCTGTTCGGACTGCCGAGCCTGCGTATCAAGGGCTTCTACCTGATCGTCTCGACGCTGGCCGCCCAGTTCTTCGTGGTCTGGCTGTTCACGCGCGTGGGGTGGTTCTCGAACTACGACACGTCCGGCGTGTTGAGCGCGCCGCAGCTCGCGATCGGTCGCTGGCGCATCGACACGCCGGTATCGCGCTACCTGTTCGTGCTCGGCGTCGCGACCTTGCTGTTCGCATTCGGCGCGAGCCTCGTGCGCAGCGAACTTGGCCGGCGCTGGATGGCTGTACGCGACATGGAAGCCGCCGCGCGCGTGATCGGCATCCCGGTGGGGCGCAGCAAGCTGCTGGCCTTCGCGCTGAGTTCCTTCGTGCTCGGCATCGCCGGCGCGCTGTGGGCCTTCGCGTATCTCGGCACGATCGAGCCGGACGGCTTCAACCTGAATCTTTCGTTCCAGGTGCTGTTCATCATCATCATTGGCGGCATGAGCAGCATTTCGGGCAACTTTCTTGGCGCCGCCTTCATCGTTTTACTGCCGATCCTGCTTTCGAACGCGGCTGGCGCGCTGGCCCACGCGGGCATCGGCGCAGACCAGGTGCAGAACCTGCAGAAGATCGTCTTCGGCACGCTGATCATCGTCTTTCTGATCAAGGAACCGGAAGGCCTCGCGAGACTCGTGCAGATCGTCCGTCAACGTCGGCCGAAGCAATCCTGAGCCGTTAATCTCCCCGCCTTATTGTTTCTTTTATCGTTCAAGGAATATTTTGTTATGCGAAATAATGATATTCGTCCCTCTCGCGCCAAGTGGCGACAGTGGTCCTCGGCTTTCGTGGCCGCGCTTGCGCTCACCGTTGGCGCGTTGCCTCAGGTGCATGCGGCGGGTGAGGAGTATTTTCCGCTGCAAAGCTACCGGGTCGGCCCCTACGCAGCCGGTGGCAGCGGCTTCTTCGGCGGCTTCATCGACTATCTCCAGTTGATCAACGCGCGTGACGGCGGCGTGAACGGCGTCAAGCTCGTATGGAAGGAGTGCGAGACCGAGTACGTGGTGGAGAAGGGCGTCGAATGCTATGAGCGCCTGAAGAGCGGCGGCCCCGACGGTGCGCCGACCGCGGCCACGAACCCGTTGTCGGTCGGTATCGCTTACGCGACGCTCGACCGTTCGACGGCCGACAAGATTCCGCTCATCACGATCAACCACGGCCGCACCGATTCGACTGACGGCGCAGTGTTTCCCTATGTGTTCCCGCTGCAGCTGAATCCGTACAGCGAGGTCTCCGCGATCGTCAACTACATCGGGCAGCGCTCGGGCGGTCTCGCCGCGCTCAAGGGCAAGAAGATTGTCGTGCTATATCACGGTTCGCCGTACGGCCGCGAAACGATTCCGGTGGTCGATCTGCTCGCGAAGAAATATGGCTTCGACGTGACCCAGATCGAAGTGCCGCATCCTGGCAACGAACAGGGTTCGCAGTGGCTGAAGATTCACCAGATCAATCCCGACTGGGTGATCCTGCGCGGCTGGGGTGTGATGAATCCAGTAGCGATCAAGACCGCGCAGAAGGTCGGCTATCCGGTCGATCACATCATCGGCAACATCTGGAGCAACTCCGAGGAAGACGTCCGGCCCGCAGGTGATGCGGCAAAGGGCTTCATCTCGATCACGACGCACCCCTCGGGCACGGACTACCCGGTGCTGCAGGCGATCAACCAGTACGTGGTGAAGCCCGGCAACGGCAACCTCAAGGACCCGGCGCGCTTTGGCACCGTCTACTACAACCTGGGCGTGGTGAACGGTATTCTCAACGTCGAGGCGGTGCGCGTTGCGCAGCGCAAGTTCGGCAACAAGCCGCTCACGGGCGAGCAGGTGCGCTGGGGCTTCGAGCATCTGGATCTGGACGATGCGCGCCTCAAGCAACTCGGCGCACTCGGCCTCGTGCAGCCGCTCAAATTGACCTGCGCGGACCACGAAGGCGGCGGTGCCGTGCGCTTCCAGCAATGGGACGGCCGGAAATGGAACGTGATCAGCAACTGGGTGCAGGCGGACCGCGAGCTGCTACGTCCGATCATCGAGAAGTCGGCGCTGTCGTACGCGAAGGAAAAGGGCATTACGCCACGCGATTGCAGCAAGGACCTCTAACATGACGGGCACTCCGATCCTGCAGGTCGACGAGATCGCCGTGACCTATAGCCAGATCATCCCCGCCTTGCGCGGGGTGTCGCTGGCGGTGCCCGAGGGCGAGATCGTCGCGCTGCTCGGCGGCAACGGCGCGGGCAAGACGACCACGCTCAGGGCGATCTCGAACCTCGTACGCGCGGAGCGCGGCGAACTGACGGGCGGTCGCATCGTCTATCGCGGCGACGATGTCGCGCGCGTCGAGCCGTGGACACTGGTCGAGCGCGGACTTGTCCAGGTGCTTGAAGGGCGGCGCTGCTTTGCGCACCTGTCAGTCGAGGAAAACCTGCGGATCGGATCGTTCGCCAGGCGGCCGCGACGGGCTGAGATCGAGGCCCATCTCGAGCGGATCTACGGGATCTTTCCGCGTCTGAAGGTCAAGCGCCAGTCGCTGGCGGGATTGACGTCGGGTGGCGAGCAGCAGATGGTGGCGATCGGCCGTGCGCTGATGGCGCGTCCTTCGCTCGTGCTGCTCGACGAGCCTTCAATGGGGCTCGCGCCTATGGTCGTGGAGGAAATCTTCGAGATTGTCGCGGCGCTCAACCGCGACGAGGGGGTCAGTTTTCTGCTCGCGGAGCAGAACGCGACGATGGCGCTGCGTTATGCAAAGCATGGCTATGTACTCGAAGGCGGTCGCGTGGTTGCACACGGATCGGCAGCCGAGCTCGCGCGCCTCGACGTGCTGCACGACGCATACCTTGGCGGCGCAGCCGTCGATTACATTGCGCGCCGCTCCGGGCGCGCGAGACAGGCTTTGACTGGCTGATATGTGCCCAAGCGATGGTGTGGAAACGTAGAAGTACCCGGCTCGGGTGTCGTTCAATTCCCATAGCCCGTCATCTTATTGTGCAAAATTTCGAACACCCCGTGCGAACCTGAGGGAATTATCGAACAGCGCGGCAGCGCCCATACTGGCGCCATCCGTTCACGAGGAGCACGACATGCCGCAGCCGTCCAACCATTCCCCCGCCCAGACCCAACAACGCGCACAACCCGCGCGCACGTTCCCATTCGCCGGCCGCACCGTCAACCGTGTGGGCTACGGGGCCATGCAGCTTGCCGGCCCCGGTGTATTCGGCCCGCCGAAGGACCGCGCGGCTGCCGTGGCTGTGCTGCGCGAGGCGCTCGCACTCGGCGTAAACCATCTCGACACGAGCGACTTCTATGGCCCGCACGTGACGAACCAGATCATCCGCGAGGCGCTCCATCCCTATGCCGACGATCTCACGATCGTCACCAAGGTGGGCGCGGTGCGCGACGGCACGGGCGCCTGGCTGCCCGCGCTGGAGCCCTCCGACATCGAGCGCGCCGTGCACGACAATCTGCGCAATCTGGGGCTCGACACGCTCGACGTGGTCAATCTGCGCATCATGGGCGACGTCCACAAGCCCGCCGAAGGCTCCGTCGAACGGGAAATGAACGCGCTCGCCGCACTGCGCGAGCGCGGGCTCGTGCGCCACATCGGCATCTCCAACGCGACAGCGAAGCAGATCGACGATGCAGAAAAGATCGCACCGATAGTCTGTGTCCAGAACCACTACAACCTGGTGCACCGCGACGACGATGGGTTGATCGATGCGCTGGCGGCACGCGGTGTCGCCTATGTGCCGTTCTTCCCGCTGGGCGGTTTCACGCCGATTCAGTCCTCAGCGCTGTCAGACATAGCAAGAATGCTCGAGGCCACGCCGATGGCCGTTGCGCTAGCGCGGCTTCTGCACCGGTCGCCAAATATTCTTTTGATTCCGGGGACATCGTCGCTGGCGCATCTACGCGAGAACATGACAGCGCAGACGCTTGAGCTCTCCGGTGAGGTACTGGCGCAACTGGACGCGATTGGTAAAGGGCAGAAGACAATCGCATGAATCGATCGCCGCAGGCGCACAGGAGAATGTCTACGGCGTGGCCTGTAGCCGGGAACGTTGTATGTATGGGCGCGTTCGAATTGTCCGATAATCCCATCTGATCAGCGCAGGCTGTGCGGGAAATCGAACAGTGCGGGGTGAACCATGCCGATGGAAATGAACGATCTGGCCGCTTTCGTTTCGGTGGCGCGCGCGGGCGGCTTTCGCGATGCGGCGCGCGTGGGCGGCGTTTCGGCGTCGAGCCTGAGTGCTGCGGTGCGCAGGCTGGAGGCGAAGCTCGGGCTGCGCCTGTTGAACCGCACCACGCGCAGCGTCGCGCCGACCGAGGCGGGGCAGCGTCTGCTCGAATCGATCACGCCGCTTTTCAGCGAGATGGAAGCGGCGCTCGACGTGCTCAACGGCTACCGCCAAAAGCCGGCGGGCACGCTCAAGCTCAACGTGCCCGCGAGCGCGGCGCGCACCATCCTGCCGGGCGTGCTCCCGCCGTTCCAACGCGAGTATCCCGAGATCCGCGTCGAGGTGGTGGTGGAGGACGGCTTCGTCGACGTGCTGCAGATCGGCTGCGACGCCGGTATTCGCTACGACGAGCGGCTGGAGCAGGACATGATCGCGATTCCCATCGGTCCGCGCGTGGAGCGCTTCGCGACGGTCGCTTCTCCCGCGTATCTCGCGGCGCGGGGGCGGCCTGAACATCCACGTGAACTGCTCGACCACGCTTGCCTGCGCGTGCAGTTTGCGGGCGGCGCGATGCCGCTCTGGCATTTCGAGCGGGACGGCGAAGTGCTGCGCCTCGACCCGCCCACGGTGCTCGTCGTGCGTCCTGGCGCCGCGCTCGACCTGCTGATCAACATGGCGCTCGACGGCGTCGGCATCGTGTATCTGTTCGAAGAGATGTTGCTGCCGCATATCCGCAGCGGCGCGCTCATGCGCCTGCTCGACGACTGGGATGTGTCGTTTCCGGGGCCGTTTCTCTACTACCCTGGGCGGCGGCACCTGCCGGCGCCGCTGCGCGCGTTCGTCGACTTCGTCAAGGCGAATGCGTCAGACGATTCGGCATCCTGAGTACGCGTCGAGCGCCCAGTATAAGGGCGCGTAACAACAGCGCTCAGCGACGCTTCATGCCGTATTCGATGAACGTGCGGCACAGCAACTCCATGCCTTTCGCGTCCTCTTCGTCGAAGCGCGCGAGATGCGGACTGTCCACGTCCCATACGCCGATCAGCTCGCCGTCCGGCGTGACGAGGGGCACGACGATTTCCGACTGCGAAGCCGAATCGCACGCAATGTGGCCCGCGAACGCGTGCACATCGGGCACCACTTGCGTTTGCCGTGTGGCCGCCGCCGTGCCGCATACGCCCTTGCCCAGGGGAATGCGCACGCACGCCGGTTTGCCCTGGAACGGACCGACCACGAGCTCGGTGCCGTCGAACGAGTAAAAGCCCGCCCAGTTCAGGCCTTCGAGCGAATGAAACACGAGCGAAGCGAAGTTCGCGGCGTTCGCGATGACGTCGGTTTCGCCTTCGAGCAGCGAGCGCGCCTGCGCAGCCAGCGATTCGTAGAGGGCGGGTTTGTCGGAGGGAAGGGTGTCGGAAAGCGAGAACATAAGTCGGTCGATCTGGATATGCGCCGTTCCAGCGAAAGGCGCGGTGGAGCCAAACGAGATTCTAGGCGAGATCGGCTATCGGCAGGAAATCGGCGGGCGCTGAATATGGCGCATCCATGGACGGTAGCGCGCCCTCGTGCGATTATTCACGTTTCGTGTTGAATCTATCCACGCCTGCGGGGCTGGTTGCCGGCGGTTTTTCGGGCATGCTGGCGCATCAGCACAGAATCAACACAGAAAAGGAGAACGCGACATGAGCAAGACATTCAAGATCGCCGCCATCGCCGGCGACGGTATCGGCCAGGAAGTAATGCCCGAGGGCGTGCGCGTGGTCGAGGCGGCGGCCGCGAAGTTCGGCCTGAACCTCGAAATCACGCATTTCGACTGGGCAAGCTGCGATTACTACCTGCAGCACGGCAAGATGATGCCCGACGACTGGTTCGCCACGCTCAAGGGTTTCGACGCGATCTATTTCGGCGCGGTCGGCTGGCCCGACAAGGTGCCCGATCACATTTCCCTGTGGGGCTCGCTGCTGAAGTTCCGCCGCGAGTTCGACCAGTACGTCAACCTGCGCCCGGTGCGTCTGCTGCCCGGCGTGCCGTGTCCGCTCGCCAACCGCAAGCCCGGCGACATCGACTTTCTCGTCGTGCGCGAGAACACCGAGGGCGAGTACAGCTCGGTGGGCGGCAAGATGTTCGAAGGCACCGAGCGCGAGTTCGTGCTGCAGGAGTCGGTGTTCACGCGCCACGGCGTGGACCGCATTCTCAAGTACGCGTTCGAACTCGCAAACCAGCGCGGCCGCAAGAAACTCACGGCAGCCACCAAATCGAACGGCATCTCGATCAGCATGCCGTACTGGGACGAGCGCGTGGCGGCGATGGGCGAGGCGTATCCCGACGTGAAGTGGGACAAGCAGCACATCGACATTCTGTGCGCGCGTTTCGTGCTGCAGCCGGACCGCTTCGACGTGGTCGTCGCCTCGAACCTCTTCGGCGACATCCTTTCGGACCTCGGCCCCGCATGCACGGGCACGATCGGTCTGGCGGCTTCGGCCAATCTGAATCCCGAGCGCAAGTTCCCCTCGCTGTTCGAGCCGGTGCACGGCTCGGCGCCCGACATCTTCGGCAAGCAGATCGCCAACCCCATCGCGATGATCTGGTCGGGCGCGATGATGCTCGACTTCCTCGGCAACGGCGACGCGCAATACAAGGCCGCGCACGACGCGATCATGCAGGCCATCGAGAAGGTGCTGGTGGAAGGCCCGCGCACGCCCGACATGGGCGGCACGGCGAACACGACTGCGCTGGGCGAAGCGGTAGCCGCCGCGCTGTGACGCTGCGGTGACGCCTATGCCGGACGCACCGAAAGCGCCGAAATCTGTCGCGTCGCCGGAGCTCGACGACCTGCGCGTGTTCTGCATGGTCGCGCGCAAAGCGAGCTTCACCGCGGCGGCCGAAGCGCTTGCGGCGTCGCCGGCCTATGTGAGC
>NZ_JBFRCN010000103.1:0-12741 GCF_040965835.1 Paraburkholderia sp. BR10872
GTCGTGGAAGGCAGCGCGGGAATCGCCGCGTTAGGCGTGGCGAAGTTGAATGCCGACGTGAGGTCGCCGCACACGGCGCGGCGCCATGGCGTGATGTTCGGCTCGCGCAGGTCGTGATGCAGACCGAAGCGCTTCTCGATGAAGCGGATCACGGAAGTATGGTCGAACGTCTCCGAGCACACCCAACCGCCGCGCGACCACGGCGAGACCACGAGCATCGGCACGCGCGGTCCGAGGCCGTACGGGCCCGCCGCGTACTTGCTGCTGCCCGGGAAAATCTCGTTCGTCGTGTCGACGGTCGAAAGGCCGTTCGCGCTCGAAGCCGGCGGGAACGGGGGCGCAAGGTGATCGAAGAAGCCGTCGTTCTCGTCGTAGTTCACGAGCAGCACGGTCTTGCTCCACAGGTCCGGGTTCGACGTGAGGATCTGCAGCACCTGGTCGACGTACCACGCGCCATAGTTGGCGGGCCAGTTCGGATGCTCCGAATACGCCTCGGGCGCGACGATCCACGAGACCTGCGGCAGCGCATTGTTCGCCACGTCCTGCTTGAGCACGTCGAAATAGCCGCCGCCCGCCAGCACGTTCGTGCCCGTGCGTGCGCGGTCATACAGCGGATTGCCGGGCTGCGCGTTCTGGTATTGATGGAAATACAGGAGCGAGTTGTCGCCGTAATTGCCGATGTACGGGTTGTCGCCCGTCCAGCCCCACGAGCCCTTGGCATCCAGGCCTTCGCCCGCGTCCTGATAGATCTTCCACGTAATACCCGCGCTCTGCAGGACTTCGGGATACGTGGACCAGCCATAGCCCGCTTCCGCGTTGTCGATCACCGGGCCGCCGCCGCTGCCGTCGTTGCCCACCCAGCCCGTCCACATGTAGTAGCGGTTCGGGTCGGTCGCGGTCATCGTCGAGCAGTGGTACGCGTCGCAAATCGTGAATGCGTCGGCGAGCTGGTAGTGGAACGGAATGTCGTCGCGCGTGAGGTAGGCCATCGTGGTCGTGCCCTTGGCGGGCACCCACTGGTCGTAGCGGCCGCCGTTCCAGGCAGCGTGCGTCGTGGTCCAGTCGTGCGGCAGGTCCTGGATGAACTGCAGGCCCAGGTTGGACGCCGTGGGATGAAACGGCAGCACTTCGCCCGCGCCGGCCGCGAGCGGCTGGTTCCACACCGGCTTGCCGGTAGGCAGCGTGATCGCGCGCGTGTCGCCGAAGCCGCGCACGCCGCGCAGCGTGCCGAAGTAATGATCGAACGAGCGGTTCTCCTGCATGAGGATCACGATGTGTTCGACATCGCGGATGCTCCCCGTGCGATTGTTCGCGGGAATCGCGAGCGCATTGCGGATGGCCTGCGGCAGCATCGTCAGGGCGGTGGCCGAACCGGCGCTCATCGCGGCGGTGCGGAGAAAGTCACGGCGGCTTCTCGAGGTCATCTTGTGGTTTCCATCTTCAGGTTGAGAAAGGCACGCACGGCACGCCGCCTTGACGGGCGGCAGGCGGCCAGGCCGCGCGGCCGGGTACGTCAGTCAGCGGTGTGGATAACGGGTGTGACAAGCGGTTCGATCTGCGCGGCTTGTGTGTCTTGCGCGCTCCCGCCGGTGGGTGGCTTCGCCGGCGAGCGCACGGCGTTCGCGGGCAAGGCGACGCCGGCGTTCACCATGCTGTTCGCACTATCTGGGAGATTCGATACGCCCGCATCCGACGCCAGCGTGAATGCGTTGGCGAGCGCCGGGCGCTGTGGATTGGTACCTGGCTGCGCTTGCGCGAGTTCGCGTGCCGCGTTCGTGGTGAGCGCGACGCGCGTGTCGCTATCGCGTGCGCTGCACGCGCCAAGCGTACACAGCGCGGCTGCGCATGCAAACAGCATGGCGGGCGCACGCATCGTTTTGAATGCAGCGGGCAGGCACAAACGTCTGCGCGACGCGCGTTGCCATGGCAAGCGCGCCGGCGCGGATTCGACCGTCATCGAAGTCTCCGTCCAGATAGAGGCACAACAACGGCTCGAGGAGCGGCCCGAGCGGGGCCTCGCGCGCAGCACGGACAGCGGCGAGGCAACGCCGAAGCATAGCGATGCCGCTTTTAAATTTTGTGACGGTGCGTGGGGTCGCGCGAATGGCGGCGCAGGCGGATCAGCCTGGCGCGTTGCGGATCTGCAGTTCCGCGTATCCGGTCGCGGAATCGAGCTCGCGTGAGAAACGATGGCCAGGCAGCAGCACCAGCAGCAGCTCCGCCGTGGTGCGCACGGTGCAGCCGCGCGCGACGTGGCCGCCCATCACGCGGCCTTGCGCGTCGGACACGGACATGTGCAAATGGGCGCCATCGGGCGACACCGAGCCCGCGAGCGTGAGGATTTCGAGGTCGCCGCGCAATGCGGTCGGCGTTTCGGCGCCGGCGAAGCGCAACTGCGCGACGCTCAGGCTGCCGATGCCCTGAATGACGAACGCCGCATGCGAGGCTTGCTGGCCCAGCAAGCTTTCGACGGCGGCGCGCAGATCGTCGCCGGGAGACAGCCGTACGGGATGGATTTGCATGCTGGCCTCGGGGTCGTCGTATCCGGCACAGGTTAGGCCGGGACGAAGCACGAGGCAAGTCGCGACATGAACAACGGCCCGCTCGAAGCGGGCTGCTCTTGCACTCGCACCTTCACGCACCGATCATTGGTGCGCGTAGATCGAACCCAGGCCGGGAATGTCGTGCGACGCCGAAGCCGTAACCGCGCCCGCTGCCGACGACCCATTCGCCACGCCGCCGAACGCCGACGCCACCGCGCCGTTCTGCGCACTCACCTTCGCTTCGGCGGCCTCGATGTGCTGCGGATAGTCGTTGTAGTCGGCCGCCGGGTTGTAGCCGGCCTGTTGGAGCTGCACCAGTTCGGCGCGGACCTGGGCACGCGTGAGCGGCTCGGCCGACTGGGCGAAAGAGACGACGGGAACGGCGACAACAGCGGCAACGATCAGCGACTTGATGAGTTTCATGGTATCCACCTGTAAGCAATGAGTTGGTTCGGACCACGATGGCGTGGCTCGCGCGTCCAGTCTTTTTCGATGTCTCTTGTGCGACGTCGCTGACTGGCATGGGTGGATTTGAACTCCCGCACGTATCCCGCTTGTTTCCACGAACCCCTGCTTTTGCAAGCCTCTTTGTCCATTGCCACGGCGGATACACAACGATACAGAACCCCTCGCTACTCCCGCATTTCGCTCGATACCCGCCGCGCGAGACAGATTGCGGCGACGATCTGCATCTTGACCGAGCTGAGCGCGATCCGCACGCCGCCTCCCGCTGCGCGAGATGCGCGTACGTGCTGCGCGCCGGCTCCGCGAGCGCGCACATGCCGCGACCATAGCCGCGCGGCGGGCTGGAAGGCCGCCATCACCCGAAGCGCACGCAATACACCGGCGGCAAGTGCGCCGAAACGAGCCGCCAGTTTTCGCCGCCATCGTCCGAGGTCCAAAGGGCGCCCGTGGTCGAGCCCATGGCGAGGCGCGTGCCGGTACCGTCGATGTCGAGACCGTGGCGGTACACGAGGTCGTATGCCGGTGCGGCCGGCAAGCCGTTCGAGAAGCGCTCGAATGTACGCCCGCCGTCGCGCGTACGCGTGACGACGAACCGGCCGTCCACAGGAACGCGGTACTGGTCTTTTTGGGCCGGCACGAACCACGCGGTGTCCGGCTCGCGCGGATGCACCACGACCGCGAAACCGAAGCTCGACGGCTGCGCTTCGATGCGGCGCCAGTGGGCCGCGCCATCGGTCGAGCGGAAGATTGCGCAGTGATGCTGGGTCCACAGCACATCCGGATTCGCCGCGCATTGCACCACGCGGTGCGGGTCTTGCGCATTGGGTTCGCCGCGCCGCTCGGGCGGCATGTAGTCGGCCTCCATGCCCTCGGCGGTGAGGCGCCAGCTCGCGCCGCCGTCGCCGGTCTGCCAGACGCCGCCGCACGACACGCCCACTGTCACGTGCCGGCTGTCGCGCGGATCGACCATCACCGAGTGAATGCCCGGCGCGTCGTAGCCGCCGCCCGCCCATTCGCGGCGCTCCGGGCGGTCCCACAGCGGGCGGTTGAGTTCCCAGCTGTCGCCGCCGTCGCCGGAGCGAAACAGGCCGCCAGGTATCGTGCCCGCCCACAGCACGCCCGGCTCGTCCGCGCCGCCCGGTTCGAGCGACCAGATCTGCTGGAGCGACCACGGCGCAGGCAGGCGGCCCAATGCATCCGGTTCGCTGGCCTGAATCTCCTCTGCAGGCTGTGGCGGATAGACGGGCACCGCGCATTCTTCCCAGTGCGCCGTGCCCGCGCGCCGGCGATGCAGCTTCACGCCGAAGTGGCCCAGGTTGAGTGCGGCATAGAGCGAGCCGTCGCGCGTATCGGGCATCACCATGCTCACCGGCTCGCCGACGAATTCAGGTTCGCCGATTGTCCAGCCGCCCTCTCCATCGGCTTGCAGAACGAACAGCCCCTTGCGGGTTGCGACCAGCAGTCGATCGCTCATCTCGCGTACCCTCCTGTCGATCCAGAGTCAGCGCTCCGGTCCCATGCAAAGTGGTGACTCATCCGCCGGACAGCGCCTGCACGACGTACACCCGGCTCTCATCGCCGAGCGCGTCGCTCAAATGTTCCCGATCACGCAGGCGAACGCCGTCCACGAATACCGCCAGATGCTTACGCAATGCGCCCTGATCATCGAGGATATAGCCGCGCAAACGCGGCTGCTCGGCAAACACGGCATCGAACGCTTCGCGAAGCGTGCGCGCGTCGATCTCGCGCTCGGGCGTCGCGACGTGCCGCTGAATCGAAGCTGCGAAGAAGAGGTGCGCCATGGCGGGCCGGCGATGCGGAAACGGCCGCGTCCGCCGGATCTGTAGTTTAGGCCATTCGCCGTGGGCGTCGAGGCGTCGGCGCGCCCCGAAGCCGAAGTCCTGCGATGCACTGCAGCAAGCGCGGCGCCGTCAGCCCAGACCCGCCAGACGCAAAGCCAGCGGTTAAGGCGTGCTGCCTTCGGCCTTGGCCTTGCCGTGCAGGCAAGGTGTCGGCAGACGCATGCGGTACAGGGAAATCGCCTGAATCGTGAGCACGCAGATTATCGCTGTTCCGTAAGCAGCCAGTAGATTCCAGTGCGTGAGCGTGAGGCTCAGCACGAAGAAGAACGACGCAAATCCCAGCAGTCCCGTGGTCATGCCGCGCATCAGTTGCTGCGCCGCTTCGTGGCCGATCAGGCGGTGCGCGAACACGGCGAGGATGATCGCCATGAACGGGAACGATGCGAGCACGCCGCTCGCCTCGGGTCCGACGTAAGGCGCGATCAGCGTCACGCTCACCACAAGGCCGGCGATGAGCGCCATGCGCGACGGCAAATCCCACCACGGCGGCGAGAGGCGCACCGTTCTTGCCGGCTGGTTGGGAATCAGGTTGAGCGCAAGAGCAATGGCCAGAATGGCGAAGAGATAAAGACCATGCGTAGGCAGCGCGCCCCATTGCAGCACGAGGGCCACCAGGGCGAACGTGGCGCCTGCGCCTGCCAGCGCCACCTTCCACCCACGCGCCGCGAGCCGGCAATAGACGACGCAAAACGCCGCCTGCGCAGCCGTTGCGACAAGCGAACCCGCAGTCGCTTGCGCGGCGAACGCCGGTCCGTGCTCCAGCGCGAGAAAAACCGAGACCGGCCCCGAAGTAAGCGGCAGTCCCACGAGCAGCCCGCCGACCGCTTCGCCCCAGCGGCGAGCGGCAAGACTGGCGGCCAACAGCAACAACGGCGTAAAGACGAGCTTGAAAAGCAGAAGATCCATGATGAGCGACGCAATGCGGAGAATGCCAACTGTCAGGAATGCGCGGCGGGCGTCGCACTGGTTACGTTACGTCCCGCGGCTTTATGCCCATATTGAAGCCGGTCGATGTGGCTGACAAACCATTTGTCGTCATATAATGCGTGAGCAAAACTCACACGTCACGTACACCCCGGCTCCATGTTCGACCGCCTTCCCCCGCTGCAAACCCTGCGCGCCTTCGAAGCCACCGGGCGGCTCCTCAGCATGACGCTGGCGGCGCAGGAACTGCACGTCACGCATGGCGCCGTGAGCCGGCACATCAAGACGCTCGAAAGCCATTTGGGCGTGGCGCTGTTCCAGCGCCTCACGCGTCGCATCGTCCTGACCGAAGCGGGCGCCGAGTTCCTGCTGGCCGTGAACCGCGCGCTCGCTGAATTGACCAAGGAGTCCGAGCGCCTGCGCACGCACGACAGCGTCACGCGCCTGAAGATCAACGCCAGCGTGTCCTTTGCGAACCGCTGGCTCGCGCCGCGCCTGCATCGCCTCAAGGCTCGCCATCCGGAACTCGACGTCCACCTCGACGTGACCGACAAATACGTCGATCTCAACGACTCGGATGTCGATGTGGCGATTCGCTACGGCAGCGGACGCTATCCGCGCGTGCTGGCCGAGCGCATTCTCGACGAAACCGTGACGCCGGTTTGCAGTGCTGACTATCGGGCGAAGATGGGCGGCATGGCATCGGTCGAGAGCCTCGCGCGCTGCACCTTGCTGCATGAGGGCGGCATGCTTGCGAACTGGGAGCAATGGCTGGCGCTGGCGGGATTGAGCGGCGTGCGCAGCGATCGCGGCACGGCATACAGCCATGGGAGCCTCGCGATCGAGGCGGCGATTCGAGGGGAAGGCGTCGCGCTGGGGCGCAGCGTGATCGTGGCGGACGACATCGCGGCCGGCCGGCTCGTCGCGCCGTTCCCGGAACTGCGTCTCGAGTCCGAGCGCGGGCATGATCTCGTCTATCGGATTGGCAGCCGCGACGACCCCAAGGTGCGTGCCGTGCGAGACTGGCTCGCCGACGAAATCCGAGTCTTTCTCGCCCCGGCCGGTTGAGCGCGAATCAAGCGCAAGGTCTCAGTAACCAAGCACCACCTTGGCGAGCATGCCGCACGCCACGCACACCAGAATGGCAGCGAAGCCCATCTGCGTATGCCGCGAGGAAACGCGGTGCGAAACGTGACGCCCCAGCATCATGCCGACGACGGTCGCGACGCTGAACCACAGCGTGAGGTCGAGCCGCAGCGGCACGCCGTGCAGCACCGTCGCCACCACGCCGCCGGAGCCCACGAGCGCGATGACCATCAACGACGTCGCGACGATACCGTGCATGGAAATATTCGTGAGCTTGCGCAGCATGGGCACGATGATGAAGCCGCCACCCACGCCGAGCAGCCCCGTCATCAGTCCCGTCAACGCGCCGGTCGAGGCCAGCGCGAGCGCCGTCGCTTTCGACCACACGAGGCGGCCGGTGTCGGGATTGACGCGGCCCACGCAAAGCGGGGACGCTTCGGGCAGCGCGCGCTTTTTCCCGATGGTCTGACGTAGCAGCCGCACCGCCACGAACAGCATCACGCCGGCAAAGAGCGCGAGCAACAGGCGTTGCGGCATGGCTTGAGCGAGGCGCACGCCGAGCCACGTGGTCGGCACGCCCGCGAGCGCCATGCAGAACGCCGCGCGATAGCGCACGAGACGCTTGCGGAAGGCTTCGAGCGCGCCGATCCCCGCGCTGCTCGCCACCGCGATCAAGGCGACCGGTGTGGCCTGCTGCATGGGCCAGCCCATTCCCACCACGATGGCGGGCACGGCGAGAATGCCGCCGCCCGCGCCCGTGAGTCCCAGCATCGCGCCGATCATGGCGCCCAGTACGAGTGAAACGATCATCGGGTTTCGATGTTCATCGTGACCTTGACCGACGAAATCAGGCGGGCTCAGCGGCCGGCAGACACGGCGCCACCGAGCGACGGATGCAGTCCACCGCGAAATCGACGTCTTGCGGCTTCGTGAAGCGCCCGAGGCTCAGGCGCACCGTGCGGTTTGCCGCCTCTTCGCCAAGCCCGATGGCAGTGAGCACGTGCGAAGGCGTGCCCGCCGCCGAGTTGCAGGCCGAAGTCGACGAGATCGCGAGGTCGCCGGTCAGCAGGAACGGGAAGAAGCCCGGCAGATCGATCGTGAGGCTCAGCGTGTGGGGAATGCGCTGCGCGCGCGCGGCGTTGAGCGTGACGCCCGGCAACGCGAGCACCTCGGCCAGCAGGCGCTCGCCCAGCCGCGCAATGCGCTCGCTGTCCGCTTGCAGCGCCTCGCGCGCAATCACGCACGCCACGCCCATGCCGACGATCTGATGCGTGGCCAGCGTGCCCGAACGCAGCCCGCGCTCGTGACCGCCGCCGTGCATTTGCGGCGCGATGCGCTCGAACGCCTCGCGGTTCACGTAGATCGCACCGATGCCCTTCGGCCCGTACACCTTGTGCGCCGACATCGAAAGGAGGTCGATGCCCATCGCTTTCACGTCGATGGGCGTCTTGCCGAGCGCCTGCGCCGCGTCGACGTGCAGCAGCGCGCCGGCGGCATGCACCACGCTCGCAATCGACGTGACATCGGTGAGCGTGCCCAGTTCGTTGTTGACCAGCATGAGCGAGACGAGACCGGTGTCGGGCGTGAGCGCGGCGGCCACGGCCTCTGCCGTGATTTCGCCCTGCGCGTCCGGTGCGAGCCGCGTGACGGTCATGCCGCGCGCTTCGAGGCTCGTCATCGTATCGAGAATGGCCTTGTGCTCGAGCTGGCTCGTGATGAGATGTCGCTTTTGCGTCGCGCGGTCCGCATAGCCCTTGAGCGCGAGATTGTTCGACTCGGTCGCGCCGGACGTCCAGACGATCTCCGCGGCATCGGCGCCGATGAGCGCCGCCACGTCCTTGCGCGCCTGCTCGACGAGCCGGCGCGCCCGCTGGCCCGCGCCATGCGAGCTGGAGGCCGGGTTGCCGAAATCGCCTTCCATGCCCAGACAGCCGAACATCGCCTCGATCACCCGCGGGTCCGCCGGGGTGGTCGCGGCATAGTCAAAGTAACGCAAATCGCCCTTCTCGCTCATCATCGTTTCTCGCACAACGGAATGTCGAAAATGCTACGCCCCGGGCACTAAAAAATGGTTCCAAAATTAAATGAATTCTCCAAAGGGCGGAGTATTCGATTCTCTTCCACCGACCTAACGCGAAATGAAATTCTCAAGACGGTCGGCCAAACAGCCTGGCGGCGCGAAACCGATCGCGCCCTGGATCGGCGCGTAGTAACACAAAGTGGGCGACAGCGTTCCCGTGTACCGTATCCACTGCGCGCTCTGCGAGCGAGAAAAACGCCCCGGGAAAAGCGCGCCCAATGCCGTCCCCTCCACCTCCGCGAGGTTCGCCATGCCGCTTTCCCGTCGCCGCTTCCTCGAACTGAGCCTCGCCGCGAGCAGCACCGCCTGGTGCACGCAGCGTGAAGCGATGGCTGCGGACATGCAGGCCATGCCCGAAGAAGACCCGCAAGCGATGCAAACGGCCCAGCGTGGCGGCCTCTACGCGAGCCTGCGCGACCCCAACGCCACGCAGCTGCCACCCGAAGCGTTCATGCAGCGCTTCTTCTATTCGAGCGCTCCGCGCGCCACGCCGCAAGGCGTGTGGACCACGGCCGCGCCCTTGCCGCTGCCGCGCAGCGAAATGGCGTGGGCGACGAGCGAGGGCGAGCGCATGCATGTGATCGGCGGCTACGGCGCGGGCCAGGTCGCGCGGCCCTATCACCATGTATTCGATGCGGCGCGCGGCGCCTGGCGCAACGCCGCGCCCGTTCCGCGCGGCGCGAATCATATCGGCGTGGCGGCACTCGACGGCGTGGTCTATGCGATGGGTGGGTTCGTCGAGCAGAACCGCATTGCCGTGCCCGACTGCTACGCCTATGTCGTGGCCGACGACCGCTGGCACGCGATTCACCCGCTTTCGCGCGGCTCGCGCGGCGCGATTTCCGTCGTGGCGCACGAGGGCATGCTGCACGCGATCGGCGGCCGCGACACGCGCTCGGTGGACTGGCACGAGGCATACGACCCGCAGAGCGACAGCTGGAAAACGCTCGCGCCCATTCCCGGTCCGCGCGACCACACGGCGGCCGTCTCGCTTGGGGGCTGGATACTCGTGGCCGGCGGCCGCATGGATACGTTCGACTTCAACACCGGCATGCACGTGGCCTACGACGCGAAGCGCGACGCCTGGGAAGAACGCGCGCCCATGCCCACGCCGCGCTCCGGTCACGGCGGCGCGGCGTGGCGGGGACGCTTCTTCTGCATGGGCGGGGAAGGCACGCGGCGCGTCTTCGGGCAGAACGAGGGCTACGATCCGGCGACCGATTCATGGCAGGCCTATGCGCCCATGCTCACGCCGCGTCATGGCATGGGCGCGGCAGTCGTGGGCGATGCAATTCATGTGGCGGGCGGCGGCCCGATGAATGGCGGCGTGATTCAGACTTCGGTGCACGAAGTGTTTTCCCTTTGAGCTGGGCATGCTCCCCCTTCGGCGCGCAGGGTCTGCTCACCCTTCGGGCGTGGCAATGTCCGCGCGAATCAGCTCATCCGCGAGCGTGAGTGCCTGTTGCCTTGCCAGCGGACCCGTCGCGCACGGCCCCGGACGCGGACAGCCGTCGAACGGATAGATGAGCCGCCCATCGGTCTTGCGGCGAATCCGCAGCAATCCGTAGTAGCGGCCCGCGCCGTCGATCTGCTCGCCGCAGAAGACTTCATAGTCTTCCGCGGTGGTCGGACGTCGCACGGCCTCTTTCGGCCTTTTCTCTGGCATTTCGGCACTCCGGGACTATCCTGGGCGAGATAAGCGGAAGCTCAGCAAGCGCCGCGCCTGAGAGGGGCGTCGCACGGAAGTCGGCGATAACGGGCACAATACGCGCCTGCGCCGCCGCGCCGGACGCCGTGTTCGTGATCCGAACGTGCTTTCCGAACAGCTGCCCCAACGCCCCCCAGCGCCGCCGCACCGGAACCCGCCCTTTTCACGCTGTCATGACTCACGATCTGCCCGAACGTCCCGCCACCGCCGCACGCCAGGCGAACTCGCCGCGCTTCCTGCTGTTCCTGATCTGCCTGTTCGCCTCGGCCGGACAGCTCGCCATCGACATCTACGTGCCCGCACTGCCGGCCATGGCGCGCTACTTCGCGACGTCGCCACAGGCGATCCAGTCGAGCGTGTCCGTTTATCTCGCCGCCTACGCGTTCGGCCAACTCATCTTCGGACCGATTTCCGACGCGCTCGGGCGCAAGCGCGTGCTGGCTTTCGGCCTCGTGATCTATACGCTCGGCTGCCTGCTCTCGCTCGCCGCGCCGAATCTGGAAACCTTCGTGCAGGCGCGCTGCCTGCAGGGCTTCGGCATCGCCGCGACCAACCTGCTCGCGAAGGCCATCATCACCGACTCGTTCGTGGGCACCGCGCTCATGCACGCGTTCACCTACATGTCGATTACGTGGGGGCTCGCGCCGATCATCGCGCCGGTGATCGGCGCGCATCTGCAGGAGCTATTCGGCTGGAAAGCCTGCCTCGTGTTCCTGCTCGTCTATTCGTTGGTGATGTGGGCGCTGCTGTGGCGCTTTCGCGAGACCTTGCGGCAACCGGTGCGGCTGGAGCCGCGCACGCTCATCGCGAACGCGGGCAAGGTGCTCGCGAGCCCCGTGTTCCAGAGCTGCTTTCTCGCCCAGGGCTTGTGCTACAGCATCCTGCTCGTCTTCAACGTCGTCGGGCCGTTCATGGTGCAGAACACGCTGCACAGGCCGCCCACCTTCTTCGGCTATCTCGCGCTCGGCATCGGCCTGATGTATTTCCTGGGCGGTCTCTCGAACCGGCTGCACGGCCCGCGCCTGCCTACCCCGGAGCAACGTCTGCGTGTGGGGGCGCGCGTGATGGCGGGCGCGGCCATCGCGATGCTCGTGCTCGCGCTCACGGTGGGCCTGCGCGTGTGGACGCTCGCCGTTCCTGTACTCGTGATGGGTCTGTGCGCGGGTGCGATGTATCCCACGCTGATGGCCAAGGGCAATTCGCTGTTCCCGCATATCGCGGGTTTGACGAGTGCGATTCTCGGCTGCGCGCTGCTGCTCGTTTCCTCGGCGATGATGGGGCTGGCCGGTTTCGTCTCCGTGCACGTGCTCACGCCGCTAGCGGTGTTCTTCGTACTGCTCGCGCTCACCGTCGTCGTGATGGTGACGAAGCTGCTGCGCCACCTCGCGCAAAGTCAGGCTGCTGCCGCCGCGCTCGCGCAGCGCAGCGGCGAGGCGGCGTGAGCCGCTAGCTCCCGGTCAAGCCGCTATCGGATCGCGCGCGCCACGTCCTGCAACTGCGTGAAGGCGCGGTAACGCGCTTCGTGCAGCGCCGCGATCTCGCCCGTGGCCGGTGCGTAGACCTTGCTGATCCGGGACATCGCGGCCATCGCGTCGCGCACGTTATCGTATAGGCCGCCAGCCACGGCGCCCAGCATGGCCGCGCCCAGCAGGACCGGCTCCTCGGCGTGGGTGGCCAGCACGGGCTTGCCCGTTGCGTCCGCCAGCAGCTGGCGCACGAGGTCGAGCCTGCCCGCACCGCCGCTGATCACGACCTGCTCGATCGGCGCGCCCGCCTGGGCCTGCACCTCGACGATCTGCCGCAGCCCATAGCCGATGCTGCCGATGCCCGCGACATAGAGCGCGACGAGGCTCTCCATGTCCGTCTCCATGCCGAGTCCCGCGATGACGGCCCGCGCGTGCGGATCGGCGAATGGCGCGCGGTTGCCGAGGAATTCGGGCACGACATGCAGGCCCTGATCGTGCGCGAGGCGCACCGCGCCCGATTCGCTCTGCGCAGCCTGGACCGCCAGCCCGGCAAGCATCGTCGGCAGCGACTGGCCTTCGCTCGCCGCGCGGCTCGCGGCTTCTGCAG
>NZ_JBFRCN010000104.1:0-12316 GCF_040965835.1 Paraburkholderia sp. BR10872
CCGAACAAGGTTGTTCTGGTTGCCTGCATGAGAAAGCTGCTGACTATCCTCAACGCCATCGCAAAAACAGGAAAGCCGTGGGATGAATCCATCCACACGGCTTGACAGGTAAGACAGTTGCTCATTAAGGCCGCCTCATCGCGAGGCGGCCTTTTTCCTTCCGGTTCAGCTCAGCGAACTCGCGGCTTCAGACGGCTTCAGACAATACGCATCGAAAAGTCCGTCGCGCGCACGTCCTTTGTGAGCGCGCCAATCGATACGCGGTCCACGCCCGTTTCCGCGATCGCGCGCACCGTGTCGAAACTCACGCCGCCCGAGACTTCGAGCACCGCACGCCCCGCCGTGAGCTTCACCGCGTCGCGCATCATGTCGAACGAGAAGTTGTCGAGCAGCACCGACTTCGCGCCGTGCGCGAGCGCCGTGTCGAGCTGTTCGAGCGTCTCCACTTCGATCTGGATCGGCACGCCCGCATCGAGCGCGAGCGCGGCGTCCATCGCCGCGCCAACGCCACCCGCCGCAGCAATGTGGTTTTCCTTGATCAGGATGCCGTCGTAAAGCGCGAGACGCTGGTTGACGCCACCGCCCACGCGCACTGCGTACTTCTGCGCGAGGCGCAGGCCGGGCATCGTCTTGCGCGTGTCCAGAATGCGCGTGCGGGTGTGCGCGATCATCTCGACGTAGCGGCGCGTCACGCTAGCCACGCCCGAAAGCAGCTGCAGGAAGTTCATTGCGTTGCGCTCGGCCGTGAGCAGCGAGCGCGCCGGACCGCGCAGCGAGCAGACGGTCGTATCGGCGGCCATGCGCTCGCCTTCGCGATAGTGCCAACGGACTTCGATGCGCGGATCGACCTGCTTCACCACGCCGTCGAACCAGAGCACGCCGCATAGCACCGCTTCTTCGCGCACGATGATGCGCGCGTCGCGCATTTCGTCGGCGGGCACGAGGCGGCCGGTCTGGTCGCCGGGGCCCACGTCTTCTGCGAGCGCGTCGGCCACGTTGCGTGCGATCGCGGCGTCGAACGCCGCGCCGTACTGCGAGCGCACTTCATCGAGCACGGGCGAAACGGCATCGACTGCGAGCAATTCGAGTGCGCCCATTTACGCCGCCCCCACTTGCGAGAACAGCGCGGTGTCGCGCGCGAGGTCGCCGCTTGCCTGCACGCGGCGCTTGTGCTCGGCCGCGAACGCCAGCATGCGATCGATCGGCAGACGCGCGCGCTCACCGATCGCGCTGTCGACGTGGATCTCGTTGTGACCGCGCTCCAGCACGTCCACGAGATTCGTCAGACCGTTCATGGCCATCCACGGGCAATGCGCGCAGCTCTTGCAGGTGGCGCTGTTGCCGGCCGTGGGCGCTTCGATGAAGGTCTTGCCCGGCGCCGCGAGGCGCATCTTGTGCAGAATGCCGAGATCGGTCGCGACGATGAAGCGTTGCGCGTCGAGCTTCACAGCGGCGTCGATCAGCTGCGTGGTCGAGCCGACCACATCCGCGAGCGCAACCACGCTCTCGGGCGATTCGGGGTGGACCAGAATCCTGGCGTCCGGATATTCGGCGCGCAGCAGATCGAGCTCGATGCCCTTGAACTCGTCGTGCACGAGGCAGGAGCCTTGCCACAGCAGCATGTCGGCGCCGGTCTTCTTCTGGATGTAGCTGCCCAGGTGCCGGTCCGGCGCCCACAGAATCTTTTCGCCCTTCGCGTGCAGGTCGGCGACGATCTCGAGACCGATGGACGACGTGACCATCCAGTCCGCGCGCGCCTTCACGGCCGCGCTCGTATTCGCATAGACGACCACGGTGCGGTCCGGATGCTCGTCGCAGAACGCCGAGAATTCGTCGATGGGGCAGCCGAGGTCGAGCGAGCAGGTCGCGTCGAGGTCGGGCATGAGAATCCGCTTGTTCGGACTCAGAATCTTCGCGGTCTCGCCCATGAAGCGCACGCCGGCCACGACGAGCGTCTGCGCCTCGTGGTCGCGGCCGAAACGCGCCATCTCGAGCGAATCGGCCACACAGCCACCGGTTTCGTCGGCGAGCTCCTGCAACTCAGGATCCACATAATAGTGCGCGACAAGCACTGCCTTCTCGCGCTTGAGCAATGCGCGAATCCGCTCCTTCAACGCAACGCGCTCTGCCGCGGACGGCGCATCGGGCACACGCGCCCAAGCCTGTCCAACGCTGCAGACGGCACCCTGCGGCCGGTCATATTCGACCTTCCTGATCGCCTGACTCATCATCTCCTGCCCCTACCGATCGCCGCGCCATGAAGCCATTGTGGGGACTCCGGCTTTTTTGCGGCCCAAAAAGAAAAACCCCGCCAGCGCGGGGTTTTGTGACGTCTCGTCATTCTAAAGGATTTTCCTGCGCCCCACTGAGGGGCCGAAATCCGCTCGGGACGATCGAGCCGATGATCAGGCGTAACGGCGCAGGCGCGAAGCGAATTCCTGCAGCGCCTTGATACCGCTTTGTTCAGCGCGATGGCACCAATCCTGAAGCTGCGTGAGCAGTTGTTCGCGCGAGGCGCTCGAACGCTCCCAGATTGCCGCGAGTTCGTTGCGCAGTTCGATGAACGTGCGCAGCTTCTGGCTGTTCGCGAAGATTTGCGGCAGCTGGCGCTTTTGCGGTTCGTTCAGGCTGGCTTCTTCCTTGTCGAACCACTTGCGCGCGCCGCGCATGACCTTGTACTTCTCGCGTTCGCCCACTTCCTTCAGGTGCGCCAGTTCCTGGCGATAGGCCTGCTTCACGGCCTTCGCGTAGCTCGCCATGACTTCATAGCGGTTCGAGAGCACGGCCTGCAGCGTTTCGTGATCGGCCACGAGCTTGCCCTTGGCGAGACGCGGGGTAGGCGCGACCTTCTTCACCTTGGCGAGACCAACGGCCTGCATCATGCGGATGTACATCCAGCCGATGTCGAACTCGTACCACTTGTTCGACAGCTTCGCGGAAGTCGCGAACGTGTGGTGGTTGTTGTGCAGCTCCTCGCCGCCGATGATGATGCCGAACGGCAGAAGGTTCGTGCTCGCGTCGGACGAATTGAAGTTCCGGTAGCCCCAGAAGTGGCCGAGGCCGTTCACGACACCCGCGGCCCAGAACGGAATCCACGCCATCTGCACGGCCCACACGGTGAGGCCGACCGCGCCGAACAGCGCGACGTCGATCACCATCATGATGCTCACGCCGAGAATGGGGTAGCGCGTGTAGACGTTGCGCTCCATCCAGTCGTTGGGCGTACCGTGGCTGAAGCGGCGCAGCGTTTCTTCGTTTTTCGCTTCGGCGCGATACAGTTCGGCGCCTTCGAGCAGTACCTTCCAGATGCCGCGCGTTTGCGGGCTGTGCGGATCTTCTTCCGTTTCGCACTTGGCGTGGTGCTTGCGATGGATTGCGGCCCACTGGCCCGTGAGCATGCCCGTGGTCATCCACAGCCAGAAGCGGAAGAAGTGGCTCGCGATGGGGTGCAGATCCAGCGCGCGGTGCGCCTGGCAGCGGTGCAGGTACACCGTCACGCCGATGATCGTGATGTGGGTGACCACCGCCGCGAACAGCACGATCTGCCACCACGAGAAATGGAGCACCCCGTGGGCGAGGAAATCAAGCAGGGAGTTCAACAAGGCATTTACCTGTGAAGCGAAGCGCGTCGGCCTTTCGGCCAGGCGCCAGTGTCAAGAAAGTGAAAGCGACTAGATGCGGTTGGACGGCATTCTACTAGAACCGTTCCAAGTGTTTGTAACAAAGGGAGATTTTTTTCTTTATTGGTTACGGCGTCAACGTCCGAAGTGCGTTTCGAGGCGCTTTGCCGCACCTCAACTGGCACTTTCCATGATATCTGACCCCATCTAATCTTTCACCGCGATCCCATGTGTCGCGCGCTCTACTGAGAATGCTAGTTCGAGCTGCACGGCATCGCCTGCTTATTCGATGCAGCCGGCCAGCGCGACTGTCTCGGACCATCCGGCTTCTCCCGCCGGACGGTCCCGCAAACGTCGTACCTGCGCCGCTTACTCCAGCGCGGCGTCCGGCTCGGCCGCTTCGCTTTCCTGCGCCTTCGCGATCGCGTCGGACGCCTCTTGTTCCGCGGCGGCTTCTTCAGGCGTGGTCTGCGCGCCGGCGGCCCTGGTCTTCGGCTTCGCTTCGCCGCGACGCTCCAGCACGGCGGCAAAGAAGCCGTCGGTGGCGTGGCGGTGCGGCCACAGCGAGAGGTAGTCGCCGGTATCGAGGCCCACACGCTGCTCGGCCAACACGTCGCGCGCACTCACCAGCACGAACTCGGGGTGCGCCTCGAGGAACTGCTTCACGACCGCTTCGTTCTCGGCTTCGAGAATGCTGCAGGTCGCGTAGACGAGACGGCCGCCGCGCTTGAGCAGGCGCGCCGCGCTCGTGAGAATCGAAAGCTGCTTGGGCGCGAGCTCGGCCACCGACTCCGGCGACTGGCGCCACTTGAGGTCGGGGTTGCGGCGCAGCGTGCCGAGGCCCGAGCACGGGGCATCCACGAGCACGCGGTCGATCTTGCCGATCAGCCGCTTGATCTTGGCGTCGTGCTCGCTGTCGATCAGCACGGGATTGACGTTCGACAGGCCGCTGCGCGCGAGGCGCGGCTTGAGCTTGGCGAGGCGCCGGTCGGACACGTCGAAGGCGTAGAGACGGCCGGTCGAGCGCATCATCGCGCCGAGCGCCAGCGTCTTGCCGCCCGCGCCCGCGCAGAAGTCCACGACCATCTCGCCGCGGCGCGGCGCCAGCAGCGTGCACAGCAGCTGGCTGCCCTCGTCCTGCACCTCGAACCAGCCGTTCTTGAACGTGTCGAGTTTCGCGAGCGCGGGCTTGCCCGTCACGCGCACGCCGAACGGCGCGAACGGCGTTTCCCCGCCTTCGATGCCCGACTCGGACAGCGCGCGGATCAGCCCCTCGCGACTCGCCTTGATGGGATTGGCGCGCAGATCAAGCGGCGCCGGATAGTTGAGCGCGGCGGCCAGTTGCGCGAGTTCGGTGGGCTCAAAGCGCGTTTCCAGCGCCTTCATGATCCACTCCGGCAGATTCAGCTGCACGCGCAGCGGCAAGCTCGCCGGGTCGATCTTCGCGACGTGCTCGAGCCAGGTCGCCTCGGCGTCCGATACGAAGGGCCGGATCGCCGAGCGGCCCGCCGTCGCCATGAGGCCGAGCAGCGTGAGGCGGCGCGTCGGGCTGCCCGTGCCGCTTTCGGCCAGGTGCGCGAACTCCATGCGCCGGCGCAGCACCGCGAACACGGCTTCGGCGATCACACCGCGCTCGGCGTGGCCGAGCTTCGGATGCTCGCGGAAGAAGCGGCTCGTCACGGCGTCGGCCGGGCCCGTAAATTTGAGGACGTCGGCGAGCAACGTTTCGGTCTGTCCAATCAGAAATCCATGCAGTCTCATGCGCCCTCCCCGGCGGCTTGCGAGTCGTCAAAGAAGAACCACTGTGGCTCGGCCGGCGTGAGCGTCACGCGTTCGCCGTCGAGCGCGAGGCGCCCTTCGACGAACCAGCGCACCGCGCGCGGGTACATCAAATGTTCGGTCTTGAGCACGCGCGCGGCGAGTGCCGCGGCGTCGTCTCCCGCGCGCACCGGAATTACCGACTGTGCGACGATCGGACCATGATCGAGCGTAGGCGTGACGAAATGCACCGTCGCGCCGTGCACGCGGCAGCCGGCGTCGAGCGCCTGCTGGTGCGTCTTGAGGCCCGGAAACATCGGCAGCAGCGAGGGATGGATATTGAGCATCCGACCCGCATAATGGCCGACGAACGATTCGGTCAGCACGCGCATGAAGCCCGCCAGCACGACGAGGTCCGGCGCGTAGCCGTCGATGACTTGAGCGAGCGCCGTGTCGAAGCTGGCGCGATCGGGAAACTGGCGGTGATCGACGACCGCCGTGGCAATGCCGTTCGAAGCCGCGAACGCGAGGCCCGCAGCGTCAGGACGGTTGGCAATCACGGCGGCGATGCGCGCGCCCCAAGCTTCCTGCGCGCAAGCGCGCACGATGGCTTCCATGTTGCTGCCCCGCCCCGAAATCAGGATGACGAGATTTTTCATCCGCGGATTTTATCATCGGGGGGCCGGCTCAACGCTCGTGCGGCGGCGATCGTCGCCTCGTGCGTTTATAATCTTCTGTTTCGTCGCGGTCCTTGGGGCCGCGAGTGGCCAGTCACCCGGTCAGCAGTCGATCATTAGCACGCGTGCTGCGCCAGCGCGCTTTTCGAGGTTCCACCAGGTTCCGCTATCGTGAGAGTCTTCCGCGGTCTTCCCAATGCCGAAAGCCGCGCGCCCTGCGCGCTGACCATCGGCAATTTCGACGGTGTCCACCGCGGGCATCAGGCATTGCTCGCGCGCGTGCGCGCGGCAGCCGACGCGCGCGGCCTGCCCGTCTGCGTGATGACCTTCGAGCCGCATCCGCGCGAATTCTTCAACCCGGCCAGCGCCCCGCCGCGCATCGCCATGTTGCGCGACAAGCTCGAAGCGCTGCGCGAGAACGGCGTGGACCGCGTCGTGGTCGAGCATTTCAACCACACGTTCGCGAGCCAGTCGCCCGAGGCGTTCGTCGAGCGCATCATCGTGGGCGGGCTGCACGCGCGCTGGATGATGATCGGCGACGACTTCCGCTACGGCGCGAAGCGCGCGGGCGACTTCGCTTCGCTGCGGGCCGCGGGCGCGCATCACGGCTTCGAAGTCGAGCAGATGGCGACCGTGGCCGACCCTTCGGGCGTGCGCATTTCCAGCTCTGCGGTGCGCGCGCAACTGAACGCGGGCGACCTCGACGCCGCGCGCGCTTCGCTTGGCCGCGGCTATCACATCAGCGCACACGTCACGCACGGCCTGAAGCTCGGGCGCGACCTGGGCTTCCCCACGATGAACCTGCTGATCGGCCACAAGCGGCCGGCGCTCAAGGGCATTTTCGTCGTGATGGTGCATGGCATTGCCGATCATCCGCTGCCAGGCGTCGCGAGCCTCGGCCTGCGCCCGACCGTGGACGACTCGGGCCGCGTGCTGCTCGAAGTGCATCTGCTCGACTGGCACGGCGACGCCTACGGCAAGCTCGTGCGCGTGGAGTTTCTCAAGAAGCTGCGTGACGAGGAGAAGTTTCCCGACCTCGAAACGCTCACCGCTGCGATCGCTCGCGACGTGGCGAACACCCGCGCGTGGTTCGCCGCCGTGGGCGCAGACGTGGCCGGCGGCGCCTCCACCGGCTTCGCCACCTCGGCCACCGACCGAATTAGGTGACCTGCGGCCCGCATGCGCGGGCTGCCCCGCCCCCAGGCGCCGCGTGCCCACAGCACGGCATGCAGCGCCCGAGGCGACGGTTGCGCGGCATCGGCCGCAACGCTGACGCCATGCATTCCCCGAATTCCACGTGATCTCACCATGAGCGACAAGAAAGCATCCTCCGGCAAGCCGCAGAAGTCCGAATCGAAGTACCCCGTCAACCTGCTCGACACCCCGTTCCCGATGCGCGGCGACCTGCCCAGGCGCGAGCCGCAATGGGTCAAGGAATGGGAAGAGAACCAGGTCTACGAGAAGATCCGCGCGGCTTCGAAGGGCCGCAAGAAGTTCATCCTGCACGACGGGCCGCCGTATGCGAACGGCGACATCCACCTCGGCCACGCGGTGAACAAGATCCTCAAGGACATGATCGTCAAGGCGCGCAATCTCGCGGGCTTCGACGCGGTCTACGTGCCGGGCTGGGACTGCCACGGCATGCCGATCGAAATCCAGATCGAAAAGCAGTTCGGCAAGTCGCTGCCCGCCCAGGAAGTGATGCAGAAGGCGCGCGAGTACGCGGCCGGCCAGATCGAGACGCAAAAGAAGGGCTTCAAGCGCCTGGGCGTGCTCGGCGACTGGAACAACCCGTACAAGACGATGAACTTCGCGAACGAGGCCGGCGAGATCCGCGCACTCGCGAAGATCATCGAGAAGGGCTATGTGTTCCGGGGCCTGAAGCCCGTGAACTGGTGCTTCGACTGCGGCTCGGCGCTCGCCGAGGCCGAAGTCGAGTACAAGGATAAGACCGATCCCACCATCGACGTGCTGTTCACGTTCGCGCAGGCCGCCGAAACGGCGGCCGCGTTCGGCCTGCCCGCGCTGCCGCGCGAGGAAGGCGGCATCGTGATCTGGACCACCACGCCCTGGACGATTCCGTCGAACCAGGCGCTGAACGTGCATCCGGAAATCGACTACGCGCTCGTGGACACACAGCGCGGCCTGCTGATCCTCGCCGTCGAGCGTGTGGAAGCGTGCATGAAGGAGTTCGGGCTCGAGGGCAAGATCGTCGCCACGACGAAGGGCGAGAAGCTCTCGCTGCTGCGCTTCAATCACCCGCTCGCCTCGGCGCACCCGGGCTACAAGCGCACCGCGCCGATCTACCTAGGCGACTACGTCACGACCGACACCGGCACGGGCATCGTGCACTCGGCGCCGGCCTATGGCGTGGAAGACTTCGTGTCGTGCAAGGCGCACGGCATGGCCGATTCCGACATCATCAGCCCGGTGATGGGCGATGGCCGCTACATCGAATCGCTGCCGCTGTTCGGCGGCCTCTCAATCTGGGCCGCGAACCCGAAGATCGTCGACGCACTCGACGCCGCCGGCACGCTCCTGCGCAGCGAGAAGTACCTGCACAGCTACATGCACTGCTGGCGCCACAAGACGCCGATCATCTACCGCGCGACTTCGCAGTGGTTCGCGGGCATGGACGTGACGCCCAAGGACGCCGGCAAGACGCTGCGCGAAACGGCGCTCGAAGGCATCGAGGCGACGGCGTTCTACCCATCGTGGGGCAAGCAGCGCCTGTATTCGATGATCGCCAACCGCCCGGACTGGACGCTCTCGCGCCAGCGCCAATGGGGCGTGCCGATGGCGTTCTTCGTGCACAAGGAAACCGGCGAGCTGCATCCGCGCACGCTGGAGCTGCTCGAACAGGTCGCGCAGCGCGTGGAAAAAGAAGGCATCGAAGCGTGGCAGACGCTCGACCCGCGCGAACTGCTCGGCGACGACGCCAACCTGTACGAAAAGAACCGCGACACGCTCGACGTGTGGTTCGACTCGGGCACGACGCACTGGCACGTGCTGCGCGGCTCGCACAAAGATGAACTCCAGTTCCCGGCCGACCTGTACCTGGAAGGCTCGGACCAGCACCGCGGCTGGTTCCACTCGTCGCTGCTCACGGCATCGATGCTCGACGGACGCCCGCCCTATAACGCGCTGCTCACGCACGGCTTCACCGTCGACGGCGAAGGCCGCAAGATGTCGAAGTCGCTCGGCAACGGCGTCGATCCGCATGAAGTGGCGAATCGTCTGGGCGCGGAAATCATTCGTCTGTGGATCGCCTCGACCGACTACTCGGGCGAACTGGCCATCTCCGAAGAGATTCTCAAGCGCGTGACGGAAGGCTATCGCCGTATTCGCAACACGCTGCGCTTCCTGCTCTCGAACCTCTCGGACTTCGACTTCGAGAAGCACGCGCTGCCCGCAAGCGAATGGCTCGAGATCGACCGCTATGCCGTCGCGCTCACGCATACGTTGCAGAACGACGTGCTCGCCCACTACGACCGCTACGAGTTCCACCCGGTCGTGGCCAAGCTCCAGACGTTCTGCTCGGAAGACCTGGGCGGCTTCTACCTCGACGTCCTGAAGGACCGCCTCTACACGAGCGCGGCGGATTCGAAGGCCCGCCGCGGTGCGCAAACGGCGCTGCATCACATCACGCACAGCCTGCTGCGCATCCTCGCGCCGTTCCTCTCGTTCACGGCCGAAGAAGCGTGGAAGGTGTTCCAGCCGCAAAGCGAAACCATCTTCACCGAAACCTTCCACGCCTTCCCGGACGTCGAAGGCGCGCCGGAGCTGATCGCCAAATGGACGCTGCTGCGCGAAGTGCGCGGCAACGTGACGAAGGCGCTCGAAGAGGCGCGGGTGGCGAACCAGATCGGCTCGTCGCTGCAGGCCGAAGTGCGCATTCTCGCGAGCGGCGCGCGCTACGATGCCCTCGCCTCGCTCGGCGACGACCTCAAATTCGTGCTGATCACCTCGGCGGCGGAAATCGTGAAGGTCGATAGCGAAGCCGAGGAAGGCGTCGAAGTGGTCACCTCGAAGTACCTCAAGTGCGAGCGCTGCTGGCACTACCGCGAAGACGTGGGCGCGAACGCGGAGCATCCGGGCCTGTGCGGCCGCTGCGTCGCGAATCTGTTCGGCGACGGTGAAAAGCGGAGCGCGGCATAATGGCAAAAACCCTGCCGAAGCAGTCCAGGTCGAATGGCGCGGGCGGCACGCTCGCGCCGTGGCTCGGAGTCGCGGTGATCGTGATCCTCGCCGACCAGCTCACGAAAATCGCCATCAACAAGGTGTTCAGCTACGGGGAAGGCCGCGTGATCACGCCGTTCTTCAACCTCGTGCTGGTCTACAACAAGGGCGCGGCATTCAGCTTCCTGTCGGCTGCGGGTGGCTGGCAGCGCTGGGCGTTCACGCTGCTCGGCGTCGTGGCGGCGCTCGTGATCTGCTATCTGCTCAAGCGCCACGCTACGCAGAAGCTCTTTTGCACGGCGCTCGCGCTCATCATGGGCGGCGCGCTCGGCAATGTGATCGACCGCCTGCTGTACGGCCACGTGATCGACTTTCTCGATTTCCACGTGGGCGGCTGGCACTGGCCGGCGTTCAACCTCGCCGATAGCGCGATCTGCATCGGCGCGGCGCTGCTGGTGTTCGACGAATTGCGGCGCGTGCGCGGCGCGCGCTGAGCGTGCGGGCTGCAGTCGGGCGCTAAGGCGCCAACTCTAGTCGACATAGGAGCTGTGACTTGAACACGTCCGCTGCAAACCCAGGCGAACTGGCCGGCCGCCACCTCGTGCTCGGCATGACGGGCGGCATCGCCTGCTACAAGATCGCCGAGCTCACGCGCCTGCTGACCAAGGCCGGCGCGACCGTGCAGATCGTGATGACCGAGGCCGCCACGCAGTTCATCACGCCGGTCACCATGCAGGCGCTCTCGGGCCGCCCCGTCTACACGAGCCAGTGGGACGGCCGCGTGCCCAACAACATGGCGCACATCGACCTCTCGCGCGAAGCGGACGCCATCGTCATCGCGCCGGCCTCGACCGACTTCCTCGCCAAACTCGCCCACGGTTTCGCCGACGACCTGCTCTCCACGCTGTGCGTGGCGCGCGACTGTCCATTGCTGGTCGTGCCCGCGATGAACCGGCAGATGTGGCAAAACCCGGCCACGCAGCGCAACGTCGCGCAACTGCGCGCGGACGGCATCGAAACGCTCGGCCCCGATTCCGGTCCGCAAGCGTGCGGCGAGATCGGCGACGGGCGCATGCTCGAACCCGAGGCCGTGTACGAGGCGATCGTCTCGTTCTTCGCGCCGAAGGTGCTCGCGGGCCGCAAGCTGCTGATCACCGCCGGCCCGACCTTCGAGCCGCTCGATCCCGTGCGCGGCATCACCAACCGCTCGAGCGGCAAGATGGGCTTCGCACTCGCGCGCGCCGCGCAGCAGGCGGGCGCCGAGGTGCATCTGGTCGCCGGCCCGGTCGCGCTGGAAACGCCGTGGGGCGTGTATCGCGAAGACGTGCAGACCGCCCAGCAGATGTACGACGCGGTCATGCGCGCCGCGACCGACGCCGATGTCTTCATCGGCGTGGCGGCCGTGGCCGACTGGCGCGTCGATCATGTCGCCGAACACAAGATCAAGAAGACGGCCGAGCACCGCATGCCGACGTTCACCTTCGTCGAGAACCCGGACATCCTCGCCTCGGTCGCGGCCTTGCCGAATCCGCCGTACTGCGTGGGCTTCGCCGCCGAAAGCGGCGACCTCGACGTGCATGGCGAAGAAAAGCGCGCGCGCAAGAAGGTGCCGCTGTTGATCGGCAATCTCGGCCCGCTCACCTTCGGTCGGGACGACAATGAAGTCGTGCTGTTCGAGGCGGGTGGCCGCAAGCCGCTGCCGCGCGCGGCCAAGCAGGCGCTCGCGCAGACGCTCGTCGCCGAAATCGCGCGGCGTCTGCCGGACCCGAGCATCATCTCGTGACGCGCGCGCCGGCGCACCCGCGTGCCGGCGTGCGGCGCCGCGAACCCAGGCAAGGAGCAGTACTGCCATGACACTGCTTTCCGTACTCGACCAGTCGCCCGTCATCGCCGGGCACAGTGCGGCGGACGCCATCGCCGCCACCATCGAGCTTGCACAGCTCGCCGACGACCTCGGCTACACGCGCTACTGGTGCGCCGAGGCGAGCGGGTGATTGAAGCGCAGCAGCGAGAGCTTCTCGCCCTTCGTCGTGGCGACGATCTTGCCCTCGAGCCCGAACTCCTTCATGCACGCTTCCACAC
>NZ_JBFRCN010000105.1:0-12309 GCF_040965835.1 Paraburkholderia sp. BR10872
CGTGCAGGAGCCGCGCTCGGCGGGCGCGCCCACGTTCGAGGACGGCGTGCTGCGCACGGTGATCTTTCCGGGCGTCCAGGTCGGGTCGCGCGTGCATCTGCGTTTCGCCAAACGCCGCGCGAAGGCGCTCGACGCGGGCTCGTTCTCGTACTTCGTCGAGCCGACGGGCGAACCGGTCGAGTTTCAGCGCCTCATCTTCGATTTGCCCGCCAGCGTGCCGCTCCACGCCGACGCGCGTGGCTACGCGGCGCTCGCCCCCGAGACGGCGAACGGCCGCACCCGCTACGCGTTCGACTACCGGCACGGCCCCTATCCGCCGCTCGAAGCTGGGGCGGTCGCCTACGTGAACTGGGGCGACCGGCTGATGGTGTCGACAATGCCCGACTTCGCCGCGTTCGCCGCGCGTTATCGCGAAGCCGCCGCCGATCCCACCGGGACCGATCCGGCCATCGCGTCGCTTGCGCAGGCGCTCACGGCGGGCGTGAGCGACCCGCGCGAGAAGGCGCGCCGCATTTACGACTGGATGCGCTTCAATATCCGCTATGTCGCGCTCTTTCTTGGCGAGACCGCGGCCGTGCCGCATCGCGCGACCGACATCCTGCACAACCGCTACGGCGACTGCAAGGACCACGTCGCACTCTTCAGCGCGTTGCTCGCGGCGGTGGGCATACGCGCCGAGCCGGTGCTGCTCGATCTCGGCCCCGTCTATACGCTGCCCGACGTGCCGGGCTATGGCGCGCACGCGATCAACCATGCGATTGCGTGGCTGCCCGACCTCGGCGTGTATGCGGATACCTCTTCGGGCGGCTACGCGTTCGGTTATTTGCCGCCAGGCGTGATGGACCGGCCCGTGCTGCTCGTCGACGACGGCGTGCTTTCGCGTACGCCCGCGACCGGGCGGCGCGAGCGCACGGCGCGCTTGTCGCTCGAGGTGGGCGCGACCGGCGACGCCGCCTACAGCTACTACGTGGAAGACGAAGGCGCGGGCGCGGAGCCCGAGCGCAACTCGTTTCGCCGCGCCACGCACGCGCAGGCGCAGCAACTCGCGGCACAGCGCCTGCGGCTCACCGGACTCGCCGGCACCGCGCACGTCAGTACGGCCCCGACCGAGGCAACCGACGGACCGTTTTCGGTGACGATGGAAGGCACACTCGATCATGTGGTCTGGCGCGACGGCACGACGGCAATCCCCGCCACGAGCAGCTTCACGGGTGGCATTGCCACGCAGATCGACAGCTGGCTCGCGCAGCCGCGCCGCACGCAGCCGTGGGCGTGCATCGGCGGGGAATTCACGGAGAGCGCGCAGATCGTGCTGCCCGCGTTCGCGCGCGTGACCGATGTGCCGCAAGACACGCAAGCGAGTGACGCGTTTCTCGACTACACGTCGCATTACGTGTTCGACGCGCGCTCGCGCACGCTGCAGATCGAGCGGCGGCTAGCGGCGCGTTTTGGTCACCAGATGTGCACGGCCGACGAATTCGCGCAGATGCGCGACGCGCTCTTGCGCATCGAGCGCGACACGCACGCGCAGATCGTCGTGCGGGCGGCGAGCGCGCCGCAGCAACCGTGAGCGGCGCTCAGCCGCCGCGCGTCGTCACGGGCACCCACACGCCTTTCTTCACCTGCCAGAGCGTGGAGGCGCCGTTCTTGAGCGAGCCGTCTGGCTCGAAGGCAATGCGGCCCGTCACGCCGTCGAAGGCGAGCGTCTTGAGCGCGCTGCGGTAGACCTCGGGTTGCGCCGATTTCGCGTTGACCATCGCGTGGATCGCGGCCCACGCCGCGTCGTAGCCGAACGGCGCGTAGGCGAGCACGTTAGCGCCGAAGCGGGCTTTATAGGCTTGCTCGAAACGCGGGCCCTCCGGCAGTTGCGCGAGCGGGCGGCCGTACTCCCAGGCCATCGCGCCTTCGGCTGCTGCGCCCGCGGCCTGGGTGAAGTCGGCGTTCGCCACGCCGCCGCCGCCCACGAACTGCGCGTTCATGCTGCGCGCCTTCATCTGCTTCGCGAGCGCCGCGCCCTGGTGCGCGAGGCCGCCGAAGTAGAGCAGGTCGGCATCGGCGGCCTTGATTTTCGCGAGCTGCGGGCCGAAGTCGCTCGCGATGCTTTGCGCGAACTCGCGCGCGACCACGTTGCCGCCATGCTCGCGCACCGCGCGCTCGAACATGTCGGCTTCGCCCTGACCGAAGGCGGTGCGATCGTCGATGATGGCCACGCGTTTGGCCTTCATCACGTCCACGGCCCAGGCGCCTGCGATGCCGGCGTTCTGCGCGTCGTTTGCAATCACCATGAAGGTGTTCGCGAAGCCTTGCGACGTGATGACGGGATTGGTGGCCGCGGGGCTGATCATCGGGATGCCCGCGCTCTCGTAGATGCGCGAGGCCGGAATGGCCGAGCCCGAGTTGAAGTGGCCGACCACGGCGTTCACTCCCTGATTCGCCAGCGTCGCGGCGGCCTGCACGCCGAGGCGTGGGTCGCTGCGATCGTCGATGGGCACGAGTTCGAAGTGCGCCGCCTGCTCGCCGATCTTGAGGTTTTGCGCGTTCGCCTCGTCGAGGGCGAGCTGCACGCCGTTTTGCAGATCGCGGCCGTAGTCGGCGGAGTCGCCCGAGAGCGGCGAGACGAAGCCGATGCGCACGTCGAGCGGGCCGGCGGCCAGAGCGCTGCGGCTCGCGCCGAGCGTGCCGATGGTGGCCAGCGCGCCGATCAGGAGCCCAGCCGCAAGCCTGCGGCACGCCCGGTAGGGCGTGGCGAATGCGCAGGCGCCAGCGGTTGCAGGCGCGGCAGCGAGACTCATGGTGACTCCTTGCGCGACAGCGGCGCGGTGTTCTTGTGTGCGTTTTGTCCGGGTACGCCGCGCCGCGCGCCGGCGTGGCGCGTAGACGGGGCGTCTCGTGTTCGGGTCTTGCGTCTTGCTGTTTGCGACTGCGGCTTGCCGGAACGGGCTGTGCGACGGCTGCGCGCGTGGGTGGGGTGTCTCGTGGGGGTCTCAGCCAGCTCCCCATGTGCGCCGGCCGGGCGCGCGCCTTCGCGAGGCGGCGGATGGCGAGCAATATATCAGGCTGCCAGGTCAGCCGCTCACGCCGTGCCGCGCGCTCGGGCTACTCGCCCCTTTGCAGTTCGAAGAGCGCGTCGCGCAGGCGCACGAGCGGCGCCATGGTGTCGGCGCTCGCCCATGCTTCGAGGTCGTCGAGCGCGCGGTTGCAGCCGTCGAGCACCACGTCGAGATCGACGGGAATGCCATTGGCGAGCGCGAAGCGAATCGTCGCTTCGAAGCGTGCGCATTCGTCGTCGCCGTACGAGATGTCGAGCGTGTCGGCAACGGTCTGGGCGATGTCGCTGCGTTCGCGCTCGCTCTCGTCGACGAAGTCGATGATGCCGCGCGCGACGTCGGGTGCATGGTAAAGCGCGATGTCGAGCCACACGGCGGCGTCGAAACCGCTTTCGTGGCTGTGTTCCTCGAAGTATTCGATGGCTTCCTGCTCGTGGGTCTCGCCGGCGTCGACGGCAAGGCAAAGCTGCTCGAAATACTCTTCCTGCTCGCTACGGATTGAATCGGACATCGGTCATTCTCTAAAGACGGTGGGCGCCGCGGCCGTGCACTGTGTCTGGCCGCCGCGAGTCATGCGGACGGCATTATAGGCCGCGCGCGCACCGCTTCAGTTTAGGCGGCTTCCACCGCCCAGGCGTCGAACCATTCGCGCGGGCGCGCGATCTGGTCTTGCGCCGCGACGATCTCCAGCTCGTAACGGCCTGCGTCGTAAGTCGCCTTCACTACGGCGTTCACGGCCGCGAGCGTGTGTTCGAACGCGCGGCGCAGCGAGTCGCCGAGCATCAGGCGCGCGACGAACACCGCGCTCGTCACGTCGCCCACGCCCACCGGCTGGCGCGCGAACGGGTAGAGCGGGCGCTGGCCGAGCCATGCTTCATGCTCGGTCACGACGAGCATGTTGAAGCGGTCGGCAGGGCTGTTGCGGTCGAGCAGATGCTTCACGAGGACCAGCTTCGGGCCGCGGCGCAGCAGTTCGCGGCACGCGAGCACACCTTCTTCCGCGGTCTCGATCTCGCGGCCCACGAGTCGTTGCAGCTCGATGTGATTGGGGATCATCGCGTCGGCGACCTCGGGCATGTTGCGCACGAGGAACTCCTGAATGCCGGGCTCGACGCGGCAGCCGTTCTCGGCGTTGAGCGTGCCCATCACCGGGTCGCAAAAGTAGCGCGCCTGCGGGTTGGCGGCCTTGACGGCGCGCACCACGTCGATCACGGCCTGGGCCTGCTCGGGGGCGCCGAGGTAGCCAGAGAGCACCGCATCGCAGCGCGGCAGCACGCCGATCGCGCCGATGCCTTCGACGAGATCCACGACCTCGTCCGAGCCGATGGCGGCGCCGGTCCAGTGGCCGTATTGCGTGTGATTCGAGAACTGCACCGTGTTGAGCGGCCAGACATTGACGCCCAGGCGGCGCATGGGAAACACCGCGGCGCTGTTGCCCGCGTGACCGAACACGACGTGCGACTGGATGCTCAAAACGTTTTTCATGGCCGGTCCAGATTTCGTTATCGCTTGCGGCGCTTCGAGCAGCGCGCCTTTGCGCAGGTGCAGCAACGATAACCGAATTCGCTGCGCCCAGTCGATGGATGCGTGGGCGCGGTGTTGCGCGCGTGCTCGCTGCCAGCGGCTGCAATGCGTCCGGGCGGGCGCTAGGCCACGACGTGTTGACCGGCCAGCTCGCGATAGAGCGCCATGTAGCGTTGCGCCGACGCGGCCCAGCCGAAGTCCTGCTGCATTGCACGCGAGCGCGTCTCGCGCCAGTCGCGGCTGCGCCCGTAGAGCGCGAAGGCGCGGCGGATCGCGGCCGTGAGCGCGTCGGGCTCGAAGCGCTCGAACACGAAGCCGGTGGCGAGACCATCGGCGAGATTCTCCAGCGAGGCATCGACCACCGTATCGGCGAGTCCGCCCACACGGTGCACGAGCGGCAGCGCGCCATAAGCGAGCGCATAGAGCTGCGTGAGCCCGCACGGCTCGAAGCGCGAGGGGACCATCATCACGTCGGCGCCCGCGACGATCTCGTGCGCGAGCGTCTCGTCGAAGCCCAGCTCCACGGCCACCGATTCGGGATGCTGGTGCGCGGCGCGCGTATAGCCCTGTTCGAGGCTAGGGTCGCCGGTGCCGAGCACGACGAGCTGCCCGCCGCGCGCGACGATCTCGGGCAGCGCCGCGAGCAGCAGGTCGAGGCCCTTTTGCTCGGTGAGCCGGCTCACCACGCCGAACACCGGGGCGTCGTGCTTCTGCGCGAGCTTCATGCGCGTCTGCAGCGCCGCCTTGCAGCGCATCTTGCCGCTCTGGCGTGTGGCCGAATAGCGCGTGGCGATGGCCGCGTCGCTCGACGGATTCCAGACGGCGTAGTCCACGCCATTGAGAATGCCGACGAGGTCGTGCGTGCGTCCGCGCAGCAGCGCCTCGAGGCCGCCGCCCTGGGCGACCGTCTGAATCTCGCGTGCGTAGGTCGGGCTCACGGTCGTGATCTTGTCGGCGAAATAGAGGCCGGCTTTCAGAAATGAAAGCTGGCCGTAGAACTCCACGCCATGCATGTCGAAGAAGTCGCGCGGCAGGCCGAGCGTGTCGAACTGCTGCGCGGGGAAGATGCCCTGATACGCGAGGTTGTGAATCGTGAAGATCGAGCGCGCGCCGCCGGGCGCCAAGCTCGTGCCGCGCTCGCGCGCCGCCGCGCGCAGGTAGGCCGGCGCGAGTCCCGCATGCCAGTCGTGCGCCTGCACGATCGCGGGCGCCCAGTCGGCATCGAGGTGCAGCGCGAGTTGCGCGGCGGTCCAGCCGAGCAGCGCGAAACGTTGCGCGTTGTCGCCGTAGGGCACGTGCTCGGCGTCGAGGTAGGGGTTGCCGGGGCGCGCGTAGAACGCATCGGCGCGGATCATGTAGACGGCCAGCTCGCTGCCGGGCAGACGCCCGAGTTCGAGCGTCGCCTCGGGCGCGCCGAACGTGCGCGTAAGGCGCGCGACGGGGCGCAGGTCCTCGAGGCCGGCCGCCACGGGGGCGAAGCCCGGCAGAAGCAGGCGGGCGTCGGCGCCTTGTTCGATCAGCGCGGCGGGCAGGGCGGCGGTAACGTCGGCGAGGCCGCCGGTCTTCAGGAGCGGATACAGCTCGCTGGCTACGTGCAGGACGCGAATGGTCATCGGGAGTCAGTCCTCTCGGTGCTCGGGTTGCTTGCGGGTTGTTTGCGGATTGGCGCGCCCGTGAGCGAAGCCGGTCTCGCGGATCGGCTTCGCGGGGCGCATGGACTAGCCAGGCAGTTTCGCCAGCGCCTCGCTCGTGACCAGCACGACGCCGCTCTCGGTGCGATAAAACCGCTCGGCGTCGCTCGCAGCGTCTTCGCCGATCACGGTGCCGTTGGGAACCGTGCAGCCGCGGTCCACGACGACCTTGCGCAGCCGGCAACTCGTGCCCACCGTCACCTGTGGCAACAAGACTGCCTCGGCAATGTTGCAGAACGACTGCACGACGACATTCGACGAGAGCACCGAGCGCGAGATCTGCGAACCCGAGATCACACTGCCGCCACACACGATCAGGTTGGTGCCCGAGCCCTGCAGGCCGTTGAGGTCGCGCACGAACTTGGCGGGCGGCAACTGTTCCTGGTAGGTCCAGATCGGCCAGTTGCGGTCGTAGAGATCGAGCGCGGGGATGGTCGAGGCGAGGTCGAGGTTGGCGGACCAGTAGGCGTCGACCGTGCCCACGTCGCGCCAGTAGGGTTCGGCGGCCGGGTCCGACGACACGCAGGACATGCTGAACGGATGTGCGATCGCATGGCCGTCGCTCACCACGCGCGGAATGATGTCCTTGCCGAAGTCGTGGTCGGTGGCCGAGCGCGCGATGTTCTCTTCGAGCAGTTTGACGAGATAGTTCGTGTCGAACACATAGATGCCCATGCTCGCGAGCGCGATGTCGGGGCGGCCTGGCATGGCGGGCGGATCCTCGGGCTTTTCGACGAAGCCGGTCACGCGGCGCGACTCATCCACGGCCATCACGCCGAACGCGCGCGCTTCCATGCGCGGCACTTCGATGCAGCCCACCGTGCAGTCGGCGCCGCTTGCGGCATGGTCGGCGATCATGCGCGTGTAGTCCATCTTGTAGATGTGGTCGCCGGCCAGCACCACCACGTATTTCGGCCTGATCGAACGAATGATGTCGATGTTCTGGTAGACGGCGTCGGCGGTGCCCCGATACCAGTGCGCGCCTTCCACACGCTGCTGCGCGGGCCACAGATCGAGGAACTCGTTGAATTCGCCGCGCAGGAAGCCCCACCCGCGTTGCAGATGGCGCAGGAGCGAGTGCGCCTTGTACTGCGTGACGACCGCAATGCGGCGGATGCCCGAATTCAGGCAGTTCGAGAGGGCGAAATCGATGATGCGGTACTTGCCGCCGAAGTACACGGCCGGCTTCACGCGCTTGTTGGTGAGCGGCCCGAGGCGCGTGCCGCGGCCGCCAGCGAGCACGATGGCGAGGGTGGTGCGTTGCAGATCGTTGAGGCTTGCCGGGGTTTCCATGGTCGTCTCCTTGTTGTGCCCCCCGGTACGGCCGCCGCGGCCCGCCTCGTCGTGCCCGGGCCGGTGCGGTCCTTCTTTCGCGTGCTTGTCGCGTCCCTGATGCGGCGCGTCTCGCGGTGCAACACGCGTGCGTCTCTCGCGTCGCGGACGTCTCGTGCGTCCTGTATTGACTGTTCTAGCACCGAATGCAGCGTAGCGCGAATTGCCGGTGCCCGGTGCCGGAGATGCGCGCCGCAGTCGTGCGAGGCGCTGATGAGCAGCAAACCGCATGCCCTACAGACGCGCTGGACGAGAAAGCCGGCATGAGCGGGGCGGGGCCGCTAGAATCGCTGGCTGTACCGGCGCCATCTCGCCGTCCTGTTCTTCTGTCCGACCTTTCGCCCGATCTCCCGTCGATGAGAGCCATCCTGAACCACACGCTTGCCCGCTTTGCTGCCTTCGCTCCCTTCGTTGCCGCGCTGAGTGCGGCCGCGCTCTGTCACGTCGCCCTCGCTGCCGACCCTGAGGCGAGCGATGCCGCGCCGTCGTCGGCGTCGTCACCGCAAGCCGCGATCGAGACGCCCGACGGCCCCGCGTATGGTGCCGAGCTGCAGGGCTTCGAGTATCCGCATCCCGTGCATGACTTTGCGTTCGTTTCGCAGGGGCAGACGCTGCACATGGCGTACATGGACGTGCAGCCCGCGAAACCGAACGGACGCACCGTGGTCCTGCTGCATGGCAAGAACTTTTGCTCGGCGACGTGGGACGCCACCATCCGCGAGTTGCACGCCACGGGCTACCGCGTGATCGCGCCGGACCAGATCGGCTTTTGCAAATCGAGCAAGCCCGCCTCGTATCAGTTCAGCTTTCAGCAGCTCGCGCGCAACACGCATGCGCTGCTCGCGGCGCTCGGCGTGCACGATGCGACGATCGTCGGCCATTCGACGGGCGGCATGCTGGCGGTGCGCTACGCGCTCATGTATCCGGGCGAAACGGAGCAGCTCGTGCTCGTGAACCCGATCGGGCTGGAAGACTGGAAGGCCAAGGGCGTGCCGTCGATTTCGGTCGACGACTGGTACGCGCGCGAGCTCAAGACGAGCGCTGACGGTATTCGCCGCTACGAGCAGGCCACCTATTACGCGGGCCAGTGGCGGCCGGCCTACGAGCCGTGGGTGCAGATGCTGGCGGGCATGTATCGCGGGCCGGGCAAGACGCAGGTGGCGTGGGACTCAGCGCTGCTCTACGACATGATCTACACGCAGCCGGTGATCTATGAGTTCGGGCAGTTGCAGGTGCCGACGCTCCTGCTCATCGGCGACAAGGACACGACCGCCATCGGCAAGGATCTCGCGCCGCCCGAGGTGCGCGCGCAGCTCGGGCACTATCCGGTGCTGGCCAAAGCCGCGCAGCGCGCCATTCCCCACGCGACGCTGGTGGAATTCGCCGATCTCGGGCACGCGCCGCAGATGCAGGATCCGCGGGCGTTTCATGCCGCGCTGCTCAAAGGCCTCGACGCATTGAACGCCTCGCACTAAGGGGGCGTTCGCACGCGGGCGCGGTTACCGTCCCGCGGCGGCTTCCTTCAATTCATCGCGCGCCTGCGCCGCCATCTCGAACGAACGCAGACGCGCCGCGTGGTCGTAGATCTGCGCGGTGACGATGAGCTCGTCCGCGCCGGTCTGCTCGATCACCGAGGCGAGGCCCGCACGCACGGTTTCCTGGTCGCCCACCACGGAGCAGGCGAGCGAGTGCGACACGCCGGCGAGTTCGAACTCGTTTGCCGCGATCTGCTCGACCGGCGGCGGCAACTGCCCCGGCGTACCGCGCCGCAGATTCACGAACTGCTGTTGCAGCGAGGTGAAGAGAAAGCGCGCTTCTTCGTTGGTGGGCGCGCCGAACACGTTCACGCCGACCATCGCATGGGGCCTCGCGAGCACCGCCGACGGACGGAACTGCGAGCGGTACAGACGCAGTGCCGTGAGCAGATGGTCGGGCGCGAAGTGCGAGGCGAACGCGAACGGCAGACCCATGGCCGCCGCGAGCTGGGCGCCATAGAGGCTCGAGCCGAGGATGTAGAGCGGCACGTTCAAACCCGCGCCGGGCACCGCGCGTACGCGCTGGCCTTCGACGGGCGCCGCGAAATAGCGCTGCAGTTCGGCCACGTCGTCGGGGAAGCTGTCGGCGCTGCCCTGCAGGTCGCGGCGCAGCGCGCGCGCCGTGGTCTGGTCGGTGCCGGGCGCGCGCCCGAGGCCGAGGTCGATGCGGCCGGGGTAGAGCGCTTCGAGCGTGCCGAACTGCTCGGCAATCACGAGCGGCGCGTGGTTTGGCAGCATGATCCCGCCCGAGCCCACGCGGATGGTCTGCGTGCCGCCCGCCACGTAGCCGATCACCACCGAAGTCGCCGCGCTGGCGATACCCGTCATGTTGTGATGTTCGGCCAGCCAGAAGCGGTGGTAGCCGAGGCGCTCGGCGTGCCGGGCGAGATCGAGGGTGTTGTGCAGCGCGGCGCCGGCATGGGAGCCTGCCGGGATGGGCGAGAGGTCGAGTACGGAGAAGAGGGTCATGGGCTAGCGTGGGGCCTGTATGAGGGGCGCGACGCGCGTGCTGTGCGCCGGGTGCCCGACGCGAGGCCGCAAGGCAGTCGCAAGGTGCGGCCATTGTGCCAAACCACTTTCGTTCGTGCTGGCGGCCTTCGGGAACCCATGCAGGCGGCGTGGGTTCAGAAATGGCTGATTGCCTTTACGCCCAGTCAATTTGAATATTAACGAGAACTACTCCTGTTTCAATGCAAAAGCCGCGCTTTCAATTCAGAATTATTAAAGAACCATTTCTAGATGCTTACCGAATTTTTTCGGGTCGGAAAAGCGCTGGAAGGCAGCCGTTTAATCGCTGAAATAGTTACGCTTTTACAACTTTGGCAACGCATTTTCCCGCGTCCGTCGGAAGCAACTGACGGAGCTTGCTGATACAATTTTCGGCGTCGAATCGGGGATCGACCATGTCCAATGTTTCATACGATGGTTTATCTCCCTTCGTTGTTTGTTCAATTGCCTCGCATCCTGCAAACCGGCATCCATTGTCTGGTTTCCCGCTTCAAATACGTAATGCGGCTAAGATGCGCGGCTTATTTCTGGATTTTCAGGGCAGGGAAATGGTACGTGGTGAAACGCGAATTCCGGTCGGGGCACCGCAGGAGCTTCTCCCCTTGCGCGCAGCCCGCGGCGAGCGCGGCTTGGCCCACGTGACCCGGCAAGGCGGCGCGTCATGACGGTGGCGCAGGTTTTCGCCATCCCGGCGGCCTGGCCCGTGCTCGTCTGGGTCGTGGTCGTGCTGTGCGGCGTGGCCGCTTTCTACGGCCTCGTTGCCGCGCTGACGATGCCGCGCCTCGGTTCGGCCGCGCTCGTGCGCGAAGCCGCGCGTCGTGCGCGCCGGGCGCAACCGCAGCCTGTGAGCGTGCTCAAGCCCTTGTGCGGCGCCGAGCCACGCCTCTACGAGAATCTCGCGACCTTCTGCGAGCAGCGGCATCCGCGTTTTCAGTTGCTGTTCGGCGTGTCGTCGCCGGCGGACCCGGCCATTGCCGTGGTGCGCCGGTTGCAGGCGGCGTATCCCGGCCACGACATCGAACTCGTGATCGACCCGCGTGTGCACGGCAGTAATCTCAAGGTGAGCAACCTCATCAATCTGGCGGCGCGCGCGCGCTACGACGCGATCGTCGTGGCCGACAGCGATATCGCCGTCGAGCCCGACTATCTGGAGATCGTCACCGCGCCGCTCGCCGACCCGGACGTGGGCGTCGTGACCTGTCTCTACAGCGCCCGCAGCATCGGCGGTTTCTGGCCCCGCGTGGGCGCGCTCTTCATCAACGAGTGGTTCGCGCCTTCGGTGCGCGTGGCGCATTCCACGGGCTCGCGCGCGTTCGGTTTTGGCGCGACGCTCGCGCTTTCCCGTGCGACGCTGGAGCGCATCGGCGGTTTCGCCGCGCTCAAGGACTGCCTCGCCGACGACTATCTGCTCGCCCGCTATGCGCGCGATCACGGCCTCGCCACGGTGCTGGCGCCCGTCGTGGTCGCCACCGACGTGATCGAGCCGACCTTCGGCTCGCTCTGGCTGCGCGAGACGCGCTGGCTGCGCACCATCCGCTCGGTGAATCCGGCGGGCTTCGCTTCGCTGTTCATCACGTTTCCCACGCCGTGGCTCGTGCTGGGCGCGCTGTTCTACGGCCTGCTCGCGGCCGGCGCGGGCATCGGCGCGTGCGCGACGACGCGCGCGGCGCTGGCCGGACTCGCCACGGCCACGATGGCGGGTATCATTGCGCGTTTGATACTGCACGCGCGAGCGAGCGGAAGCTGGCGAGGGTTCTGGCGCGATTTGCCGCTCGTGCCGCTGCGCGACGTGCTGCTGGCGCTGCAGTGGCTTTCCGCCGCGTTCGGCTCGCACGTGATCTGGCGCGGCGTGCGCGTGAGCGTCGCCAATCCCGAGGCCGCAGCGCCTTCCGCCATGGCCAGGCCCGCGAGCACGCGGCGGCCTGCCGTCGAAGGATCGGACGCTCGCTGAGGCGTCGCTTTGATACCGCGCTAGCGCGCTTTTTTACCGAATTGTCACCCCAATCATCACCCGGCACAGTACGGGTACCCGGAGCACTCATCGCATGAAAACGCTGTTTCTGCAGGCCCCGTCGTATGACGGCTTCGACGGTGGCGCGGGCTCGCGCTACCAGGCAAAGCGCGAGATCCGCTCGTTCTGGTATCCCACCTGGCTCGCGCAGCCCGCGGCCC
>NZ_JBFRCN010000106.1:0-11992 GCF_040965835.1 Paraburkholderia sp. BR10872
CTTTCCGGCTGCCGGGCCTCTGTGTTGGCTCTGACAAAGTGGTGTCCATCACTTCGAAAATGATGGACATCACTTTGATGCCGGTCCCTGCAGCCGTCTACGACGGCCGCCGTGAGCCGCTTACCTTCGATACCGATCGACTGGAAACACCTCCCCCAGTGGTGGGCCGTGCTGCATGCTTCCATGACGACCAACTTCGGGTTCAAGGCGCGTACGGCTTCGAAGAACGAGCTGCGCGAGACCTTCGACCGATGCACAACACGACGGCGACGATCAGCGCCATGGAGCTGGAAGATCTGTTTCGCTAGATCAATGCCGAGAACGTCGATTTCCATGGTGAACCTCCGCACGTCTGGGTGAGTGCGTTAGTGTCTCCCGGTGGGAGGCGCCGGGTCCATCGCGGTAAAATTTGGCGGTTCCTCCTAGGCGCCTTTAGCGGCACAACTCAGCCGGCGATCCAGACGATTATCGGCGGCCCTGGCGGCGACCTGCGGTGACCGCCTGCGAATGGCGCTATTCCCCTCGAAGCGAGAGGCGCTTGACGACTGCGGATTCGGCCCTTCGAGACACGTCCCAACGTGTGGCCGCTAACATGTGTTTAGCGGCCACCGCGCGTGGCGAGCTGTCAGCGTGCCGGCAATTGCCGTCGCGCAATCTCAGCAAAGTATCGCGATCCGACTGACAGTATGTCGTCGTTGAAATCGTAGGTAGCGTTGTGCAGAGGAACGCCGCCGTTTTGGGGCTCCGTTCCGTTGCCGATGAAGATGAAATTTCCCGGTACAACCTGCAGAAACGCACCGAAGTCCTCCGAGATCATCATAGGCTGAACGTTGGCGTCCACATTCTCCGCGCCCACGACATGCGAAGCGGCTGAAACCGCTACATCAACAAGCTCTGGTGTATTCACGGTCGGGACGAACTCATGCGTGTACTGGAAGTCGCACTCGGCTCTGTGTGTACGGCAGATGCCCTCACTGACTTCCCTCATCCGGATCATCAGCAGCTTCTGCACTTCTGGGGCGTAGCTGCGCGTGTCGCCTTTGATGATGACATTCGAAGGAATGACGTTTCTAAGACCGTCCGTAACTATCTCAGTACACGAGATGACTGCGGACAGGCTTGGGTCCAAATTGCGCGAAATAATCGTCTGGAGACCGAGCACAATTTGCGAGGCAATGACAATGGGGTCGACGCCCATATGAGGCCGTGCTGCGTGCGTGCCTCTTGCCTTGATGTGAATGACGAAGTTGTCTTCGCTGGCCATAATGCCGTTCGGACGTGTTGCGAAGCTGCCTGCGGGCATCCCGGGCATGTTGTGCGCGCCGAAAATGGCGTCGACAGGAAACCGTTCGAACAACCCTTCTTGCATCATCGCTTTCGCGCCACGTCCGTGTTCTTCGGCGGGCTGGAAAATGAAGCGAACCATGCCGTCAAAGTCTTTTCGCTCCGCGAGAAGTTGCGCTGCGCCGAGAATCATCGCCATGTGTCCGTCGTGACCGCATGCGTGCATTTTCCCCGGAATACACGATGCGTAAGGTCTGCCGGGCGCATTCTCGGTGATGTTTAGCGCATCCATTTCGGCGCGAAGGCCGATAACCCGTTTCCCGTTGCCAATCTTCAAGTTGGCGACCATCCCGGTTCCGCCAATGTTGCGATGAACCTCGAGGCCGAGTGTCTTCAGAACACTGGCAACGTAGTCCGATGTCTGTGCTTCTTCGAAGCCTGTTTCGGGATTCTTGTGGAACTGATGTCGCCAGTTCTTCAGGCGCTCTTGTAGGGACATTTCCATGGTGCGGTCCTCGATTTGAGGCGGTGATTGGATGTCAGTGCTCGAGCGATTTTTGCCACTCGCTCTGGCGCGCAAGAACGGCTTCCGCCGACTCGCCAACGAGGTCTCGATACACTGCGGGCGCCGTGGCACCCTCGGTATTGATGGCCAGCACGTGTGAGTCGGGTCCAAGTCCTACCTGCTGGGCAAGGGACGGGTTTTGCATGAGCACGCTTAGGCCCGCGAATCCCGCGGCACCGGACTCTCCAACCACTAAAGGAGCGTCACGGTCGCTGCCAGCGGCAAGTGAACGCATTGCTGCCACCGCGTCATCGTCACTGATGGTCATGAAATGGTCGACGCACCGATCGAGAATTTTCCAGGCCAAGGGGGATGTCTCTCCGCAGGCGAGGCCGGCCATGACCGAATCAACGGAGCCAGTCGCTTTCGTGGCGTAGCCTGCGATGGCGCTTTGATAAAGACAGTCTGCCTGCTGAGGCTCGACGACAACGAATCGGGGCCGCCGCGCTTCGGCGTGCTCCCAGAGATAACTCGCGACGCCTGCTGCGAGACCACCGACGCCTCCTTGCAGGAATACGTGGGTGATTGGTTGCGAAAGGGTGGAACTGCCGAGCTGCCGTATTGTTTCAGCGGCAATCACGCCATATCCCTGCATCACATCCCGAGGAATCGCTTCGTAGCCTTCGTAGGACGTGTCTGAGACAACGTGCCAACCATTTTGGGCCGCCAGTGCTGCCGCATGCTCAACCGATTCATCGTAGCTACCCGCGATGCGAATAATCTTCGCGCCGTACAAAGCGATGGCCTGCTCCCGTTCTACGCTGACGTTGGCGTGAAGGACGATGACACACCGACAACCGATGTCGCGTGCGGCGGCTGCCAATGACTTTCCGTGATTACCATCGGTGGCGCTGATAACAGTCAGGTTCGAAAACATCCCGGCATATTGCCCGCGAAGAAGGCCGGCCGGATTCAGGCTATGAGTGTGCCAGTGCCGAAGAATCAACCGCACGAGTGCGATGGGCGCGCCTAACGCTTTGAAGCTGCCAAGCGGCGAGCGGAAGCCTTCGTCCTTCAGGCTGATACGTGCGACGCCCAATGCTGCCGCGGCGTCCGGGAGGTCCCAGAGCGGCGTCGCTGAACGAGAGATCTGGTCCCAATCGGCTAGCCAGGCGCCGCTTTCGTCTGCTGCCCGAATGTTCAGAATGCTTTTGAGTTCATCTGGGTACGGCCCTTTGGACGCGCGGGAATTTGCAGTCAACATTGAGAAGAGCTCCAGGGAGGCATCCGATGTGCCGTATTTCTATTGCCAAAGTCCAAGTGCTGGCTCGGAGGAACAGCAGGAATAATATTGCAATGCTTTGTTTATTTGGGATCTAAAATTCGGCACAAATCGAGAAAATTTCTCGCATGGGGTGCTGCAGGCATTATGGCACCGCCGCACCCAACTGCGCGTTCGGGTTAGCGGACTACCGACTTGTCGTTCCAGACGTTGTTGTCAAACTGCCGTACCGTGATTGCACCGTTGCGGATGTCACCTGCTTCATCGAACTGAATGGGGCCCGTCACCCCGTCAACCTTCACCGACCGCAATTGCGCCAGGTAAACTTTCGGGTCGGTAGAGTTGGCTGCTTGCATAGCGGCTGCCATGGTCATGACTGCGTCGTATGCATAGGGAGCGTAAAGCTGAACCGGCGTCTTGAACCTTTGTTCGAACCGTTTGAAGAATGCCGGGCCTTGTGGCATCTGAGAAGGCGGTACGCCGGCGAGTGTGCAATACATATCGTTGGTCATTGATGAGCCGCCGAGGGCAATGAACTGCGGCGTGCACGCTTCGTCGCCGGCAATGAACTTGACCTTCATTCCGAGTCGACGCATTTGTTGTATAAAGGCGGCCGCCTGCGTGTCGCCACCCGTGAAAGCAACGGCATCAGGTCTGCGATTTTTGATCGTCGTGAGAACCGCCATCCAGTTGGTTGTCTTGTCGGTCCCGAATTCGCGGTCGACGACGGTACCGCCGGCGGACTGCACCGCCTTCTCAATCTGGTCAGCGAGGCCCTGGCCGTACGCTGTACGGTCGTCCACGATTGCAACCCTGGGAGCTTTCAGGTCTCGTACCAGATAAGTTCCGATGACCGAGCCTTGGCGGACATCGTTTGCGACCATTCGAAACACCGACTTGAGTCCTTGCTGGGTCAGCAATGGATTAGTAGCCGATTCGGTAATCATCGGAATTCCAGCGCCTGCGTAAATCCTCGAAGCGGGAATCGATGTGCCGGAGTTGGCATGCCCCACGACGCCGGCAACACGGTCGTCTACTAGCTTCTGCGCGACCGTCACTGCGGTCTTCGGGTCGGCGGCGTCATCTTGCGAATCTAGCTCGAAGGTGATCGAGTGGCCGGCGATTTTCAGCTTCCTGGTATTCAAGTCCTCGATTGCAAGCCGCACTCCGTTCTCGTCATCCTTTCCGATGTGTGCGAGCTCGCCAGTCAGAGGCGAAATTTGGCCAATTTTGACGGTAACGTCCGCGTCGGCCGCCGATGCAGATGCGCCAATTGAGACCGCCATCAACGTGTTGAAAAGTTGTCTGGTTTTCATGATCTTCGGTGGGAATACGAAACGGGGTGGGAGGGTGCCGAAGTCCCCAGCCGTCAGCTGCTCTAGCAGCGGTGACCGAAAGCACTTGACATGAACAGTTTATTGCGAGTAAACCGTTAGTATTTATTCTTTTGCGCCCACGTTTCGAGAAAAATTCTCATGTCGAATCTTCGAGATGTCGAGCTAGACGCTTTCGATTTGCGGATCCTCGCAATCGTGCAACGGAACAATCAGCTGCCCCATCGTGAGATCGGGCATGAAGTGAACCTGTCCGTCCCGTCCGTGGCGCGAAGGCTCCAGAAGCTTAGAAGTGCTGGCGTTATTGCTGCGGACCGCAGCTTACTGAATCCCGATGCGCTCGGTTCCCGGGTCACGATAATCACTCACGTTTCCGCGGAGAGTGAGGCGATAGAGTTGCTCGATGCGATGAAGGCACGGTTCGATGCCTGCGAGCAAGTCCAGCAGTGCTATTACGTGACCGGCGACGTCGACTTCATCCTGATTTTCTGCACGCGGGACATGGCGGAGTACACGGCCCTAACGCGGGCGCTGTTCTTCGCGGAGGGCAACGTTCGAAGCTTCCGTACCTTTGTCGCGATGGAGCGGGTCAAAATAACGCTCGATGTGCCACTCGGTCGGGCGCAGTAGGCCTGTCTCCCGGTTGCTCAACCACCCGCCCAGAAGTGCACATCTCTTCTTCAAGGTACGCTATCTACGCAACGAATAGGCCCGTCAACACGAACTGCACGAGCTTCGGCAATACGACCAACCACTTGGCACACTGAGTTGGCCGATACCCTTAGTCTTGCGTCCGTAGACGGTGTGACGGTGCTTCTGCTCCCGCGTGTACGCGATGTTCAACGCGCTATCCATGCAACCAGATTTCCAAACGCGCTTACGCAGGCGGCCGACGAAGTTTGAAAAAAGATTGATTGAAGAATTAAGTACCTCTCGCTCGGTACGTGCCGCTCAACTACACGCGAGGCGTCAACATATCCCTGTGCCATAGGCAGGACTACCTGTTACGTGAGCTACCGGTACGTGGCCTCGTTGAGTGCTCTCGCAAGCATGCGGATGTCTGCGGAATTGTCCGGCTCATTGTTGTCCGACTCATTGGCCGCCAGGCCCCCGAAAGAGCGTCGTGCGGAGCCCATGAGACTGCAGGCGTCACAGAACTCCTCCAGATCGCGGTCCATGGCTCATACCTCGCAATTCACCACGTGAAAAGAGCACGTTGACACGCCGGACGAAGTTCGACAGGAGGCATGCGGCGGTAGGCGCCAAGGCTCTGTCGCGATAAGTTCGGACAACGTTGTTCAGGTATTTGATCTGGCGGATCTGGATGGGCGCTTCCCGTTCGGCGTTGATGGCGTGCAGGGCATCCAGATTGGCGCCGCTCTTATCCATAGTGATCGTCTCCGGCTCGCCGTTCTGGTCGATGGCTTTCTCGAAATAGCGACGGGCGGCAGCCTTGTCACGATGGGCTCGAAGCAGGAAATCCACCGTCTTTCCGGCCTTGTCCCCAGCGCGATAAAGGTATTTCCACTGGCCACGCACCTTGGCGTACGTCTCGTCCACCCGCCAGCTCTTGCCGACCGGGCGCTTGCAGCGGCGGAACGCCTTTTCAAGTACCGGCAGAAGCTTGATGGCACCGCCGGTGCACGGTCGAATGATCGACCGCGATCCCGCGCTCGGCCCTCATCTCCTGAAGATTGCGCAAGCTCAGCGGGTAGGCCACGTACCAACGCACGCACACCAACATTATCTCGAGCGGATAGTGCAACCGCTGCAGCACTTTGGCTACCGCCGGACTCAGGGCTTTCATTGTCGTTCACAGCATTCGGTAAGGTCCCGCAGCATACCAGCCTCTGCTATTGCAATAGAACCGAAAGGAATAACAAATGTCCGGCGTGGCAGAAAGGATAGCCGATGCGGGACTAAAGGCGAACGTGGTCTGTCGGCTACTCTGACGAGGGTCCCGGTCGCACAAACCCCTCATTGCCAATGGCGGGACGGGAACACATGACGAAGAGATGCGAGGTGGCCTTTCGCTTTCGACAACAGCCCAACGGGGACAGGCGGGATCTCTGGCCGTTCTATCTCACACGCAGACAACGCCAGTGGCTTGCATCGGTGCGTGAGCAGTGGGAGAAAACTGCGTCGTCCAGATTGCAAACCGCGAAGCGCGAATTATCGCCGAAAATTGCGAGCTTGCGTTTTGCAGTGCATACTTCGTGGAAAGCAAAGCAATTTCGCGAAAACCAGGCCTTGCCTCCCTCCACCGTACCGAGCGGGCGCCTTGATTGTCCACAGGTTCGCTGCGACCGGGGGCAGCGCGCGGGTACGCGATTGCAGCAGGATCGTCTGCGCGGCCGGATTCGGGTTCGACTAATCGGTTGCGGCCGACACTTCGATCAAGACGACTTTGCCGTTGGCCTGATACCGGCGATGTCCGAGACGGGCGACTCGCGCGCCCGGGCACGACGGCGTGCGTGCGGGGGGAGTGCCCGTGCGACCGTGTAGACATGGCCGCTCCGGGTTGTCGGTCGTGGAAGGGTGCATGTCGAATACGCGTCCACGATGCCACGGCTATGTCGATGAGGCCGGATGGTCCGGAAGTTTCACCTTGATTGTCGTGCCGGCTCCCGGCGAACTGATAACGTTGATCTGACCGCCCAGCATCAGAACGCGTTCTTCCATGCCCGCGAGTCCGAATGAACCCTTTTTGGCCGGCTGAACATCGAATCCTCGACCGTCGTCGCGCACTTCGAGCAGGCAGCAGTCCCCTGTCCGCTCCAGCATGATGACCACATGGGGCGCCGCTGCGTGGCGGGCGACATTGGTCAGCGCTTCCTGAACGAGGCGGAACAGCACGACAGCGCAGGGCTCGCTCACGACGATATTCTCGTCGGGCAAGTGCAGGCGGCATACCGTGCGACCGTTTCGGTTGAACTCGGCCGCAAGCCACTCGAGCCCCGCTGCAATGCCGGTGTCGAGTGCCGCAGGGCGCAGCGCCGCGATGACGCCCCTGACGACCTGCATGGTTTTGTCCACCAGCGCAATCAGCGCCTGCGTCTGCTCGACCAGTTCCGGGCGATCGTTGCCCAGTCGCATACGTAATGCCGACGCCTGCAGGCGAAGCGCGGTGAGGTGCTGTCCAAGTTCGTCGTGCATTTCACGCGCGATGTGCTTGCGCTCTTCCTCGCGAGCCATTTCGCGATGTGACGTGAGTTCCCGCAGCATCTCATAGGACTCGCGCAGGCGGCGCTCCGCCTCCTTGAGCACCGTCAGATCGATCACGAACGCGACGCCTTCCTTCCCACTGCCGTCGAATGCCGCGCGGCCGACCAGGACGGGCACACGACTGCCATCCTTCCTGAAGTATTCTTTTTCGGTCGGCTGAATGTCTCCCTGGTGCCCGATCTGCGCGAGAGCCCGTTCGCTGCTTTCGCGCCACTCCACTGGGGTCAGGTCTCGCCAGGGCAGACGACCTGAAACAAGATCCTCGCGGTCATATCCCACCATGCGCAGGAATGCCTCATTGGCCTCAAGGATGTCGCCCTCTGCGTTCCACACAATGATGCCGATGATATTGGCGTCGACGAGTCGCCGGATCCGGGCCTCGCGCTCCTTCAGGTCGCGGTACAGTCGGGTATTCTCGATCGAGGTTGCCGCTTGCGACGCGAGCAGCCGCAGCACGCCAATTCGCGCTGGCGAGAAGGCACGGGTGACTAGGTTGTTTTCGAGGTACAGGGCGCCGATAAGCCTGGCCTGATTCGTCAGGGGCAGACACACAATTGAGCGGGCTCGATGCTGGAGGATGTAGGCATCTGCAGCGAACGCGGACGAGCGTGTGGCATCGTCGAGAATGACGCTCTGGCCCGTTCGCAACACATGATAGAGGACCGACTCGGGTATCACGTTGGGGCTCGCGGGGTCATCGCGTAGTTGCACGCGGAGTGTGTCCCCCGCGATTTTGGCTTCCGCGACTATCCTTTGTCCGCCCGCGTCTGGAAGAATCAGCAATCCTCGCTCGGCGCCCGCCTGTTCGATCGCAGTGCGCATGACCATATCGATTAGCTTGTCCAGGACGATCTCTCCGGAAACGGCCTGCGACACCTTGATGACAGTAGCAAGGTCGAGGTGTTCAACGGGGGTGCCGATCGTGCTGCCCGGGCCGGGCGCTCGCTCTTCGTCCCCGAGAAGCGGATACAGCGCTTCAAGTTGGCGTACCTTGCCTTCGGCACCCCAGCGTTGGTAGCCCCGGCGTGCGTCCTGCAAATACACGCGGGCAATCCTGTCGAAGCCTCGCGCCGCGTAGAAGCCTGACGCGAGTTCATTGGCAAGTGCTTCGTTGTGTACGAAGCCATGTGTACGCGCCGAGCGCATGGCCTCTTCGTAGAGACGCATTGCTTCGACATCGCAGCCGTTCAGGCGAGCCAACTCGGCGCCCACCAGCGCCGCACGGGTTGCAAAATTCTCCGGACAGTTCTCTGCCCAGATCTCCAACTGCCGGTGATGTGCGGCGATCGCGTCGTGGTGCTGCTGTCGCTCCGCGGCCGGGGCACGGTCACAATGTGCGGCCCGTGCCAGTGCACCGAAGAAATGGTATTCGCTTTCCTCCAGGTGCGATGACGAACTCCACAGTAGCTGCTGCGCAATCAACGCCGCGTTGATGGCGGCCACATGGTGGCCTGCAAGGAATCGTCCCTGCAGTTTCCGGATCCAGTACCAGCACGCGGCCGTTGCGAGCGCGGGGTTTCCGGACAAATGCTGTTCCATACGAAGTTCGTTAAATTCGTCGTCGAAGTGACCGAATTTCAGCGTCGAACCCCGGAGCATCCGGATCAGCGCGAGTTGCGTAGTGATGTTATCTACGACAAGACCGAAACGCGCCTTGCTGGCGAACGCGAGGCCCTGTTCGGCTTCGCGCTCGACCTCGACCAATGGTGCACCGGCGAAAAGCAGGTCTGATACGATATGGCAGCACGTATAGGCGCCAGACGGGACGTCCCCGATCCGGCTCGCTGCTTCGAATGCGCGGCGCAGCACCTCGCTACTAACGCACACATGTTTTGTCCAGCGCACGACATAGAGGGCGAAGCAGAGATATGTCACCGCCTCGAAGCGTTTGAGCCCACGGCGCTCGACCAGATCGAAGCCAAGCTGGCCGAACTGGATTCCAGCGTGGTAATCGCCAAAGCGTGGTCCAGCAATCCGCGGGAACATGACATACGCAAAACACGACGCATCGCAGTTGCCATGCTCCAGGCTAAGGCTGATCAGCTTGCATATGGCCAGGGAAGCCAGGTTCGCGTCAAAGAACCAGGCCGGCCTCTGGAGCTTGCTCAGCACGTTGGCGGTCGCGAGAGACGGCAGGTCCTTCATCAGAGGCAGATCGATGAGCGTCCCGATCGTCCTGCCGCCGAGCCGTGACCGGATGCTTTCGTACTCCTGTTGTACGTCGCTCTCTTCCGGATGCGCTAACCAGTCGATACCAACGCGCCGGAGATGCTCGAGACAGACGTCGACTGCGTGACCACTTTGGTCGAGGGTCAGATAGACATCCATTTGCAGACACGTGACCTGCGCCTGTTCGACCGTGGTCCTGGCACGGCTTGATAGCACGGCTAGTCGCTCTTGCGCGACCGATAACCGGCCGGTGAGGAATTCGCATTCGGCAAGGTTCAACTGCAGCGCAAAGACCAGATCGCGCCTGCGTTCCCAACGATCGTCCCGCATGAGGTCCGCACCGGCGCTCAGATAGGTGAGCGCCGATGCATAGGCTGTTGACGCTTTTGCCCGCTGGCCGGCGCTCAGGTTGAACCCGGCCAGCTGCTCACGCTCTTGCCGGGAGGTCACCAGCGCTGCGCCACGGTTCAGTTGTGTAACGATCTCGAAGATCGCCGCTTCACGTTTGTCAGCGGGCGTTAGCGCCGCGAGCAGGCGTCCGATACGCAGGTGGGCGCCGGCGCGCGAGTGCTCCGGGATCAATGAATACGCCGCTTCCTGTACGCGGTCGTGTGCGAACCGGTAGGCAAGTTCCAGTTGCTCGACCAGCCCTTGATCGACCGCTGGCTGCAGTAGCGCCCGGACCGCCTGCCTGGAGACCCCCAAAACCTTCGGTAACATCGCGACGGGGGCGGCGTTGCCAAGGCAGGCGAGCTGTTGCAACGCGCGCTGCGTTTCGATGGGCAAGCGCGCGAGCTTCGCGACCATCAGGTCCACTACGTTGTCGGTATATCCCTTGCTGTGAATGCTGGGCAGATCCCAGCGCCAGCAGGTCGCGTCATGGTCGAAGGTGACCAGATCGACATCAGCAAGCGTGTGCACGAACTGGATCACAAAAAACGGATTGCCGGCCGTTTTCTCATGCACGAGCGCGGCAAGCGGTGCGGCGCGTTCACGCTCGCAGCAAAGTGTTTCGGCAATCAGTTGCTCCACGTGCTCGCGGGCGAGCGGCTCAAGGGCAATTTCGTCAAGCCTTGCGCCTGTGGTCCTGACGGTTTGAAGTTTGCGCATTAGTGGATGCTCAGCATCAACTTCATTTGCGCGGTAGGCGCCGATCAGCATCAGGTATCGCTGGTCTGGGCGGATGAGGAGATCTTCCAGCAGGTCCAGCGTCGCGGCGTCGAGCCATTGCAGGTCATCGAGAAACAGGGCCAGCGGATGTTCACGTTGGGCGAAGACACCGATGAAGCGCCGGAAAACGAGCTTGAAGCGGCGTCGCTCCTCGTGAGGTTCGAGTTCCGGGACGGGTGGCGGATCGCCGATGATGAGCTTCAGTTCCGGGATCAGTTCGGTCATAAGGCGCGCATTCGGCCCTAGTGCCCCGATCAACGTGTCGCGCCAGATGGCCAGTTCCCTGTCGTGCTTGCCAAGGAGCGGTCGCACCAGCCCCTGAAAGGCTTGCACCAGTGTCGAGTAGGGTATGTCGCATTTGTACTGGTCGAACTTGCCCGACGCGAACAGCCCCCGCGGCGGTACAAGCGCCCTGTGCAATTGGTTGACGACTGCGGACTTGCCGATGCCGGAATAGCCGGACACCAGCACCAGCCCAGGCGTGCCGCTCGTGACGACGCGCTCGAACGCAGCGACCATGGCCTCTATCGCGCGCTCACGCCCGTAAAGCTTCTCGGGGATGCGAAGCTTGTCGGATGTATCACGTTCACCCAGCACGAAGGCATCGATGTGGTGCTGGCGCTGCCAATCGGACAGGCACCGCCGCAGATCATGCTCGACACCGGCCGCAGTCTGATAGCGTTCCTCGGGAGTCTTGGCGAGCAGCTTCATGACAAGTTCCGAGACGACAGCCGGCACACTTGCTACCCGCGCGCCGGGCGGTACCGGGTTGCGTGCAACATGGCAATGTACCCACTCCATCGGATCGGCCGCGGTGAACGGCAGGGTCCCTGTGAGCATCTGATAGAGCGTGACTCCGAATGCGTAGAGGTCGCTGCGCGAATCGATCGAGCGGTTCATCCGCCCAGTCTGCTCAGGCGCCATATAGGCGAGGGTACCGACGATCGTTTCCGGCGGTTCCGGCGATTGCCGTTCATACGTGCGTCGAGAGGCGCTGCCAAAGCCAGTGAGCCGCACGTGGCC
>NZ_JBFRCN010000107.1:0-11197 GCF_040965835.1 Paraburkholderia sp. BR10872
GGAAGAAGCGCTTTGTTGCCCACGGACTTGCCGGTCTGCATGATGAAGCCCGTCCAGGCCGGCCTCGCACGCATGATGATGAAGCAGTCGCGGAATTGCTTGCGAGGATGCTGCATGAGAAGCCGGATGGGGCAACGCACTGGAGCGTGCGCTCCGCTGCTGCGCAGACAGGGATTTCGAAGAGTTCGGTGGCCCGATATCTGTCGTTGTTCGCCGCGCTCAATACGGCAACGGGTGAAGTTATTGCGCAATGTAAGCCGCGCCACCGACATCAGGAATTCCTGGCGTTTCTCAGGCATGTGGATCAGGCGGTGCCTGCCGATCTCGATGTGCATCTGATCGTCGACAACTATGCGACACACAAGCATCCCAAGGTCAGGGCGTGGCTGGCCAGGCATACGCGCTACTACATACACTTCACGCCGACTTACTCAAGCTGGCTGAATCAGGTTGAACGCTGGTTTGGCCTGATTACACAGCAGGCGATCCGTCGAGGGTCGTTCAAGAACGTGCGGCAACTCATCACCAGCGAGCGATATATCGAGCAGTACAACCAACACGGCCGGCCGTTCGTGTGGACCGAGACCGCCGATTCAATTCCAGAAAGTGGCTCGGCTATGCAAAATTATTTCTGGGACAGAACACTGGATCCCGACATTGATCTGCCGAAAATTTGGGCTGATGAAGCGGCGGAGTTTCGTACGGGAGTGGAAATGAAGTTTCCGAGGTTTAAGGTCAGTACCGATCAGCTGAAATCGGTGCAGGGACGCGGCGACCCAAGTCGCTTGCCATTCGACACCTCTTGCGAGTAATCGATAGGAAGACGAGCTTCTACGAGTCAAATCGCAAGACGGCGCGCTTCGCAGGCATCAAAGGACAGCTCGCAGGTCTCGGTGAAGACGCCCCGTACAGATTCCTCGCCGGCGGCAAGCGTACGGAGGCGACCCTTAATTCCGCAAACGGAGCGCTCAAGGGGGCGGTGTATAGCGATATCTCGATTGCAAAAGTCGTTTGGCAGCGTAGGGCCGCTGACCAGAGTGTGGCTCCCGTTGCAAGCGATGCAGGGGTCGTCTAAGTGGGCGTGTGGGAGCTTTAAACGTGGTCGTATCTCCGTCGGTCAGGGATGAGGGTAAAAGAATTGTGCCCGCAGGACTTGCACTCTGACACGATCTTTGGTGCAATTTTTGGCGCTTGCGTTCCTCAAAGCCCCACGCTACAAGGCTTTGCTGACTAGCCGAAGGAGTGCAAGGTGGTGGTATTTAAGGTTTTTCGATCAGATCGCCAGAAATTGCACCAAAAGTACGAATACCCAGCTTGCGCCGGGGTGAGGCCGTTGTTGAACACGATGCTCGAAAAGCCAGTTCGTGTCATCGGCAGCGGTTGGTCGATTTGGACGTCGGCATCCTTTGTCCCTAACCAGACGCATCATTCCGGAACTGGAATAGTTCGAGCCCGCTGACACGGGCTTTCAGGGATTCACCGAAGATTCGCATGCAACGAGGCGAAGGCGCGTCCGAGGTCAGACCTCGTCCCCAGCAAACACGCTGTGCTCGGCAAGCACGGTGTCCTTGTCGACGCACTGCACATGCCAGTGCCCTGCAACGACCGATCCGCTCTCGCATTCAGTGCAGCACCAGAGTGCCTCGCCTGATTCCCCCTCGAACGGGCCAGTTTGGGCTTCCACGGCGAGACCGTCGAGGATGAACAGGGGGCGCGCATTCTGCTGGTCGCACACCAGCGTGCCGCGAGCATCGACCCGCAGCTTTCCCCAGTCGGGGAATTGGAGACCGGCATGACCTTCGCGCGACCACTTGTGGGTGTCGTTGTCGAGCCAAAGGATCGCATAGGCATTCGGGTCAAGGCGGTCGAAGGTGCTGAGATGGAGCGTGATGCGCATGAATTTCTCCGGTCGTGTTCGTGGCTTCGTGACCCGCCACAGTAATCGACGGACATATCAACTGTAGGTGCAGCGGCAAGCTTGTGCATGCGTCAGGGTGTCGCTTGCTGCCGCTTTATACTTACTTGGGCGCCGGCACGGCGCTTCCGCGTCTACCGATTTAAATTCGGCAGGGCTCACGATTTCGATGTACTCCATGTCAGGCGCGTGTTCGAAACGGACGGCGCCTGATGCACGCAATCACCCGCTTCGACGAGCGTTTCCTTGTCGGTGTACACGAAGCTCGCCCCGACTTAGAGCATGCTGACGATATGAAAATCTGCTTCATGCGGGTGCCAGCCCGCGCCCGACTTTGGCGCAAGATTTGCCCTAATATTGCGCGACCACCTTGTGCCCCTGACGATTTCCAGATCACGATAGACAAAGAAATCGCGCAGCCCACCGCGCGTGAGTGACGTGTCCTGCGGCTTGACGTGAGAAAAACCAGTGGTGAGTCCGGTTTGCATGACAGGTCTCCCGAGTGCGATGGAAGAAGGGGCACTAGGTTTGGGAAGCACGACGTCTTCCAGCATCCAGAATTTGACTTGGCACGCGGTGATGGTTGCCCCTGTTTCCGGATTTGTGACAGACCTGGATCGACGTCACGCTATCCATCGGCCGGCTCGCATCGACGCCAGGCTTCTGGCTGACGTACACCGTTCCTGCGAGAGCCAGCCCTCGTGGCACGTTGACTCTTATGTGATACCTGATAAAAGTGCGCGAGAGTGCCCCGGTCAACGGCGGAGTATGAGCGCAGCGTCCGCCGTCCTTGCTGGTGCAAGCCGCTTCGGGCGGCATGTCGACTGCGCTCATTCAGATGGATTGTGCTGCCGGCTTCGTGGCCACGTCGCAACAATGACGAGGGTGCCGCGATCGCCGAGCGCCTCGGCGCCAACCGGATATTCCGCCACGCCGATCAGTTGCCGCGCCGCACTGATGCAGTCGTGACAACATCGGGGCCGTGACCTGGGCGGACAGCCTGAGGGCTGTCAAACGTGGCGGCGTCGTGATGATCAATGGGGTCACGAGCCGCCCTGCCGCGGAAACCGATCTGCTTCGCATCTTTATCGAGCAGGTCGACATACGTGGCACGCTCGACGTAGGACGCAATAAATTTGACACTACCCGTTCCCTGTAACCAAGAGCCAAAGCGCGCCCCTCGTGACGGTTTTATTTACCTTTGAATCGTAATAAAAGCGTCAATTCGCATAAGTCCGCATTAAATTCGTCACTTCGCCTCCTAAACTTCGAATCCCGACCGTAACACCTGCGCACGCGTCTTCGCGTGCCTGCCGGCGATGCATGACGAGTTCCTGCGCCAGTGCCGCTCGGTGGGCCTGACTGCAGCGGATTATCCGTTCAACATCGCGGGGCATGCGATCCGTTCCCTGTCGTGCCGGCTGAAGGCGGAAATGCTGCGCAGTTTTGGTACAGCCGCGCGCGCCGCCGGTGCATCGCACCTGAAAGGGGGGGCCGCGCTTTGATGACGACGTGAAGGTGCCGGCGACTCGTCCCTGTCAGGTCGTCGAATTCGACGGCCACCGGCTCGATATCTGCCCCAAGTCCGTGGTGCGCGATCCGCTGTGATTTGAACACGAATTCGAAATGGAACGTGTCTGGCTGCTGGTGATCATCGACGTGTACACGCGCGTCGTGCTGGGCTATCACATCGTGCTGGCGAGCGAGTACAGCCGCTACGATGTCATCAAGACCATCGAAAACGCGCTTGAGCCTCGTCGCGTGAAGGACTTCACGATCGCCGGACTCGGCTACGGTGCGCAAGAGGGTTTCGCGTCGCAGCGTATGCCGGAGCTCGCGTATGCCGTGTGGGAACGTATGAAGCTCGACAACGCAAAAGCGAACCTGGCCGACGACACGATCAGGGCACTTTGTGAATTCGTTGGGTGCCTTGTCGATGCGGGGCCGCGCCACAGCCCGGACGAGCGACCCTACATCGAGCGTTTTTTCGGGACCGTCGCAAGCCGCCTGTCGTCGCGCCTGCTAGGCTACACCGGCTCGCATCCGCGCGATCTGCGGCGGGCGCTGGCTGATCCGAAGGGTAGCCTGCGTTTGTATGTTTCCCTCGACGAGCTCGAGGAACTGGTCGAATACGCGATCGCGAGCTACAACGGCACGCCGCACCGTCCGGGCCGCACAACGCCACGCGAAGCGCGCCTGCGGTAGCGCCCCGGGCCCTGGATCCCGGCCACGCGCTTCGCAGTAGCTGGGCCCCGCGCCCCCTGCGCGCGCCGCACGTGCCCAGCCGCCTCCCCGCCCCCTGGCGGGTGCCGCGCCGGCCTAGGCGCCCGTCCTGCAGCAGTTCGAGTTTGCTCGCAGCTATGGCAGTCTTGACGAGTTTCTGGCGCAATCGAGCGCGGAGAAGGGGGGCCAGCGGGGTGGGAAACAACTGCCTGCTGGATACAGTTCTTCAGTTCGTGCGCAACATCAGGCGACAGCCCGGGGTGGAAACGGAGCAGACGAGGGAACTCGAGGCGCAGGCATTGCGAAGTGGGCTGATCGCGGATGGCCTGGCCGATGAGCATGACTTCATCGACATCTACGCGGCCGGGGACAGGCTCGCGCGCAGCCTTGACATACGCATCCAGACCATTGAGGTCGATCAGAGTGGGCGGGTCACAGCTCATCCGGTTCTTGGTCAGCAAGGCCGGCTTGTGCATATCCTCCATACGCCTGCTCACTTTCAGCCATTATGGCCGCGCCCGCCAGGATCATAAAAAATCTTGGACGGCAGTCATATTGCACCTCCTGCCATGGGCCATGAGGGCGTATTCCACGCCAAACCGAACGCTGACTCCACGCCTGCCCGAGCGCGAATTCCACGCGTAACCGAGCAGTAAGCTGGAGGGATGGCGACGCGGGATAACCGTAAGCGCTAAATTCACCACACCCGATGGAGAATCGTTCGCAACCGAGAGGCGAGCGTGGCCGCATCGCGGCGGCCTGGCATGGCCGACGATGTCCACGACTGCACTCGGGTATTGCGCGCCGACTTCATGGGTGGCGCGCAATTGGCCGATCAGTTCGCGCTCGTTTCGGCTTGCCGTTTCGCGTAGTTGAACGGCAGCAAATCGCTAATGTCGGCGTCCGGTGCTCGCTGTCACGGGGCGGCGTAATCGAGCCGGGGATGGGCGGCGTAATGGAGCCAGCGGAAGCGGGGGTAAAGCGCAGATTCGAACGGCTTCAAGAATGCCGTTTTTTGCCCGATTTGGCAACCGCGTTTTCACTGCTCGCCGGCATCGGTTTGGGCTTGCGGAAGCTCTCTCCCTCGATTACGACGCGATAGGCACCGTGTCGTAGCCGGTCCACATCACGGCGCCCAGAATGCGGTTGTCGGGGAACGCGTCGCCCCATTCACTCAGATCTAAATTTGACGTGACGGTCAAAGCCGCTCGCTCGTACCTGGCGGCGATCAGGTCGTGGAAGTCTTCGTCGTGGGGTGGGTGCAGCGGTTTGACTGCGAAGTCGTCGATGATGAGCAGCGGCACACGTACGAACTGCTGGAACTTACGCTCGTCCAGGTCTGTGGCGCGAGCTGCGTGCAGTTTCTTGAGCAGATCAGTCTGTGAGATGAACAACACGTCACGCCCTTGCCGGGCCGCGCAGTGGCCCAATGCCTGCGCCAGGTGTGACTTGCCGACGCCTGTTCCGCCGACCAGCAAGACACAGACCTTCTCGTCGATGGAGCGACCGGTAGCGAGATCGTGGATATAGGCTCGGTTGAGCTTGGGCCCCAGATCGAAGTTGAACGTCTCGAGCCGGCACGGGCAAGCCGCACGCCCAACTTCTTCGTGTCGCGTCGAGCGATCTCGTCATGCAGCAGCATTGCGAGGAACTCGGTGTAGGCAAGCTGCCCGTCAATGGCTTCGCGGTTGCGCTGCTCGAGCGAGTCAAGGATGCCCGAGAGGCGCAGCTGCTTGAGGATGGGGTTCAGTTCGGGACTCGGATTCATGGCTGGCTTAATGGATCAGAAGGGATTGAAGGTCGCGGCCGAATCGGCCACCATTCAGGTTGGTATCGGTGGGCGCCGTTGCGGTAGATGGCGCCGCAGCCTCGCTGTCGAGCCCCTTGTCGAGGATCGTCTTGATGGTGCGATAGTGGGGACCGGAGAACGCGAGCGCGCGCTCGCATGCGGGGTTCAGGCGCTCATCGCCCACCTTCTCGCGTAGGCGCACGATGCCCTTTGCGCCGCGCAGGTTTTCCAGCACCGTGTTGTTGAACATCGCGAGGATGACGGCGTGGCGGGCTGGCCCGATGTCCTTCGCGCGCGCGAGGCACCACTGGGGATCGTGCTTGAGCCAGGCCTGTGCCTCGGGCGGCTGGTGGTCGCGCACGGTGTGGCGGTCCCCCGGTTTGCGTAGCCGTGGATGGGTTGCGACGAGCTCGTGCCGGTGGAACGCCTGCACGACCGTGTCGGTGGCCTTGAGCCATAGCTGCTTGCCGACCAGCGTGAAGGGCACTGAGTACAGCGCCTTCTTGTAGACAACGTGGCCGTCCGTATACACCTTGACCTCGGACCACACGGCCAGTACTGGCGGCACATCGGGCAGGCGCGTGGGCAGCGGCCGCTCGATCGCAAAGCGCGTGAGCGGCCGCTCGTGCGTGGTGCCGTGATCGCGCACGCCGGCCTGCTGCAGGATCCGCTCGCGCAACTGACGGTTCGCGTCGGCCAGATCGCGGAACTCGCGTAGTGGTACGAAGGACTTCTTGGCGTACTTGACTCCGGATTCAACGATTCCCTTCTTGGCTGGGTCGTGCGGCGGACATGGTTCGATGCGGAAACCATACGTTTCGGCGACCCCCGCGTAGGAACGCTGGACTTCGGGGCTATGCATGCAGTGCCGGATGATCGCGCACTTGGCGTTGTCGATCGTCACCCGGGAAGGACAACCCCTGAACCATTCGAAGGCGCGGCGATGACAGGCCAGCCACGTCTCGACGGTCTGGTCAAGCACAACCTCGGCATACTGATACCGGGACCAGCACAGGGTCATGACGAAGATCCACGTCTTGAGCGGGATGCCGGACTCGTGCGTGAGCACGGGGCCGGCGCCGAAATCAACCTGGGTGGCTTCGGCGGGCGCGAATTCGAGGGTCGTCGTTGCCTTGACGACGCGTTCTGCCGCAAGCCGGCGCAGCATGCGCTTCACGGCGTCGTAACTGCCGGTATACCAACAGTGCCCCTTTCTCCCTTTCCCCGCCGCTCCAGATAGATTTTCCAACGTAGTTCCATGACCGTCTCCCCAGCGCCGCTCAACGGTCCAGTGTAGTCGTTGCCGTCGACTCCCGCCGGCCTCGTCCGCTCCCCCTAATTCAGCTAGCGCGATCAAGAGCGCGGGCGAGGGGGCACCATGGCGTCCTCTGACGAGATAGACAGCCGTGCCGCGAAGGTGGCGGCGGTGTTAGGTGTTGCGACCGCTCGGAGGGGGCCGCTGACTCGAGTTCAGTCTAAGCGCGCTGGACAGTTGCTTGACGTCCGGACAACTGCCTATCGGCTGCGGCAGCGATTTTTGGCGAACCCTGTGACGAGTGCTCTCGATCCGCAGCACCGTGGTCCGACGCCGGGCGGTCGCCGATTAAAGCTGCGTGTCGCGCGGCTCGATCGCGGACGCCTGAGGCGCGTTGGCCTTACACTCCGGCTTTGGTGCAATTTTAATAGCAGTGAGAAGCAGCGTGTTTGCGGCGACCTCATTGAGCAGAAAGAACTGCCTTCCAAATAGCGGGCGCATTTGTATCTTCGAGGCGCAGGTTCGTAAGGTCAAATTGCGCCTTCCGAATGCGATGCATCAACTCGATGCCCGAGATCGTGACGGTCGCGTTTCTGAAGCATTTGAAGCCGAGCATCGCGTTGACCCTGGACTTGATGTTGCGCTGATCTTGCTCGATCAGATCATTCAAGTATCTCAAGGACCGCAACGTCGCGTCTTTAGGCAAGGTCCCATCGGCATTCATTTCGCACACCGCGCGGTGAGGCGCGTAACCGTCCAGCGTGATCGTAGCCCGAGGGCGCCCCTGACTTCTGATCGTCTTCGCAAAGAACGCCTGGGCCGCAGCCACATTTCGCTTGGCGGGAGTCAAAGTCGATCGTTTTCCCGCCCGGTCAAGCCGCGGTAAAGATAGACACATTTGGCAGGGATCTTCACATAGGTCTCGTCGATTGACTGACCGGCTTTCAAGGCCAGCCGATTCCAGCGTTTGACGAATTCCGGCGTGAAGCGCTGGGCCCAGCGCATGATCGTCGTGTGCGACATCGACAGACACGCTTGGCAATCATTTCAGCGAGGTGAAGTCTGAGATTGTAACGCAGGTACCAGCGCACACAGAGGACAATAACTTCGCGAGCGAAGTGGCGCCCGTTGAGCAATCCGTCAATGTCTTTTAGCTTACGCATTGGCTCGTGCTCGTCAAAATCCCGAGCGTAACAGACCAGCGCACCCAAATTGCACCCTACCGTCGCGGAGAAGCGATCGCCGTGATAAAAGCAGTTCGGTATTTTGCATTGCAAGTTGTCACCCGACGCCGCTGTCAGCAACGTGACATTGCTGGAGCTACCGGCTGAAAGCCGATTTGGCGAAGCCATCAGCGCGCATATTTCTCGCACGCATGCATTCGTTACGTGGATCTGTGTTATCCAAACAATCGATTTTTAGTCGACATGGAAATGCCGCATAGTGCGTTCGGCGATGTACTGGGCGTCGCGAATGCAAATTTTCATGACCTGCCTGAACGCAATTGGCGTTGTCGACGCGAATATGGTTGTGTCGCGTTAGTGCCGGAACGCTAGAATGCGCGTCTGACGAACTGGTACTGACCCGATGAATAAGAAGGCACTGACGCCACGAACGGCCCTTGCCCCAGAAGTTGCGAAGGTTCTGAAGCGACTGCACCATCCGCTCGATGTCATGCTGCTGATGTGCGTGCCCTCGTATGTGGACTATGGACTGAGCCTGCGAAATCTGGAAAAGATGATGGCTGAGTGCGGCACCGATGTCGATCATTCAACCGTGCACCGGTGGGCGGTCAAGTTGCTGCCCGTTCGGGAAAAGCCATTTGGCGTCGCAAGCGCGAAGTCGTCAGGAGTTGGCGCGTGGATGAGACTGATATCAAGGTCAAAGGACAGTGGAAGTACTTGTACCGGGCCGTGGACAAAGCGGGAGACGCGATCGATTTCTGACAAGGCTGCCGCGAAGCGCCACTTTGAAAAATCGATCGAGCGCAACGGCGCACCCGAGGCGGAGACCGAACGACAAGAGTGGGGCAAATCTCGCTGCGTTTGAGTCTATCAACGCCGGGCGGGAGACGCCGATCAGTATCCGTCAGTCGAAGTATCTGAATAACATCGTCGAGCAGGACCACCGCGCGATCAAGCGCGGGACCCGCCCGATGCTCGGGTTTAAGAATCTCGTTGCGTCCGCATTCTCCTGGGTGGCATCGAAGTCATACACATGATCGTCAAGGGAAATTGAACGATGGCGGCGTTGGTGCAAACTCCCGCACAGCAGTTATGTTCGCTGGTTGGATAAGGAAATCCATACCATACCGGTCTTGGACGGCCTCTCGGTCTTACTGCGACAGAACCCGCCCGACCCCGGCATTGAATCAGCAAAGGGCGGAACGCGTGGCGGCGTCCCGATACAGCCTAACGACTTCGGACTGGAAGAGGTTATGAACCGGATGTCACGAGCGGCTAAGCGATCCAGTTCGCGTGCCGGTGAGCCGCTAACCGCGATCCCGCAAGACGGCCAATCTGGCCTGCGCGACTGGTCAGAGCTGGCGGCCGGGATCGAGCGGGGCCGCTACGACGGTATCGCACGATTTTTCCATTGGACATTTGCTGTCTGGATTATTTACGCCAGTGTAGCGGGTTACTCGCTCACCCGGGTCGCCAATGGACCTGTGCATGATTTCCTGTCGCGACTGAACATGTCGATAGCAACGGTTCTGATTGTGCTTTTTCCGCTGAGGGTGGGTTGGAAGCTGGTCAGAATCGCGCCACCTGCGCTGCCCGATGTGTCCGTCGAACAGCAACTACTGGCACGCGTAGTACATCTCTTGATTTACGTCATGATCTTTGCAGTGCTGGCGAGTGGCTTCCTGATGGTGCCGAATGGCTATCCGTTTTTCGGACTGGTTGAAATCCATACTCCGTTCCAGAAAGGCCCGCTAACCGACGAATTGTTCGCGGTGCATCGCGCAAGTTGCGCACTGCTGGTTGGACTGGTCATGTTGCACGTGGTAGCGGTAATCAAGCACCAACTGATCTCGCGTAACGACGTGCTGCGAAGGATGCTTTAAATACGGTTTGTCTTTCATGGTCGCTGCATTTTTCATTGATGCCTGTATCTGGGAAAAGACCCGCCGGTCAAGGTGGGCCAAAACATCGACCTCATGGAGGTTAGCACATCTTAAATTTTCCGCACGGCGTTGCCGCGCAGCATGGCATGGATTCGCGAAACGCGGCGCCATCAATGCGTATTTCACGGCACCCGAGCCTGGAATTAAGCCGCCATCGACAGGCACGCCCGAAAGACCCTTTTGAACCGGCCGAGTGCCGCCAGCGCATGCTCAGCGCCCTACGGCTGCTCAATCTCGCGCTGCTGGACCGGCTGGGCACCCGTCGCGAGCAGTTCGTTTCCAAGGCGTGCGCCTATTTGTTCAATTCTTCACACTCCAGCTCGAAGCCCTCAACGTCCCGCGACAGGTGTACTGGATTCCTTGCGTTAGAGAGCATCAACCAGCACGGCCGGTCAGCGACAACTATTTTGGCCGGTCAACGGGGTAGTTGTCGTTCGATATCAGCTCATATTTGACGTTTCTCCTTCGTAGTTGTCGTTGCGTGATCGTGTAGTTGACACACATCGTTACTGCGACAACGTTGTCGTGGTCAGGCAACTGGGCGCTGAACGGATTGGCAGGGTTGTCGTCGTGCAATTGACGCCGCAGTGCATTTTGTTTGTCGCCGGCCTTGCGGCGGCGGTAGCTTTCGACGTTGAGTTCGAAGGTCGTCGAGTGATGCACAAGCCGGTCGATGGCGGCGATGTCATGCCGGGGTCGGGGAGCACGTCATTCCAGTCCGAGAATGTTTCGTTTGCAGTTATCGGAAGACTTTTTCGCTCATACAGAGGTGGCCGCGCAAAATCAGACAGCGGGATAAGTGGAACGGCCGGGGCCTGAGCCAGCGATAATGCAGGCAAAGGAACCGAGGAAATGACGAAACGAACCCGACGCACGCACTCAGCGGCG
>NZ_JBFRCN010000108.1:0-10624 GCF_040965835.1 Paraburkholderia sp. BR10872
GCAGCGTCTCGTCCTCGTTCAGGTCCTTGAGCGACGCGAGGATCTGGTCGAAACACTCCCAGTTGCGCGCCGCGCGGCCGATGCCGCCGTACACCACGAGCGCATGCGGATGCTCGGCGACTTCGGGATCCAGATTGTTCTGGAGCATCCGGTAGGCGGCTTCCGCCAGCCAGGTCTTGCAGACCTTCTCGCTGCCGCGCGGCGCGCGGATCGTGCGGGTCGGGTCGAGGCGCGGGTCGGTGAAGTTCGGGTGGTTCATAACGTCTTCGTCTCGGATGTTAGTCAGGATGACTGTTTTTATTGGACTTCTAGCGCTTATTGCTCGGACTCGAATGCCAGCGGGCTGTGCCTGGCGATCGCGCCGTTCTGCACGAGCTTCGTCATCGCTTCGATATCCGGCGCGAAATAGCGGTCGAGGTCGTAATGCGGCACCTTGGCGCGCACCGACTGCATCACGTGCGCGAGCGCCGGGCTCGTGTGGTGCGGCGCGCGCAGGTCCACGCCCTGGGCCGCGGCGAGCAGTTCGATCGCGAGGATGTTGGCCGTGTTGTCGGCGATGTCGGCGAGCTTGCGCGCGGCGAACGTCGCCATCGACACGTGGTCTTCCTGGTTTGCCGAAGTCGGCAGCGAATCGACCGAAGCCGGATGCGCGAGCGTCTTGTTTTCCGACGCCAGTGCGGCCGCCGTGACGTGCGCGATCATGAAGCCCGAGTTCACGCCGCCGTCCTTCACGAGGAAAGGCGGCAGGCCCGAAAGCGTGGCGTCGATGAGCAGCGCGATGCGGCGCTCGGCCAGCGCGCCGATTTCGGCCGCGGCCAGCGCGAGATTGTCGGCGGCGAAGGCCACCGGCTCCGCGTGGAAGTTGCCGCCCGAAAGCACTTCGTTCGTTTCCGGGAAGATCAGCGGATTGTCCGACACCGCGTTCGCTTCGATGAGCAGCACCTGCGCTGCGTGACGCATCTGGTCGAGACACGCGCCCATCACCTGCGGCTGGCAGCGCAGCGAGTACGGGTCCTGGACCTTGCCGCAGTCGCGGTGCGAGAGGTTGATCGCCGAGCCTTCGAGCAGCGTGCGATAAGCCGCGGCCGCCTCGATCTGGCCGCGATGGCCGCGCAGTTCGTGAATGCGCGCGTCGAACGGCTTCACCGAACCTGCCGCCGCGTCCACGCAGAGCGCGCCCGAGACGAGCGCCGTGCGGTAGAGGTCCTCGATCGCGAACATGTTGTAGAGCGCAAGCGCGGCCGAAGCCTGCGTGCCGTTGAGCAGCGCGAGACCTTCCTTGGCCTGCAGCGCGAGCGGCTTGAGGCCCGCAGCCGCGAGACCGGCTTCGGCGCTGGCGCGCTCGCCGCGGATGAACACTTCGCCGATGCCGAGCAGCACCGCCGACATATGCGCGAGCGGCGCGAGGTCGCCCGAGGCGCCCACCGAGCCCTTCACGGGAATGAGCGGCAGCACGTCGGCGTTGAACAGCGTGATGAGCGCGTCCATCACTTCGCGGCGGATGCCCGAATAGCCGCGGCCGAGGCTCGACAGCTTCAGCGCCATGAGCAGACGCACGACCGGGCGCGACATCGGCGCACCCACGCCCACGGCGTGCGAGAGCACCAGGTTGCGCTGCAGCAGTTCGAGCTGGTCGCTCGGGATATGCGTGCTCGCGAGACGCCCGAAGCCCGTATTGATGCCATAGGCGGGCTCGCCCTTCGCCGTGATCTCGGCAACGGCGCGTGCGCCTGCGTCGATGGCCGCGAAGCTGGCAGGATCGAGCTCGAGCCGCACTGCCTCGCGCGCGATCTGGCGCAGTTGGGGCAGGGTCAGATGGCCGGGCGTGAGGCGAAGGGTCGGGAGCATGGTCGAATCCTGTCTATACAAGTCGCGAAAGTGGCCGAAGTCTAGCCTGGCGCGCCTGTCTATACAACTCCCCTTTGCGGCCCGTGTAGCCTGGGATTATCCACGAGAGCGCCGCCGGCGCCCGTCACGCGTCGAGTTGCAGCCTGCCCCCGATAAACGCGAGAAAGCATTGCACGCGTGCGGCGAGCGCCGCGCTGCGGTAGTAGACCGCGTGGATCGGCTGGCGCGATTCGACCAGCGCGTCGTCGAGCACGGTGACGAGGCGGCCCGCCTCGCGGTCGGCCGTCGTGAGGAAGTCGGAGAGGCACGCAATGCCGCTGCCGGCGAGCGCGAGCTGGCGGATCGTCTCGCCGCTCGAGGCCAAAAGCGCGGGCGCGATCGTGTAGCCGGGCTCGGTCGCCTGGGTCTTTGCGGCCGTGTGCGTTTCGTCGCCGCCCGCCAGCCGCAGCGGCCAGCCGTTCAGATGCGCGGGCGCCGTAAAGCCGATCAGCCGATGCTCGCGCAACGCGGCCACGCTGCGCGGCGTGCCGTGTGCCTTGAGATAGCCGGGACTCGCGACGATGCGCAAACGGCTCGTGCCGAGCGAGCGCGCGTGCAGCGTGGAGTCCTGCAGCGTGCCGATGCGAATGGCGATATCCACGCGCTGCTCCAGCAAATCGACGATGCGCTCGTTGTTCGTGAGTTCGAGTTCGATCTCGGGATACGCGTCGGCGAATGCCGCGACGTGCGGCACGATGCAGTGAAGCATGAACGGCGTGGCCGCATCCACGCGCAACCGCCCGGAGGGACGCTCGCGGTGGCGCGTGACGGCCTCCTCGGCGTCCGCCAGCGCCGCGAGAATGGCGCGGGCGCGATCGAGGAACAGCTCGCCCTCTTCGGTGAGTTGCAGGCGCCGCGTCGTGCGCAGGATCAGCGCGACACCGAGCTGCTTTTCGAGCCGTGTCAGCGCGCGGCTCACGCCCGAGACGGTCTGCTCGAGCTTTTCGGCCGCGGCGGTAATCGACCCCGCATCGATCACGGTGACGAATACGAGCAGTTCGTCGGTCGACGTCTTCATCGTGGACATTCTTGATCCGCAGTCAATATTCATTTGAGACTAACACGGTTTTTGCAAAACCCGGATGCCCCGATACTGGCTTCCATCGCAATCAAGACAGGATCAGGAGCCACTCATGAAAGTCTTCGTGACAGGCGCAGGCGGATTTATCGGCGGCTCGATCGCGGCGCATCTCGTGCGCGCGGGCCACACGGTGCGCGGTCTCGTGCGCAGGCCCGAGCAGTTCGCCGACCTCGAAAAGCTCGGCATCACGCCCGTACAGGGCGATCTCGACGACCGCGCGACGCTAATGGCAGAAGCACGCGACGCCGACGCCGTGGTCAACGCGGCGAGCAGCGACCACCGCGGCGCGGTCGAGGCGCTCATCGACGCGCTCGAAGGCTCCGGCAAGACGCTCCTGCATACGAGCGGCTCGAGCATCGTGGGCGACGCGTCGGGCGGCGAGGCGACCGCGCACATCTATCGCGAAGACGCCCTGCCCGAGCCGACCGCCGACAAGGCGCCGCGCGTGGCCATCGACAATCTCGTGCTCGCGGCCGCCGCGCGCGGCGTGAAGAGTGCCGTGCTCTGCAATACGCTGATCTATGGCGTGGGCGCGGTGCCGGGCGCCGCGAGCGTACAGTTGCCGCGGCTCGTCCGCCAGGCGCAGAAGAGCGGCGTGATGCGTCACGTGGGGCGCGGACTGAACATCTGGTCGAACGTGCATGTCGACGACGTCGCCGAACTCTATCGCCTCGCGCTCGAAAACACGCCCGCGGGCACGTTCTACTTCGTGGAAAGCGGCGAAGCGAACTTCCGCGACATGACCACGGCGCTCGCCGACGTGATGGGTCTGGGCGCGCCGCAGGACTGGCCGCTCGAAGCCGCGATCGAAGAATGGGGCTACGAAATGGCGTCCTACGGCCTCGGCTCGAACAGCCGCGTGCGCGGCGAGCGCGCCCGCACGCTGCTCGGCTGGCAACCGCGGCGCACCTCGGTCACGGACTGGATCCGCAACGAGATGCTAAAAGCGCCGATCGCGCAAAAATAAGTGTTGTAGCGCACCTAATTGTTGCGTATCCGTAAGGTCGCTCCGCTAGAATCCGAGCGTCTTGCACTCGCCGCCGGCGCGCTGCCCGCCGGTACCGGATACGCCGATGCTCCTCGCGCTGAACTTCTACTGGCTAACCAACCTGCTGGCCATCCTGTTCATCGTCGCGTGCCTCTACGACACGCGCTACGACGAATATGGCACGCTGACGCTCGCCGCCGGCGCGATGGGACTCGTCGTGATGGCGATCGAAGTACTGCTGCGCCCCGCGTTCGACATGTCGCTGTAACGCGCTCTTTTCCCGATTCATTCGCGACCGGCGCAGCTTTCTTTCGTTGCGCTAACGACTGTCCGCCCAACGCATCTACTGCTTCTCGTGCGCACAGCACGACGCCGGCGCGGGCGCGTCTTCATAGCGATCGTGGTGGCGCATCCACTCGCGCATATCCTTCTCTTCGTTGCGTCCCTTTGCGGTCAACTCCAGCATCGCATAGGTGCCGATCAACATCTCTCCACCGCGCGCGTAGGTCGAATACGTGTGATACACGTTGCCCGCTTCGTCGCGATAAAACGCGCTGACGCCGGGCAGCTCGTCGCTCATGTAGTCCTGCTCGATGTAGTTGTAGATCGCCTTGCCGCGCGCCTTGTCGCCTTCGCTGAACGATACGTGATAGTCGAAGTTGAAGTCGCTCGCATGCGACGAAACCCACGGAAATCGCCAGCCCATGCGTTGTTTGAACGCTTCGATCTGCGCGAGCGGCGCGCGCGAAACGGCCACGTAAGTCACGTCGTGATGCTCCAGATGCGGCAGCATGCCGTCCACGTGATCGGACAGGAACGAGCAGCCCGGGCACCCCTCTTCCCACTCCGGCCCGAGCATGAAGTGGTAAATGATCAGCTGGCTGCGCGGCCCGAATAGCTGCGCAAGCGTGCGCGGGCCTTGCGGTGTCTCGAATGTATAGGTCTTCTCGACCTTCACCCACGGCAGTGCCTGGCGCTTGGCCACCAGCGCGTCGCGTGCGTGCGTGAAGGCGCGCTCTTCGGCGAGAAGCGCCTTACGGGCCTCCAGCCATTCGGTCTGCGAAACGATCTTGTGCGATTCCATCTTTCGATTCCTCCGTGCGCTTGAATGAGCGCCGTTCAGTCGAACAGCGCCACCAGTTGATCGATCGAACTCGTCCAGCCCTCGTTGTGCGAGTCGCGCGCCGCCTCGTCGAAGAAGCGTTCGTGCTCGAGCGTGAGGTCAGTGGCGGACCCGTCGGCGCGCAGCGTCACCGTGACGAGCGACTCGCGCTCCGGTGTGCTGCGCCACACCCACGTGAAGACGAGCTTTTCGTCGGGCACGACTTCGAGATACGTGCCGCTCACATCGTGGTCTTCGCCGTTCGCACCGCGCATGATCACGCGAAAGCGCCCGCCCTCGCGCACGTCGGCTTCGGCGTGAATGCAGGTGGTATCGAACGGGTGCATCCAACGCATCAGTTGCGACGGCTGCGTCCACGCCGCGTAGACCTTCGCGGCCGTGGCGTTGAGACGTCGCCGGATGGTGAGGCTGGGAGCTTGCGGGGCGTTGCCAGGTCCGGCTGCGGGTTGGGTAGACATGCATCTTCCTCCACGAAAGCGGCGAGTCGATCGAGCGTTTCACTCCAGAAGCGTTGATAGTGCGCGAGCCACTGCATCGCGTCCTCCATCGGCCCGGCGGCGAGCCGGCACGCCACGGTGCGGCCGGTCTTCGCGCGCGTGACGAGGCCCGCCTGAGCGAGAACGTCCAGATGCTTCATGACCGCGGGCAGCGACATCGCAAATGGCTGTGCGAGCGCGCTCACCGAGAGCTCGTCGTGCTGCGCGAGGCGCGCCAGCAGCGCGCGCCGCGTGGGATCGGCGAGCGCCGCGAAGGTGCGGTCGAGGGTGGCGTCTTCATACTTAACCATGTGGTTTAGCATAGGCGACGAGCGAGCGATGTCAAGACATGCGTAAGTCGTCCGCGAGCGGCGGTGCGCACGGCCGCATCGGCGCCACTAGAATGGCGATTTCTGCGCGCCGCGCCCCGCTCTCTCCGCCCCATCACGCCATGCCGTCCAAAATCCGCAACTCACTGCTCTGGATCTTCGACGCCTTCGAGCGCGAGGCCGGCTATATCCGCAAGCCGATGTTCGGCTGCGACGCCGCCTATCTCGACGGCCTGCTGTGCCTCGTGGCCGCCGACCGCGACCCGCCCTTCAACGGCGTACTGGTCTGCACGTCGCGGGAAAACCATGCGTCGCTCATCGAAGCGATGCCGGCGTTGCGAGTGCACCCCGTGCTCGGCAAATGGCTCTATGTGCCGCAAGCCGATGCCGCGTTCGAAGACACGGCCGCGCAGTTGAGCGCGCTCGTGCTCGCGCGCGACCCGCGCATTGGCGTGGAGCCCAAGCCACGCAAGCCGCGCAAAGCGGCCAAGGCTCGCAACAGCGTGCTGCCCGGGTAGCGCGCCGGAACATAGCGCGCAAAAGCCACACGGCCCGCGCCGCCGTGAAGCGACGCGGGCCGTGCAGCCGCCCGGGCGGGCCGCCATGGCCGCCGGGCGAATGACCGGGTCATCCGATGATCAGATGGCCCAGCCGCCCAGGTAGAACGCGGCCAGCACGCCGGCGATCACCACCGTGCCCACGTTCAGCTTGCGGATCTCGCCGCTCACCACGCGGCCGATCACGAGCGTGCAGAAGCCCAGCATGATGCCCGTGACGATGTTCGCCGTAAGCACGATGAACACGGCGCATACGAGGCCCGACATCGCGTCGACCATATCGGCCATGTCGAGGCGGCTCACGCTCGAGAGCATCATGAGGCCGACATACATCAGCGCGGGCGCCGTCGCATACGAGGGCACGAGGCCCGCGAGCGGCGCGAAGAACATCACCGCGAGGAACAGCACGCCTACCGTGGCGGCGGCTAGGCCCGTCTTCGCGCCCGCGGCCACGCCCACCGTCGATTCGATATAGGCTGCCGCCGGCGCGCCGCCCAGGAAGCCCGAGAAGATCGAGCTGACCGAGTCGGCCGTGAGCGCGCGCCCGCCGTTGACGATGCGCCCGTTCGCGTCGAGCTGGCCCGCCTGCCCTGCCACGGCGCGGATCGTGCCGGTCGCGTCGAACACGGCCGTCATCACGAGCGCCAGCACGCTCGGCAGCACGGCGAGCGAGAGCGCGCCCTTGATGTCCATCGCGCCGATCAGCGAGGCATGGCCCGGCGCCGACAGCGAAGGCCACGCGAACACGCCATGAAAGCTCACGGCCGGATCGATGGCGAGACCGAGCGCGGAGATCGCGACGATCACGATCAGGATCGAGCCCGGCACGCGGCGGCGCACGAGGCCGAAGATCGCGGCGAGGCCGACCACGGAAAGGATCACGGGCAGCGAGGTGATATGGCCGAGCGAGACCGGCAGGCCCGCGCCCGGATTCTTGACCACGAGGCCCACGTCATTGGCGGCGATCAGCAGCAGGAAGAGGCCAATGCCGATGCCCGTCCCATGCGCGATGCCGTGCGGCAGGTTGCGCAGGATCCACGAGCGCACGCCCGTCACCGAAATGCCCGTGAACACGAGACCCATGAGGAACACCACGCCGAGCGCGACTTCGGGCTTCAGGCCCTTGCCGAGCACGAGGCCGAAGGCGGTGAACGCCGTCAGCGAAATGGCGCAGCCGATGGCGATCGGCAGGCGCGCCCACAGGCCCATGAGCAGCGAGCCGAACGCCGTGGTCAGGCACACGGCCACGAACACGGCGCTGGTGTCGAAGCCCGCCTTGCCGAGCATGCCCGGCACGACGAACACGGAATAGACCATCGCGAGGAAGGTGGTGACGCCCGCAATCGTCTCCTGACGCAGCGAGCTGCCGCGCTCGGCAATGTCGAAATAACGGTCGATGAAACCCGAGGCCGGGCCCAATGAATCTGGGGACTCGACTTCGGCGGCGGTCGCACCGGCGAGCGGCTGCGCGTGGGGTTCGATCATGGTGAGTGCCTCCTTTATCAGCATGCTGAAACGGTTCACGGCTCACCAGCCCGATCCGTCATCAGGTTCGTCTCGAATTGAATTAGTCGTGTCGACGCGTTGCCGGCGCCTTCTTCCACTTCCAGGCGCTCATCGTTTTGACATCTCTTATGGATGGAGCGAAGGTTAGGCGAACACGATTTGCGCTCCCATCGCACGAATCGCATTGCGTTCATGCCGCGATGCTTATATGCCCGTGTACAGGGCACGGCGCGGAGGCCGGCCCCGCGTTTACACCTGGGCGTGAAGCGGGCCGTTGCCGCGTGCACCGGGGCTGGTTTCGTATGACGAAGCGCGATCGTCCCGGCGCGGCGCTTGCGGCGAGTCGACCAGCCGGCCGCCCACGCTGGTCGCCCACGCTGGTCGCCTTGACGCCGTCATTAAGCGGATCGGGCCGGTGCGCGGGTTACACTCACGCATCCCGACCCGGTTTCCCCTGCCGCGCGCGCGTCGCGACGGCTGCTCCAAGGAGTTTCAGTAGATGAGACGCGGCTTCCTGCGTTGCGCACGTCCCGTTTTTCACTTCCCGTACGCCCTTACGCTGCTGATTCTGCTCACGCTTTCGGGCTGCAGCCTATTCCGGCCGGCCCCGCCGCCCGAGCCGGAAGCGCCCGTAGCCACGGAGCCCGAGCCGGCCGCGAGCGAGCCCGAGGCCGCGTCCGCGCCCGAGATGGCGAGCGAGCCGGAAGCGGGGGGCACGGCGAAGCCGGCGCCGAAGAAGCCGCGCCCCGCGCCGGTGCACCGCCGCCGTCCCGCGCCAGCGCCGCCCGCGCCCGCCAGCGCCCCGCCGGCGCCCCCCCCCGCGCCCATCGTGCAGGTACGCACGCTCGAGCGCGGCACCTTCCGCACGCTGCTCGACAGCGAAGTGCAAAAGACCGACGGCAAGGTCGTGGGCCGCGCCGTCGACATGGTCACGGGCCCCGGCGGCAAGCCCGTCGACGTCGTGGTGAACCTGCAGGGCTTCATGGGCATTGGCGACCGCAAGGCCAACTTCCCGTGGAGTGGTGTGCGCGTGAATACCCAGGCGAAAACGCCCGCCATCACGCTCGCCCTGCCGGCCAGCCAGCTGCAGGTTCCCGACCGGCCCAAGGCCGGTGCGCCGCAGCCCGGCAACCCCGAGGCGAGCGCGACGCGCCTGCCCATGCTCGACGCGGACGTGGAACGCGCCAACGGCGGCAAGGTCGGCCGCGTCGTCGACGTGCTGCTCGACGGCAGCGCCGCCCCGCAGGCCGTCGTGCTCGACGTGAGCGGCACGCTCGAGAAACGTCATACGATCGCGGCCGACTGGTCGGCGCTGCACTTCGTCACGAAGAACAACACGCTCGAAGCGCAGCTCGAAATGAGCGACCAGCAGGTGGATGCCTCGCCGCCCTACGCACCCGACCAGCCGGTGCACGCGGTCACGCCCGCCGCCCCGCCGCCGCCGGCCCCGGCCCCGGCCGCTTCGGCCGCTTCCGCCACTTCGGCTGCTTCGGCTGCGCAAGCCGCGCCCGCTGCATCGCCCGTCGCCTCGGCGGCCAATGCCCACGGTGCCAAATGACGGACGGCACCATGCAACAACCCAATCCAGGCCAGCGCAGCGTGCGCGCGCTCGACTGGCTGAACTTCTTCGTGGCGAACGTACAGACGGGCTTCGGGCCGTTCATTGCGTCGTATCTGGCATCGCACAAGTGGACCCAGGGCGAGATCGGCCTGGCGCTTTCTGTGGGCACGATCAGCGCGATGGTGAGCCAGGTGCCGGGCGGCGCCGCTGTGGACGCCCTGCGCAACAAGAAGGCCGCCGCCGCGTGGGCGATCATCGCGATCATCATCTCTGCCGTCCTGCTCGCCGCGAGCCCGACCGTCGTGGCGGTGATGGCCGCCGAGGTCTTCCACGGCTTCGCCAGCTGCATGCTCGTGCCGGCCATGGCGGCGCTCGCCCTCGCGCTGGTGGGCCGCCAGAACCTGGGCGACCGGCTTGGCCGCAACGCGCGCTGGGCCTCGATCGGCAGCGCGGTGGCCGCCGGCCTGATGGGCCTGTGCGGCGAGTACTGGTCGCCGCGCTCCGTGTTCTGGCTGACGGCTGCGCTCGCGTTGCCCGCGCTCGTCGCGCTCGCGATGATCGAGTACGACCAGAACGCCGCCTACGCCAAACCCGCGGCCAGGCCCGGCAAGGCCGCCGCGGCAGTTGCCGGCGAACCGCGCGAAACGATCCTCGACCTGCTGCGCGACCGGCGCATGCTGACCTTCGCGGCCTGTGTGGTGCTGTTCCACCTCTCGAACGCCGCGATGCTCAACCTCGCCGCCGGCGAAGTGACGGCCGGCATGGGCGACAACGTTCAGCTCGTGATCGCGGCGTGCATCATCGTGCCGCAAGCCATCGTCGCGTTGATGTCACCCTGGGTCGGCCGCACCGCGCAGGCCTGGGGGCGCCGCCCCGTGCTGATTCTGGGCTTTTGCGCGCTGCCGCTGCGGGCGCTGCTGTTCGCCGCCGTCGGCAACCCCTACTTCCTCGTCCCGGTGCAGATGCTCGACGGCCTGTCGGCCGCCGTGTTCGGCGTGATGCTGCCGCTCATCGCCGCCGACGTGGCGGGGGGCAAGGGCCGCTACAACCTGTGTATCGGGCTCTTCGGACTGTCGGCGGGGATCGGGGCGACGCTTTCGACGGCCCTTGCCGGCT
>NZ_JBFRCN010000109.1:0-9788 GCF_040965835.1 Paraburkholderia sp. BR10872
CGTCTGCCTGCTGGCAGGACGGCGGCTAAGGAAGAATCCAGGCGGGCGTCGTGCCGGTCAGGCAGAAAAACGATTCGAAGGTCGACAACTACAACTGTCCAAGGCATATGCCCCTTTCGTGGAAACACGCGAATTCTAGTGACGACGCGCGAGCCGAGTCAACGACTAATTCAAAGATTTTTCTTTCGAATCTGTTACTGCTGTGGATGCAAATCATTTGCACACCTCTTCGTTTGGCACCCGCCATCATTCACCTGCTCCCTTTACTCGAAGCAGGAGACGCAGCAGCACAGGCAGCACCAGCAGCACGAGCGGCATCTGCACGATCAAGCCCGAGATGATCGCGACCGCGAGCGGTTGCTGCATTGCAGAACCCTGGCCGATCGCGAAGGCAAGCGGCAGCAGAGCGAGAATGGCTGCGATGGTCGTCATCGCGATGGGCCGCAGTCGATTGCGACCCGCGGCCTGCAACGCCTCCTCCAGCGGCACGCCTTCGTCGCGTACGAGCCCCTGAAACTCGGAAACGTAGAAGATCGCGACCTCCGTCACGATGCCGACGATCATCGTCATGCCCATCATCGCGGAGATGTTGAGCTCGATGCCCGTCACCCACAGCCCGATGAACACGGCGCCGGTGGCGAGCAGCGGCATTGCCATCACCGCGAGCGCCACGCGAAAGCGCTCGTAGAGGAATAGCAGCAGGCCGAACACCAGCGCCACGGCCGCGCCGAACACCGCGAGCAGCCCCTTGAAGGCGATCTGCTGTTGCTGGTACAAGCCGCCAAGTTCGTAGTAGACGCCCGCTGGCAGGAGCGCGGGATCGGCAAGCGCGCGCTGCACGTCGGCGATCGTCGAGCCGAGGTCCCGCCCGTCGATGCGCGCCGTCACCGCCACCATGCGCTTGAGGTTGTCGCGACTGATCTCGGGCTGGCCGCTCACGTGCACCGGGTCGGCCACGCGTGAAAGCGCGAACACGTGCCCATCCGGCGCGCGCAACGGCAGGCGCGCAAGTTCGGTGTCCGTCATTTGCAGCGCACCTTGCGCACGCACGCGCACGCCGATTGTCTTCGGGCCGCTCTGGAACTGCGTCGCCACATTCCCGTCCAGCAGGTCGGAGACCTGCTGCGCGATTGCCTGCGGATCCATGCCCTCGGCAGCCGCGGCGTCGGGCCGGATGCGCAGATCGATGGCGTCGCCGGCAGGATTGATGCCGTCGTTCACGTCGACGATGCCGCCGATCTTGCCGATGCGTGCGGCCACACGTTGGGCGGTCGTGTCGAGCACATGGGAGTCGTCCGAGTAAATCTTGATCTGCACGGGCTGCGGAACCGCCGTGAGGTCGCCGATCAGGTCCTCCATCAACTGGGCAAGTTCCACGCTCACGCCGGGCACTTTTGTTTCGATCTGCGAACGGATCTCCTCCATCACCGTGTCGATCGGTTCGCGGCTACCGGACTTCAAGCGCACAAAGAAGTCACCCTTGTTCGGCTCGTTCAGGTCGCCGCCAAGTCCTGCGCCGGTGCGGCGTGAATACGTCGCCACATTCGGGTTCGCGCGAATGATCGCTTCGATTTGTTGCATCAGTCGATCGGTTTCGGTGATCGATGTGCCCGGTTGCGTGTGATAGTCGAGCACGAAACCGCCCTCGTCCATCGACGGCATGAAGCCGCTGCCGACCCGCGTGAACGCGAGCGCCGAAAGCAGCGCAAGCGGAACCACGAGCGCGAGCACCCACAGCGGCCGCGCACTCACGCGAGAGACGAGCCGCGCGTAGGTGCGATTGAGCCACGCGGCGAAGCGCGTTTCGCGATGCTCCTCGGCGTCTTTCGCCGTGAGCCAGCGGTCGCAGAGAATCGGGATGGCAAGCCACGTGACGAGGAACGAAATAAAGAGCGCGCTCGCCATCGTCACCGAAAGCGCCTTGAAGAACGCGCCGGTTACGCCCGAGAGAAACGCCAGCGGCACAAAGATAATGAGCGTTGCCGCGGAAGAGCCGGCGAGCGGCCGCGTGAATTCGAGCGCAGCGCTCATCACCCGGCCATGGAACGCATGCGCGCCGGCCTCGCGCATACGCCGCGCGATATGCTCGATCATCACGATGGCGTCGTCGATCACGAGGCCCACCGCCGCCGCCATGCCGCCGAGCGTCATGATGTTGAAGCCCATGCCGAACACGTCGAGCAGCAGAATGGTCGCGGCCATCACGATGGGCACGAGCGCCACTGCAATGAGCGTGATCTTCGTGTTGCGCAGAAATACCAAGAGGGTGAGCGCCGCGAGCACCACGCCAATCATGATGGCATCGCGCACGCTGGTGGCCGAGGCGATCACGAGCTCGCTCTGGTCGTACCAGTTCGAGAGCGTCACACCGTGCGGCATCTGTGGGCCGAAGTCCTTCAGGCGAGCGCGAATCGCCTGCGCCATCGCCACGCTGTTTGCGCCGGGCTGCTGGTAGACGTTGACCAGCACCGCATCCTGGCCGTCGGCGGTCACGCGGATCCATTGCGGCACGGTCCCCTGGGTGACGGTGGCCACATCGCGCAGGCGGATCTGCGTCGCGCCAGTGGACGACACGACCACGTTTTTCAGCGTATCGAGCCCGCTGAAAGCCGAATTCGCCACGACGAGAAAGAGCTTGTCGTGGTCCTCGATGCGCCCGGTGGCCATCAGCACGTTGCCCGCACCGATTGCACGCGAAATATCGCCCACCGAGAGCTTGTACGTCGCGAGGCGTGCGGGGTCGACGGCCACTTCGAGCTCGTCGCGCGCCCCACCCGTCACGTCCACGCGCGCCACGCCCGCCACGGAGGAAAGCAGCGGACGCAACTGGAACTGGGCGAGGTCGTAGAGTTGAGAAAGCGACAAGCGCGACGACGTCAGGCTGTATGCGAGCACCGGAAACACGGTCGGGTCCATCCGGCGCACCTGCATGCTGGTGCCGGGCGGCAGCGTCGCGAGGATCTCGGCAATGGCCGACTGCGCCTGCAACGTGGCTTGCGCCATGTCGGTGCCCCAGTCGAAATTGAGGGAGATCTCCGCCGACCCGCGGCTCGTGCGGGATTCGACGTCGCGCACGTTCGGCACGCGACGCAACGCTTCTTCCACCGGCATGGTGACGAGTGTCGCCATCTGTTCGGCCGGACGGTCGCCCGCGTCGAGTGAAATCACGGCGCGCGGAAAGGAAACGTTAGGAAAGAGCGAGATCGGCAGACGCAGCGCGGTGAGCGCGCCGGCAAGCGCGGCAAGCGCGATCACGAACAGCAGCGAACGACGGTGGCGCTGCATCCACTGGCTGAACGTCATCGCGCGCCGCCTTGCGCCACGCGCACGGCCATGCCGTCTTCGAGTTCGTAGTTGCCGACGACGACGAGCGGCCGCGAGGCGTCGAGCGCGCCATCCACGCCGTACGTATCGCCATGCTCGACTTTCACCTTCACGTCGACGCGGTGCGCCTTGTTGTCCGGCGCGACCTGAAACACATAGCTGCCCTTCGCATCCTGCAGTACCGCGGCGCGCGGCACGTTCCACCACGTGCCGGTCTGCGTGTCGATGTCGGCCCGCACGCGCGTTCCCGGCAGGAAGGCCGCACCCGCGAGCGGCACGTTCGCACTCACGTTCACGAGCTGGCTCTGCGCGTCGATGGCTGCGCCGACGAGCACGATGCGTCCCTGCGCGCGCTGCGACCCGAGCGAGGCGGACAGAGGGCGTAGCACGACACGGTCTCCGGCGTGCAGCGTGAGCGCGTCGGCGGCTTCGACGCCCAGCGAAATGTTCGCGGCATTGCCCGCGGCGCCGTTGAATGCAACGAGCTGCGCGAGCGCAGTGCCCGCCTGGATCCGGTCGCCCGGCACCGCGGCAAGCTGCGCGATGACGCCGGCCACTGGTGCCGTAATCGTCTTCGAACCCGGTGTGATGCCTGTCGCTTGTTGCGCAGCAAGCGCTTGCTGAGCGTCATCCAGCGCTTTTTGCGCCGCGGCGAGCTGCGATTGCGTGGCGAGACCGTCATGAAAGAGCGAGCCCGTGCGCGCGAGTTCGCCACGTGCGAGCGTCGCTGCGCTTTGTGCCTGCGTATAGGCGATCACGGCGTTCGGATCGGCTTGCACGACGAGAAGCGCAGCGCCCTGCGCTACGGTCTGGCCGGGCTGGACGAGCACGCGCGTGACGCGTGCGAGATACGGCAGGCTGATGGACGTGGCGTTCGAGGCCGCAGACGCAACCGAGCCATACGCGACGACGGTTTGGGCAACCGGTTGGCGCATCACGCGCACGACCTGCACGGCGGCGGATGGCGCGGGCGTGCTGCCCGAAGCGCCGGCGTCATCTGCGTGCGCTGCATGCGGTGCGAAAAGTGCTGCGCCAGCGGCGAGCGCGGCCGCCGCGCCAAGTGCGCAGACGGCGACACGCGTGCGCGTGCCGGAAAGAAAGCGGTGCTCAGTCATGGAGATCAACGTGCAACGATGGTTTTGGATGGCGCGCTTTCAGCAGTGGCGCCTCGCGCGGACGGAGCCTGATCAGGATCGGGGACCGCGCTGCCGAGCAGCGCCTGGAGGCCAATGCGTTGCTCAGCTAGCGCTTCGCGCGCAGTGGCCGCATCGATGCGACGCGCGAGCGCCGCAGTTTGCGCATCGACATACTGGCCAAGCACGATGTTGCGCGCCGCATAGGCGTCGCGCGCCTGCGCGGCGGCACGTTCGAGCCCTGGCAGCGCAGCGTCATCCTGATCGAGTTGATGCACGGCGATCGCGCTGTCGGCACGCAGGTGGGCAATATCGGCGTAAGCCGCATTCAGGCGTGTCTGGTATTCGTCCGCGAGACGCTGCCGCGTGGCCTGCTCGATGGCGATATTGCCGCGATTGCGGTTGAAGACCGGCAGCGTGAGGTTGATCGCGAAACCACTCGTGTAGATCTCCGAGGTGTCGCGCTGGCGCGTAAAGCCCACGGAAAGACTTGGGAACTGGTTGAGGATCGCGGCGCGGTACTTCTGCTCCTGCGCCTCGTAGCCGGCCTGCAGCGCGATCAGATCGGGACGGCGCTGCCCCAGCATTGCAACCGCGGCGTCGAGCGTGCCATCGGGCATCGGCGTGACTGCTGTGTCGCCTGTGAGCGCAAGCATCGTGTCGGGCGCGAGGCCGAGCAGCGCATTGAGGTCATGGTGCGTCTGCTCACGCGCGTGCTGCATGTCGGTGTACTGCTTGCGGGCGTCTTCGTACGCCGTGAGCGACGCGGTGACGCTGTCCGCCGTCACGTTGTGCTCGCTTGCCGCGTGCGCGGTGCGTTCGTAACGCGTGCGGGCCAGTGCCGTCTGCTGCTCGAGCAGCGGCAACACCTCATCCTGAAAGCGCGCTCTCACGTACAACTGCTTCGCCTGCGCCACGACCTGCCACTCCTGCCAGAGCAGACCGAGGTCGGTCTTTCGAACCGTGGCGTTGGCGGACTTCGTGTTCGCGCCACGCGTGACAATCGCCATCACGTCCATGCTCAGACCGTAGCTGAACGCGCGCGACAACCCGACAGCGCCGGGATAGTCGCTGGAGACGCTCACCTGTGGATCCGGCAGAAGTCCCGCCGAAAACGCCTGCGCTTGCGCAATGCCGAGGTCGTCGCGTGAAAGTTTCAGGTCGGGATTGTTGGCGACTGCCAGCATCGCGACGTCTTCGATGTCGAAGCCGTTCGACGGATCGAAGCGGTGTGCCGCAAGCTCGGGCAATGGCATTTTCGCGGGGTCGATCTGCACCCGTGCGAGCGCGCCCTGCGTGATCAACGAAGGACCCGTAGCCAACGGCTGCGCCTTGTAGCTTGCGCAGCCGGCGAGCAGTGCGGTGCCCGATACAACGGCGATGAGCGCAGCGCGCGTGCGATTCGGGATGCTGAAGTGAAAGACGCGCGGACACATTGCGCGAGACTGCGGGCTGGACAATATGGACTCCTCAAGCCAATCCCGCGCAGCATGAATGCGCGAGCATGGACCCGAACGCACATCACACGTTGGTGGCGTTGCGGCAGGCATGCTGCGCATTCTGCAGGGTTAACGCTTATGCAATCCTTAAGCAGGCGTTCCCATCCGGTCTCTACGGCCGCTTCGCCGCCAGGTAGGCGATGCGCTCAGCGCCGAGCTGCGCTCCGCTTTCGAAAATCGCCCACATCCTGACTTCCAGATACGCGCGCTCATCGCGGGTAAATTCCTTTTCGAAGACCTCTTCCAGGCTGGGCGCCAACGGATGGGGCGAGGTACGAAGAAACGTTTCCCAAGGCAGGCTGTCTTCGGTTCGCACTTCGATGTGCAATTCCAGACGGATGTCGGTGAAGCCCGCGTCGATCGCGAAGCGCACGAGGTCGCGCTCACCATAATTCGTGATGGACAGCGAGCGCGCCTTCTCTTCCGTGTCCGGGAACTGCGCCGCCCGGCACCGAAGCAGCAAGGGAAAGAAGGGATCTTCCGCGTTGAACGCGCGGGAATCGACGAGTTGCTTGAGCATGCACACCTCGAGCGCTTCGTCACGCAAAATCGGCTCGGCGATGGCGAAGCGGCCACCCGGTTTGAGGATGCGGTAGATCTCTCGCATTGCAGCGGGCTTGTCTTCCACATACGCCAGCACCGCGCGCATCGTGGCGGCATCGACCGCCTCATTGGCGATGCCTTCCAGATTTTCGGCGCTGCCGTGTATGAATGCGCACTGCCCGCTTACCCCCAGGCTTCGGGCCCTCTCTTCCGTGTGCCGCAGCAGCGGAGCCGAAATATCGGTCATGAGCACCCGGATTGAGGCGCCGGCCCGTTCAATCGCGCGAAACCCGACGAGACCATCACCCGTCCCGATGTCGGCCAATGTCATCCCGGGGCGCAGGCGGACGGAATCCAGCACACGGTCCGCGTACCTTGTGATCTCGGCGCGGACATGGTGCTCATGGGCGGGATCATTGCCATGGCGCTGCCGGTGGATCCACGTGGACCAGTTGTCGTGAGTGACGTCGTTCGTGAGTGGCAACAAAATGGATTTCCAGGGAAAACTTGAAAGACTCGCGCGATGGTAGCCTTGAATTCTGATGAACTCCTTATCTAAACGATATTCCCGACGTGGAGCCTTATTTTCGCGGTGCCAAAGGTGCGGGTTTTAGCCTGAATAAGAGTCGCTTTCATTCCATGACATACTGGCAATCATTTCAATGGCCACGCAAGCCCCGGGCACGCAGCGTCAGAAAACTCGGACCCGACCACATTTTTAAAACAGATCGTCGGCCGATTATGACAGGCGTTGACGCGAATCGAACCGCAGCTTATACGAGCCTTAAGTTGATTCGTTTTCAAAAAATAAATACTTCTTAAGTATTTGGAAGGTACTCCGATAAGCCGGGCGCAGTTCACGGTTTTTCTCTCTCTTTATCGGAGACCCTCTGATGACAATCCGGGCAGTTTCTAGCCAACCCGCCGCTTCCACAGCAGCGAATACCGGCGCGCAGAACCAGCAGGCGGCTGCCGCTACGCAACCTGCCAGCAAGACGCAGGCGCCGACAACGACGACGACACAGGCTTCGACGCCGTCGGCTTCGTATGCCGTTACGATCAGCAACGCCGCACGCGCAGCATTCGCCGAAGCCACCGAAACGTCGGTTCAGACCGCGCAGGAAGCCAACCGCGGAGACCGACAGGCTCAACGCCTGCTTGCGAAGGAACAGGCCAATAAGCTGGGGTAAGGCGCAAGGGCGTGCGACAGGCGTTGTCTGACGCCGGTTTTGCACGCCCTACCCTGCGGCTCCGTTTGCACGCTGCGCGAAAACCGCGACGTGCAAGTTCACAGCTTTGCGCAAGACCGCTTGATGTGCTCCAGGTGCTCCATCAAACCAGACGGATAAGATAACTTTTCTTATCGGAATAGTTCGTTTTCAACACAAAACTCCGCACTTCAAAATCGCGCCGCAAGCGCCCATCCCCTATCTTCAGCGACAATGGGAGCATCCTCGCGCGCTGCTCAAGGAACGAGCGCGCAGACGTGGGAAGCCTATGTAAACGCCGTGCTGCGCGACGTGAAACCGGGCGGCATCGTGATCGTGGGACTTTCGCCGAGGAGGGTCCCGACCATTGCAGCGGGCTGCCCGTCATGCACTACAGCGCCGATGCGTTGCACGCCGAATTTGGCGCGCCCTTCACGCTGATCAAACAGGCACGCGAAGAGCCTCACACGCCGGGTGGCGCCACGCAGAAGTTCATCTACTGCATGTGCCTAAAGAGACTTCGTGAATGGGCCTGCCGTTGAGGCGCTCCGTTTCAGGGCGCGAACGCGAGTGCCGCGTCTTCCGGAAGATTCTCGAGCGCGCGACTGCCGTCGCGCAGCGCCTCGCTCTCGCCGTTGAAGGTCGTTTCGCTGTATGCGATGAGTTTGAAGCCGCTACCCGCACTGCGAGGGATGGTGATGCCCCAATGCCACCCTCCTTCCTGTTCGAAGACATGCAGCTTCAGAGATGCATGCAATGTGTTTGATCGATTCGTCATGTCACGCCCTCCTTTGCGAAAGCGTCGAGGCAGCCGGCATTGGTCAGTGTAGGCATCATTTTGTTGCGGCGCAATAAATATCGACGTTGAGGTGCGATGCTACGCGATCGGGCGTCGTTATCGGGCAACAAAGGGAAACAGGCGGCAACGAGAAGCAACAAGCGGAAACAAAAGTAAACAAGGCGTGCGGCGGCGCAGCGTCCTGCCGCAGTGATGTCCATCACGCATTCAGCCCCTCAAAAGGACGTGGGCGGGCCCGCCGCGTTCGCGCTATCCTGCGCGCGATGCGCGAAAGTTTGCGCTCCCCATTTCCCTTTGCGCCCCAAGCATGACCGAACGCACCGAAGCCATCCCCGAGAGCACGCCCGAAGTCGCATCCAATAGCACGCAATCAACGCTGTGCTATCCCTATCCGGCCCCACCCGCGCCGGGCTTTTACGGGTTGCACGCGCGCATCGAACGCTTGCGTCAGGGGCAGGACAAGAGCCTCGCGCGCCTGCGCGGCACGCTCGCCGAACCGCGCCGCGCCGTTGACGTGTTCGGGGCGCTGCTCGCGCGGCGCATCGGCGAGGACGATCTCGGGCAGATGAGCCTCGCAACCGGCGAGAGCCTGGCGTGCCTGAACTACCTGATGTATCGCGGTGAAGTGAAACGCGAGCTGCGCGACGACGGCATGTACTGGTATTCGCGGACGTAAAAAATGGCAGGAAAGGCGCACTACGCCTCTCCTGCCACAAGTCGGATCGACGGCAGTCGCCGCCCGGCGCTTACATGTTCGGATAGTTCGGGCCGCCGCCGCCTTCGGGCGTGACCCACACGATGTTCTGCGTCGGGTCCTTGATATCGCAGGTCTTGCAGTGCACGCAGTTCTGCGCGTTGATCTGCAGACGATCTTCTTCCTGATCGTCTTTTACGAACTCGTACACGCCTGCGGGACAGAAGCGCGCCTCTGGGCCTGCATACGTCGCGAGGTTGATGCCGACCGGCACCGTCATGTCCTTGAGCGTGAGGTGCGCCGGCTGGTTCTCCTCGTGATTCGTGTTCGAGATGAACACCGAAGACAGACGATCGAACGTGAGCTTGCCGTCGGGCTTCGGATACTCGATCGGCTTGCACTGCGAAGCGGGCTTGAGCATCTCGTGGTCGCGATGCTGGTGATGCAGCGTCCACGGCACGTTGCCGCCCAGCAGCTTCTGCTCGATGCCCACCATCAGCGTGCCCAGGTACAGGCCCTTGCTCATCCACTGCTTGAAGTTGCGCGCCTTGTACAGTTCCGTGTGGAGCCACGACTGCTTGAACGCTT
>NZ_JBFRCN010000110.1:0-9611 GCF_040965835.1 Paraburkholderia sp. BR10872
TGGCGGATCAGACGCCCGATGAGGCATACTTCGCGACGCTGCCAGCGATCAAATCGGCAGCATGATCGCCCCGGACGCTCCACTTAAAATCTCGGGACCCTGTCCGAACAAGCGACGCCACCTCTGATCGAGCGACGTATGCGCGAGTGGAAAAAGGAAGACAGGAATGTCAAGAAGGCATTTCGCGGCGGGCGCGAGTGTGCTGCCTGGACGGGGGACTGGTGCCAAACAGGTACTGTTTCCGGCACGGAAGCTAGCATGCAAGACGATAGCACGTTGTATGTAGGGCGCGACGTTCATAAGGATTCGATCATGGTTGCCTATGCGGTCGGTATGAGCGATGTGGAACTGCTCGGCAAGATCGGCACGTCACAGATGGAAGATGATCGCTTATGCAAACGACTGCAGTTCAAAGCGACGCGCATCCGCATCGTCTACGAAGCAGTTCCACGCGGCTATGGCCTTTGCCGGCGACTGATGCAGAAGGCCTCGACATGTTGTATGTGCACCATCGCTCATCCCGCGCAAACCCGGCGAGCCCGTCAAGACCGACCGGCGTGACGCCATCAAGCTGGTGCGTTCGCTGCGAGCGGGCGATCTGTCCGCGGTGCATGTGCCGTGCGGCGGAAGATGAAGCGTGTCGCGATCTGGCCAGTGCTTGGTCATCGGCGCGAGAAGACCTTAAACAGCTGCGATGCGGGCTGAAATCGTTCCTGCTCCAGCATGGTGTGAACTACATTGGACGTGCGGATTGGGGGCCGACACACCGACGCCGCTTGAGCACGCGCAAGTTCGACAGCGGCTGGCGTTCAATGAACACCGCAACACGATCGAGGATCGCCTAGCGCAATGCGAACGGCTGGAAACCGCGTTCCGTGATGGTGGCGATTGTTTCAGTCCGGTCCATCAGCATTTCGCTCTCAAGCGACGCGTCCTACGTGCCTCACTTTATCGCAAACAGCTTGCCGGCGCGCATTTATTCATTGGGGCCACAAGATTGCGGTGCGATCGAGCCGGCATTCGGTCACATGAATGCCGGCGCAAGTTCGATTTGTTTAATGACAAAGCGACCGGAAGCCAGTCCATCCCAGAAAGCTTACTTTGCGCGATCCGTTACATAGTAGGACACCGGTGCATCAATAATCTCATGAGCTATGCCAGTCACCATTCCATTTGCAGAAGCCTCATCTGGACTGAGAACCTTTCTGTTATTTTCACTGTAAATCATTGAATTTATTTCCTTGCCGTTCAGGTTGGTGCAACTTCTGTAGATATCTGAAAGCATTTGCTTGACGGTATCCAAATTTTCCGTGGCAACATTGAGCTGATCCGGCTGAAACCTGTTGCTCAGGTCTATGCTTGGCGGGTGCAGAATAAAGCGTCCCCCAGGAAAGGAGAGGCGATCCTGAGCGCCGCAAAACATCATCGTAGCAGCCGACATCACCGTGGCTAAATTAACTGTTATTACCGGAACCCTCGAACTCTGGATGGCGCGGTAAGTAATATACCCCGCGTCCGTATCTCCACCACCGCTGTCGATGTATAGATAGATCGATTTTAGCTTCGGGTACTTCGCGTTCAACTCGTCCAGCGCCGCTATCAAGTCATTCGCCTTTTGAATTGTAACGGGCCCTGTATAGAATATTTTGCTATTCAATACGTCGTATCTTCGATCCGCTTCCGGGATAACTTTTGAGAGGGAAGCATGGGCCGGCACCCCATAAAGAAAAGATAGCAGCAACGTGCCACGAATAAGAATTTCACAAAGAACTCTCATATTTTTCCTATTTGGAAAGGAAATACTGATTAATTAGCCCGTCGCTTATGTCGGAGCAGACGGACGGATCCTACAAACGATAGACATCGACACGCCCAGGGAAACTTGCCGCTTGGCTCGGGCTCACGCCGCAACATCATTCATTCGGAGCAAGGGCTAGCCGGGATCATCAAGCCACGACACCGATACATTTGCTCGAAGCGTGCCCGCCTCCGTGAGCCCGCTGCCGATGGTCTTGGCTTAGGTAATCGTGCAGATGGGTGCATACAATCGCCGAAGCTGCAAGGATTGTCCTCATGATCTAAAGCTCCGCTCTAGGTGTTGTTACGTTTGACGTTCCCCAAATTGTCGGAGCGGGCGGGCTTCCGACGACACTTCCTTCATTCAAGGCCTATTGACTCACAGTCGGATCGAACGCCGGAATTCGCGCGTGGCTACCTTCGCGCGTGCGCTAGCTCCGCGTGCGTCCGGCAAGACGGCGCACCATGCTGTTATGGCGTCAATGGCAAGCGGCTCCCATTTGTGCACCCACGCACGCAGCACGGCGTGATTGCCTTCCTGTTCGATGGCCATGCGAACGAGCTCCTTGGCCCAACGCCGATGCCGCTCGGTGTCAATGAGCTGCGCATCGGTAAGAAGGCCGAGTAGGATATCGCCGTTTTGGCGCGCCGTGACGCCGAGGCCGCGCAATACGGTCTCTTCCACTGCCGGGCGTACCACGAGATTTAGCGCGACAAAGCATTCAGCCCAGTCCCACGCGGTGAGTGCTTCTTCAACTAGTTTTCGCCAGCCCTGCCAAGGCGGGTCGAGTTCCCAGCGGCGCCGCTCATCGCTGCCGAAGCCGAGGTCCGCAAAAGTCAGGGACAGTTCTTTGGTGCGATACGCGGTGTGCGTGAGCCAGCGCAGAGAGTCAGCGGTCTGGTATGCGGCACAGTTGGAGATCGTGGAAGCGGGGGCCATCTGGACCAGATACGCTGAGCCCATCTGCAGCGCATGAAACAGGAAGCGAGCGGGGGTATAGACGCGTGCGAGCGAGGCCGCCCATGGCCGGGCGAGTTGGGCGTCGTGACCGCGCGTGGAGAACTGGTCGAGGAGACCATATACGTAAGTTTCCTGACCATCCTGCAGCAGGTTGTACGTGCGATAGACGATCTGGTCTGGATCACGAAATGCGTTCCAGTCGGGATGTCGCAGCGGCGAGGCGTTGCGGTTGCGCTTGAACCATTGCGCCATTTCGAAGTTAGGGTCCAGTTCGAAGGGGGCGTCGGGGTTGTCGGTGGTATAGTGCAAGTTCGTCGAGACGATCTCATACTCGCTTGGCTTGCGCCGCCGCGCGGCTAGATGGCTCCATGTTTTCAGCGGCTTGAGGACTTCGGGCTCAGTCATGCTCGTCTCCGGTTAAAGCGTTTTCTCGTAGTAAAACCGCACGTAGCATTCGGTTGTTTCGATGCGGCCTGAAAACGAGCTGAGGCTGACTTCCAGCTCGCACATCATGAACGGTCGGCCAAGCGTTTCCTCAAGCGTGGAGCGGCGGAGGATCAGTTCGCCATCCGTATCGATGCGCACATACGCGAATTTGTCGTCCACGCGGATCGTCTTGCCGGGGTTGTCTTCGTGCGCGGCTTCGATGACGCCCGCCGTAATGCTGCCCGCACGAAGCACGGGACCCACGCGGTTGTTGCGGTAAGCCAAGGCGGTGGTTTCGGTGGTCATGATCGGTTCTCTGTGACGTTCAGGAATGGGCAAAGAGGGTTTCAACGCTGCCCACCGCAACGAGAACGTCTTCGCCCTCGATCTTTGCGGGGTATTCGCGAAGCCGGGAGTCGCCAGGATTGATTCCTTTGCCGGTATTCACGTCGAAGGTCCATTGATGCGCGCGGCACATCAGCACGCGGCCGTCGAACTTTCCTTCCCCGAGCGGAATCGCCTGATGCGGACAAGCGCCCCGAAAGGCGTGCGGCTCGCCGCCTTCTGAGTTCACCACCACAATCACGCGGCCATCCACCTCCGCTTCGATCATCTCGCCTGCCCAAAGGTCGTCGAGCGTGCAGACTTTCTGGTACTTCATTTCGACCTCATTCGTCGCAAAAGATGAATTCGAGCGTTTCCATCGGCTTGATATCCGTCTCGCCGAGCTTTGCGTCGCGCGCGTAGAACTGCCCGGCGCCCTGGCGCCGCACGCGCACAACCTTGTCAGGCCGTGGGATGACGCGTCGGCCCACGGAATGGAACGCGGCGGCGGCCGCAACTTCATCCATCGTATTGCCGGTATCCACCGGCAACAGCTGCAATACGAAGTCGTATTGAAAATTTGAGATCACATGGAAGAGTGCCATGTCGTCCTCGTTTGCGTGGCAGCCTCAGGCGGCTTGTTTTGTTGTCACGGGTCCTCGGTACGATTCGACCCATGCATACTGGTGCGCGTCGTCGCCCATTTCGCCCGGCGCGAGCCCCATGTAGTTCAACGCGCCCAACAGGTCGGGTGGCTGGATATGACCGGCGAGGAGGCGATCGACGAGCGTGAGGTGATCGCGGTAACGAACCGGGTCCTGCTGGAAGACCCAGCGGTCGATTTCCGAATTGAAGTGATACCTGCGGCCGTTATGGTCTAGAGGGTAGTCCTTCACGTTCCAGCCATCGCCCGGAATGGCGCAAATGGGCAACTGGCTCATGTTGCAGAGGACAGGCAGCGTTTCGGGCATCGTAAGTTCCCGGCGGCCGAGGAGCAGGTTTTCGATAATGACGTCCCATACCTTGCCGAACGAGTTGTTCCAGCCGGGATATTTTTCTTCCAGCCAGTCGCGGCATTCGGGCGTCACGCCAGCTGCGGGGTCCCACCAAACCGTGGGACGCCAAAACCAGATGCCTAGCTGATAGGCGTGGTGCTGGTAATCGAATTCATTGATCAACTGGTCCCAGTACCAGGGCAAATCGAGGCCGAGATCGATGAGTGTCCGCTCAAACTGACTGACGATCCACTCGCGCGCGAATTCCTTGAACGACTGGTTGCGGTGCTCGATCGGCGTGGCGTAGTCCATCGACGATCCCGTGAGCAGACAGAACAGGCGCCATGTCCGTGCGATTGCGACATCCACGAGCTTCTGGGCCTCCGTCTTACGGCCGTTTGCAATCAGAATGTGCAGCGCCGGGCCGCCGATTTGCGCATGTCGCGATTCGTCCGTTTGAATGCTGGAGATCAGGCTTGCGAAAGTGAAATCGCCGACGTTGACTGCGTCGGCTGCCAGACCGAGGAACTGTACATTGGTGAAGCCCGTTTCGAACGCGAAGGTGAGCATAACCGCGATCTCGATCGCGCTGCGGGACATAAAAAGGTCGTCAAATGTGTTGCGGGCGGCAATTGCACCCCACTGGTTCGTGTGACAGGCCTTGTGCGCCCAGTCAAACTGCCTGTCTTTTGCACAGTAGTCGTGAGGGAAGTAGAGCTGCAACTGCCCGTGACGGTTTTCGTCGAGCATGCCGAAGGTGGCCATGTTGCGCATCCCTGGTGCACGGCCGAAGCGAACCATGCGTGCTTCGGCGCTCATTGCCGCATACTCGCCGAGTGCAATGGCGCCGTAATGGGCCTTAAGGATGGAAAGCCAGCCTGGATCGGTATCCTCGAAGCTGCGGCAGCAATTCAGGGCTGCCTTCACAGCATAGGCACCAGCGTCTTTTTCGCGCTGGATACGGACGTACTCGGGATACGACGTCTTGTACGGCTCGTCGTAGCTCTCCCATTGGACCATCGGAATACCTTGTGCGCCAGACATGATGTCGGGAAAGAGATCCGAATCCGACACGTAGGACGGGGTCCAATTGTTGGCGCGGGCGATGTCGTACCAGTCGACGCGTTCCAATAACGCCATGTTCAAGTCTCCTTCGTAAGTCGCGATTTGGTTTGCCGGAGCACTATTGCATCCGCCGGGCGGGTTACCTCAGAGCAAAATCGGTGCCAATGTGCCGACCTGATTGCATCGGCGAGGAAGAAGTCCCGGGAAAGGGAGATCGAAGATATACGCGCCCGTTGCCGGGGGGCGATCCGAATGCGCTAGTTTCCACGGGCGAGGAGTTAGAAAACCAGCAACGCGCGCAAGCGCGAAAGCTGCCGCGTGACACAAGGCCGGTACCAGGTCTTTTTTCGCAGGACCGAATCCACTCGGCATTAACTGAGAGTGCGTCCCGGGTCCTTCTCGTCGAGGGATTGTTCTGTCTGCCGGCATAACCACAGACCCAAGCCCCCGATCCTTGATTCTGAATGAGTTAGCGCGTCTGCCGCGACCTGAATGCACTAGGCGGGAATGTCTGGATTGTTATATAGATAACGCGCAATGTGGCACTTCTTCGACAAAAACTCGGACAACGTTAAAGCGAACTGTCGCGGTCAACTGATTCCGGGGAAGAAGGGTCTTTCGGTGACGGTGTTGCCTTGTAGGCGGTGGGCAACAGGCGAGCCAGCGTGGAGTGCAAGCACTGGAATGTTCGAGAAGACGAATACTGGTAGCTATTGCGCCGGGCCTCATTGTGGTTTCTGAGCTGCAATGCGGAGCTCTGACATGGGGAGGCGTTCAGCGACTACAGGCAGCCGTGTATCCAATAAGAACATCGGCAGTACTGGTCTGCGCGTAGCGTTGACAGTAATCGAGATTGACTTAGCTAGCTCAACGAGCCGATAGATCCGGTCGCCACCGAGCCGCACGGCGATTTCGATCAGCGTGGGACCGTCGCGCGTCATGCGCACTTCCGCATGAAACACGCCCAGCGTCAAGCCGATCTGTCTCGCCACCGTTTCGACATACGCGCTCAGCCGAGCTGGGTCGCGCTCGTCGAGCGTAGCGTCGACCACATGTCCCATCTCGACGAAGTACGGCTCGGGCCCGAGGATCTTTTCGGTAACGGCAAGCACGCGCGGACCGAGTGGACCGACGTAGCCTTCTACGCTGTACTCGGGGCCGTCGAGATACTTTCAAGCATCATCGCTTGACCGACTTCGCGGCCCATGTCCGGCACAGATCGATTCGCAACGCTGCGGATTATCGCGTGCAACGGCGCGAGGGAATCGACGCGGCGCACCAGTAGGCTGCCGCAACCATCGACCGCCTTCACTATGGCAGGAAATCCGACGTGCGCCGCCGCGCGGGCGACGTCGCCACGCTTCGCGATCGACGCGAAACGCGGGACGGCGAGCCCGGACATGCTAAGTCGCCGACGGCAACGGTATTTGTCGCGTTGTGAGCGCGGCCGCTTCGGGCGCTAGATGAGGTAAGCCCAATTGTGCGGCCGTCTGCGCGACGATGTCGACCGCGTACTCAAAGCCGGCAACGAGCGCGTCGATGCCTCCGACTGTCCGCACCGCCGCAGCGACGTCATCAGCCGAGCCAGTGTCGACACTCGTCAGCGACGCGACGGTCCGTAGGTGCGTTGGCGGCACGATGCGAGTATCTGCGCAGAACGCGTGTACCGGATGCCCGAGCCGCTGCGCTGCAGCGACCGGCGCGGTGCCCGATGAGACGGGCTCTACTACGACAGTAGCCGTGATGCGCTCCTCATGCGACGACCACCTCCGACTGGCGCCCGGTTTCTGCCTTCAGTTCGTCGAAGTAATCGCCGACCAAGCAAGTTGCGCAGATGCATTTCGGCCTTGTCGATGCCACCCCATCCGTCGATCGCCCGCTGGAGGGAGGCGCACATCAGACCGTCGCGGTCGCGCGGTTTGTCGTATTGGATATGGCCAAGTGAACCCCTAACGGTGTGGTGGCCGAAGGCTCGACCCGCAGCCTCGGTGATCGTCTTATTGTAGCGGCCCGAATACCATTCGACGAACCAGTTCCACACCATCGTCGGCAACGGGCCATCGCGTTCGATGCTGAGATACAAGTAATTGATCAGCTTGCTGGTCGAGTGGAGCGGCTGAATGGTGTCAATCCGTTCGGCGGTGAGGCCAAATTTTTTGATGTCGCGCAGAAAGAGTCCTTCGTGGCCGTATTGCTCGGCGAGGTATTGCGAGAGGATCTGCGCGAGTTGATTGTCCTTGAAGCCAATCTTGTAGAGCGCGAATGCATCGATTTCATTGTTCAGGCGGATGCGCAGCACTGTCTCGACGAGATGCCGCCGATAGTATTCGCGGTCGATCCGTTCGCCGCGGTGAAACGCGGCGGTGTCGGGCGAGGCGGAAAAGAGCGCCTGCATTTCACAGTCTGCAACCGGTTCGAAACGGGCACGATCTTGGTGGGCCATTTTCAGTCTCCAGTAAAACTACATGAAGGGAAACAGCATCGCGAGCGCGACACATACAACGACGAAGCGAACCATCCCTAGTTAGTGTCTCGGCAACATTCGAAGACTTGGAAAAAAATGCAGTGCGAGACGACGATCCAATTGCCGGCAACACTGGCCTATTTTTGGCGACAGCAGGCTGTACTGGCGCAGACCACGAGCAACGTGCCGATGCTTTGCAAGCCCGTCATAGGCTGACCGAAGACGATAAAACCGATTGCGGCGGCAATGGCGGGTTCGACGCTCATCAGAATGCCGAACGCGGACGCCGTCATGCGCCGCAGCGCGAACATTTCGAGTACGTAGGGCAGGAGCGGCACGAGTACCGCGAGATATGCGGCGTCAATCAGTTGAGCGGCGGGGCAGATGGCCACCGCTTTGCGCAAGACCAAACGGCGTGGTGACAAGGGCCGCGACGATCAGCGACATTGAGAGCCCCTGCAGGCCATCGAACAGCGTGCCGACTCGTTTCATCATCACGATGTAGGTTGCGCAGCCGAGCGCAGCCCCAATCGGAAAGACCAGCGCGGCGAGCGAGGTGGTCCATATGCCGCCCTGCCGCGCAATCAGGACGACGCCGACCATCGCCACCATGGGCCACACCACACTAGCATCCGGAAATTTGCGGATGCCGGCCATCGCGACGAAGAGGGGGCCAATGAAGCTGATGGCGACTCCGAGACCAAGGGGCACGCGTTGCACGGCTTCGAAGTAGCACAGCATCATGCCGGCCATGGCGCTACCGAGAACGAGAGCGGCGATCCAGCGCTGTCGGGAGTAGGCATGGAGCGGCGGTCGCATCGCGATCGCGAGTACCAATCCCGCGAAACAAAGACGCAGCCAAGTCGTGCTGAGCGTACCGTATCGGATCATCACGGGTCGCGACAATGCAGCACCAAGCTGCACGCTGCTGCACATCGATGCGATAGCCATGGCAGGCGCGAGCACGCTGGAAAAACGTTGCGAAGACGGCTCAGAACCAAGGGCGTTAGCATCAAACGCATCGCCGTTAACTGGCTCAAGCCCGGTGTCGATACGATTCGCTTGGACGGCATCTAAATCTTCGCTCATACTCGGCTTCGTGGCAACGACGGGAGAATCCTAACAGCGCAGATCCGCTTCGTATGAGCCATTAATATTTTTGAGCGCATCAATCATATCGATGATTCGCGATCCAGAAAAAGCTTGTTCTGCAGGTAAATGATTTTGTCGCGGTAAGATCGGAGCGCTAGAATGCACGTCTTGTGAAGTGACGGAACCGACCGCACGCTTCTCGGCAGGAGTGGGCTTGCGCGGGAGCGCCCGGTAACAAATCGACACAAACCCAACCGACGCAGCGACTCTTTGGAAAGGCATCCCGCGCATCAGTGAGGTGTATTTCAACAGCCTGCTAGTATTCTGTCCCATAAATAACTTTACGTAAATTCAGATTGTTCTATGATCGAATTCACGGCGTGTTGGAGGCGATCATGGGACGTAAAGGAATCGAGGTTGTCGTGTCGGAACTGGAGCGAGAACAATTGCTGTCAATGAGCCGCTCGCGTTCGCTGCCTCATTCTCT
>NZ_JBFRCN010000111.1:0-7562 GCF_040965835.1 Paraburkholderia sp. BR10872
ATTGGAGTTTGGTCAACGAAAATCGTGTTGCGGAAAACCGTAATATTTATAGCGGACCGCAAATGTTACGGAGAAAATATAGAAGACGGACAAAATTTTTCGGCATGCCGTAATGTTAAAAAATGGATTAAATAAAAAGAAAACCCTCATAAGCCAAGGGTTTTCTTTTTATTTAATCCACTTGCGGACCGCAATTCTGATAATTTTCCTTATAATACTAAAGATTAGTTTTTGTGATATACTTAAATGTTGTATTAACCATTGGTAAAAAAATGGCTGGGTGTCCATACATTGCGACCAGGCATTTTTTTATTTTTCTTTGTTTTCTTCAGATTAACATATGTACCAAACTACTAATTTTGTACATATGCTGTTTGAAAGTACAAATGCTAAAGCAAATTATCAGAAAAAGAATGGAGTAAGTATAGGGATTATATTATACTTTCATTGGGCGTATTGGTCTCCCTTAGAGGGGAGGTGAAATATATGTCAAAAGTAACTATCCCGCTGAAAAAAATACTTAAACAAACAGTGAAATACTCAATTAAGGTTGAGCCGCATTTACGCCCTTACCTTATTGTAATTTTAACTGTGTTGCTTACGAAGTACCTGTAAGTAACTTTGCACTAATTTATTATTCTATAATGCTTAATTCACGATGTTGATATCTGACACTGGATTTCTAGTATTGCAGTACTAGAATATCCAAATACAAGTGAAGGAGTACGCCCTCGATTAAGCCTCTTATACGTCTACGAGTACATAGCAAAAGGGAATATCATCTAACCTGGAGTGATAGAACACTGATCGCCATTCCGAACATCAAAGTTAAGCCTTTTAGCGCCGAAGATACTTGTGATAGGGAAAATAGGACAATTCGTAGAAGAAAAACAGGTAAAAAAGAGACCATGGATGGTTGCAGCCATTCCATGGTCTCTTTTTTTATTTTGCAGTTTTTGAAATATATGCCGCTTTGTAACTATCCCTGTTAAAAGCGTATGGATTTATTAACTTATTATGTCCCAAATATAACATTCATAAAACAAAAATTGAATACAAGGTATCCCACATAACGGAGCGATTTTTTTTCAATTAATTGAAAAAAAATCGCTCCGTTATGTGGGATTATTCTAGTTATTGTTTATTTTAGTTAGATAGAATATAATTTCTATATGATCTAGAATTATAATTCTATATTGAGGGTGTTTTTATGGCTATCAGAATAACTAACAAGATGAAGGCTTCAATTCTTAAAAAGGAATATACTGATTGGAGAGAAGCAAACTTTTATGGACAGACAGGTTTTTTTCCTGTTTTCAAAGATATGAGTCTGTACCTCCCCTATTTATCACCGGGAGCTACTACACTTTATTTATATATTGGATTACATAGTAATAATATAACTGGTGAGTGTTTTCATAGTTTGGAAAAGATGTCGACCTATTATAATAAGAGCATTAGAACAATTAGTAATTGGGTTAAAGAATTAGAAGAGATAGGTCTTATTGAAAGACTTCAATTGGATATGAATGCTGTAGCACATACTTATCTTAAACCGTTTCCCAATCCAAAACTTGACGAGTTTATATTATTAAAAACAGGAAAGATAGTTTCTAAGGAAAATGATCTTGATTACTAATACTATCTTTTTTCTTTACGGATATTATTAATTAAACGCAGGTATCCAAGCCTCAAAAATAGGAACTCATTAGATATGGTATGCTGGCTGCCATTTATTCGATCGAAAACCACCGAGAAGAGAATAAGCCGGCATGAGCTGCAGCTGCGCATCCGACATCAGCATTTAGGGAACCGGCAGCAACATTTGTTATTGTCCTTGGTAAATCCCTACGAAGACCTTAATTATGTTTAGAACACCTCGTATAAATTCTCATGGAGGTGTTAAGGATCCGGTCATATATCGGAATTTCGATATAGAAGAACGGCCTGCCATTAGGTTATGGTGCCTGATGTAAGTTTAAAGTAATACTTGTATTACTTTAATGTTGCCTATAGGAACCGACTCGTTTACAATAGGGCATACTTTCAGTTGTGAGTTGGCCATTGTCACCGGAGATCCGACCGCGAAGCGCCAGGTACATCCGGAATAACTGCAGAGCATCGATTTGACGCTTTACGAATCTATTAATCAATGATATTGTAATAGACATAGAAAGACTTACCAAACAAAAAAATAGCCATTGTTTCGGCGGCTACGGGCTACCAACCCATAAGCTGCTTCATCTGAACTCCCATTCAGTGAAACAGGACGCGCACTCACAATGACTTTTGTACGATTATCTTACCATCTTACCCCTGTTAGGGCAAGATGAAACAGGCAATTGTATTTAAAATTATAGAGGCCCCTGATTCCTTTTGTGGATTCAGGGGCTTTTTTGTTGTTTATGGCCTTTGGCCCTCTACATAATATCACGTTCTAATTAAATAAACCGGCGTTGCCCTTGCCCTAGATCCTTTTTTAAAATAGGAATCTAAGGGTCTAGTTTCTTATTGTCATTTTTAATCTATGAATCTAGCAAACGCCAACGTGGAAAGCACTAGCAACACGTTAAACTTGGCGTGCGGTGAGCTGAGCCGATGCAGAGAATCAGCGTAACGATCATCAAGGCGTAACCATGCCCGCGCCGATCGTGAGACTATCGGGAGGACGCCGTTAAATGGTCTGGAGGTTGCCAAGCTGTCGCAAGACAGGGAGGGCGTCGTAAATTACGTGGGATTGGCTTCACGTAGCAAAAGACGACGCGCAGCGTAAAAGCTGCTTGTTCGGGCATGGATGTGACGGATACTCGTCCCGCCCTACGCTGGCGTGATCGCATGAATAACCATCTATTTGTGCCTACAACATCATTATTTGTGGGCGCAGGTGGGTGTTCTATGCTCTTAAGCCTGAACCCAACCCGGTCTAGCGTGATGTTTAAGATCTTTAAAGTCAAGAGATTTTAAAGAAAACTTTGGCGGAATGATCGAATAGAGCCTAGCTAAATACGGTTAAATAAAGAGATAGCATTGAGAACAAAGGTTGAGGAATCCCCCTGGTAGAACGTTGAAGATTAGCATGAAATTGAAATAGAACTGTAAGAAAAAAAGTTACCTAAATCCATTGACTAATTTAAGTTACTTAAATATAATAAAAGTAACTTAAATTAGGGGGAGTTACTTATGGTAATCTGCTCGGTTTGTGAACAGGAATTTGACGATGAAGTTATTGACGGGGAAGAGTTTACTTGTTCTCGTTGTGCAAGTGCTAAAGCTAGATCAAACCAGTCTCTGTCTTCACATCGAGGACAACAACGGGGGGGACGTCGTAGCAAGGCTGGAAGACCATCTCTTGGGGTGACGAAAAAAGTATCGATCACACTTCCTGAGGATGCTTGGGCTTGGTTCGACGATACCGCGACGGGTAATCGATCAGAATTACTGCGTCAAATGATTCGGAAACAACAGGTCCCTCAGGGCGAATGGAGCAATAACGCGGCACTAGGATATGCAATTTTCGGCGCGCAGAAGCTCGGATTCAGTGAAGAACAAACAAAGAAACTAGTTAGAGCGATCCGATACGAGTTTGATTGTAAAAGCGTAGACCAGGCTACAGCTGAGTACAACAATTCATCGTACTAACAGGGATTGAAGACTATACGTCGGCAGGGATGTGATTGTTTATTGTTGCACCTCTCTAGTACAAAATAGCATTAGACGGATAAAATGGCCTATCTCATCCGTTTTCTCGTTCTTGTTCATAGTAATAGTCGGTCTTATGGTAGATCGTCTGAGAATGGGATGCAGGAGCCTTAGGGATCTGAGGTTCTGGTTGGTCAGACGCGCTGAAATGAATGGTACGGTCCAATCTTCCCAGTTTGATGGAATAAAATCCATCTTAGAGCAAATGACGGAGAGGAGATAAGGTGCGGACGGAGAATAATTTCATATATAGTGATGTTCCGTCTCTTAATTGATACAAACGGACGACGGACGGAATGGCTGGGACGGAGAATCGGGATGGGAAAGGGCGGAGAGAACGGGTGGATGGATTGCTTAGAAAAAAAGATCTTGTAGAGTCGGTCGGTGTGGCAAAATCGACAATAGCGGATTGGGTGACGGAATATCACGTATTTATTCCGTCATTAAAGCACGGCGCTGTTACATATTATAAGCCGGAGGCACTGGATGTTCTAAACGCGATTCGCGAGCTGCGAGAGCAGAATTACTCGAAAGTGCAGATTATGGAGCTACTGGCGAAGCGAGGTTTCCCGGTGACGGTCGAGGAGGCAGTCGAGGACGTGGAACGCGTGCTCTCCGGAGCGGATTCGCGCGATACGTTGCTGACTGTCATGCAGACGATGGGACAAGCTGTCGTCGAGATCGGAAAGCAGACAGAACGTCAGAACCGCATAGAGACGAGAATTGAGGAACATTCTGAACGGATGGACGGACAGGACGGACGAATTGCTGAAACGGCGGATCAGGTCGCTATTCTGCGTCATGTAGTTGAAGAAATGCAGCAGCAGCTCATCGCTGCTCAGGTGGAAGTTGCAGCTGCGAAGCAGGAAGCAGCCGAAGCCAAGGAACAGGCAAGCAAGCGACGTGGCCTGTTCGGGTGGTTTCGATGACGCATCTATATACCTAAACGTCACCAGTTTAGCTAAGCATTTAAGCTTGAAATAAAAGATTTTAATACGCTCGTGTTTTTTTTGAAAAAAGGAGATGTGCGTATAAAAGATTCGCTCGAAAATTACTCAAGCGGCTCTTTCGTTTCATTGGGTAATTTAATGATTTATGAGCATTAAACTATTAAATAATATTTATGATTGTTAAATAGTATTAAATAGTATTTAATACTACGAAATCATTTTCCCTTATTCTATAAGGCCTTAGCATTTATGAATATTTAATATTGTTTAATAGTATTTTTTATTGTTAAAGAGTATTAAATATTGTTTAATAGTCGCAAATGCATTATTTGTGTCATGAAATCCGGATATTTTTGCTTTTTGACTTTTTATTAGATAGTATATAAATACGATATTTAATGGATTCATGCCATTATGGCGATCAGCGGGGGGGGAGATCTCCTACGCGTAACATTTCATTCATTTTTAAAGGCTCGGTTTCTGGCCGGGCCTGAAAAGTAAAAAGAACATTGCCCTAGCGGCCAAAAATTTTATATTGCTTTTACAGCCAAAAGAAAAGCCATTCTACTAATGTTAGAGTGGCTTTTTACGTGAGGTATTCACTCGAGGCTAAAAAACATACTTTGGGAGATTAAGAATGATGGATATGTCAAAGCTCATGAAATCTTTTGAAGAACGGAAGGGTGCCTATTATGATAATTTGCTTGATGAAGAAGAATTTAAACGCCAGTTTAATAAACGTTTTGAGCAGATAAACGCATCTTGGGCTTATGAAGGTATGGAACTGGATGAGCAAGGTAAGCAATTAGTATTTGAGTGTTTAACGGGTAAAATCACACAAGAAGAATTTGCAAAAAGAGTGAAAGAATTAATATCTTAGTGGTATAATTATTGTTGGGAGGAAGGGATATGCCCTTCCAAGGACTTATTTTCGGGACTTCGAGCGCTGTGAACGCTTGGAGTCTTTTTCCTTTTTCAACCCTTTCCGGTTAATATTGGTGAATTCGATCGTCCAACCTTTGGCTTCTCCGCTGCACTTCAACTTCAAGACAGCTTCGCACTAATTATCCGATCCTTCTTGCTCAATAAGAGGACTATTCACCGGCCGATGGTCCCGTAGGCACTTCCTTGAGATTCCGAAAGAAGAGAGAAATCTCTAGGAAGTGCAGGATAAGGCGCGTAGTCGCGCTGCACTACACATCCCCGGCAAAGCCAGGGAGCATATAGGTTCTATGTGACTACATGGGTGACTACAAATGCAGATTTTGTTCCGATTTGAGACAACATAACCGGTTAAAACAGTTATAAATCTTAGAGATCTTTAGACTACGAAACAAGAAAAACTACAATCCCCTTTTTTATTTCGTGAAGAAGAATGAATCGCAGAAGAACGATTATTCTCGAAAGAAATATCAAAATGGATCCAGTTAAGATGATTTTGATTCATCATTAATATTGAATTAGTTCAGAATAGCAAATCCGAAATTCAGGGAAAATAAGCCGTGAGAGCCGATTTTCATTCCGTGGAACAATTACAAAAAAACGCCTGTGTTCGCATACAATGCGACCAGGCGTTTTTTCATTTTTCTTTGCTTTTCTTTGGATTACTACCCGATCGATGATTTATAGGGCCTAGACATATGTACCAAACTACTGATTTTGTACATATGTCTGGACATTAGGTTGAAGCAAGTGGCTATTTAGATGGCCACAAGGGGGAATTTTAAGCTTGAACTGGCATATCTTTTGTGTCAGTATTTTCCCAAGTAGTATCTACTCTAGCTCCAATAGGGAAACCAGCAACTTCTGCTCCTAATAGATATGTACCGTCAACAATGAGGTGAGCAGTATCACCACTTGCCCACGATCTATTTTTGGTTTGAGTATAGGAAAGTCCAATTTGGATACCTGTTAAGTAAGAAGTAACATCATAAACTTTACTCATATACCCTTTACCTTTACTGTCAAACCCGACTTCATACTTATAATCAATATTTTTCCAAGAAAACGTTCCTCCAAGTAAAGTTGCAAACCATGAGACATGTCCAGTATATAATGGACTTGTTTGAAAAGTACTTATAGCTCCATCTTTTTGTTCCGTTTTTAAAACGTCAATAAATGCTTCAAATTCTTCTATCGAATTGAATTTCATTCTTTCTGAAGAATCGGTAGCATTCAAGGAGAACTGTTCTGATCCGTTAGAATCAGGAAAAAATATTTCAACATCGCCGTTATACTTTTCTTCAATAGCATCCAATTGTTTCTTCTGCTCGGACGTTAAACCACTTTTTCCTTCTTCAGCAAACGCAGAACTTGCCAGTGAAAAAACCAGTACCAGTGAAAAGAATAATGAAGTAAGCTTCTTAGACATGTAAATACCTCCCGATTTTTTTTGTTTTTATGTAAGTTTCAATGGTGTACTAAGTTATGGTAAAATTTTTTAAAAAAGGAGATGGTCGAGTGAGAAAAAGTAAATTTATTTTAGTCATTAGCTTGATCTTGCCCATTCTTTCATTATTAATTGGAAGCGATATTAAACAATTAGGACTTCCAGTTCCTTTTGTTTTTTATGGTCCAAAGGTGCCATTAAGTCATGCAAATGAAGTTTTTTTATGGAAAAATGCAGTTAATTGTTCATGGAGACTTGATTTATATGCGCTCAATGTTTTTATAGTGTATAGCATTCTAATTTTATTACGATACACTTTCAGAAAAACAAAAAAACTAATAAATGCAAGTTAGGTAAAAAAAGTTTAATAGTTTTATGGCTTCATTATTTACCTAATATTGGAGTTTGGTCAACGAAAATCGTGTTGCGGAAAACCGTAATATTTATAGCGGACCGCAAATGTTACGGAGAAAATATAGAAGACGGACAAAATTTTTCGGCATGCCGTAATGTTAAAAAATGGA
>NZ_JBFRCN010000112.1:0-6023 GCF_040965835.1 Paraburkholderia sp. BR10872
CGTGTTGCTGGTTCAGCAACAGCATGCTGCTGATTCACTGCTGGATTTGCAGCGATGCCTGAGCGATCTCGTGATGCCCGGACTGGTCACTGGCGTCATCGCTGCCCGCCTGTTTCGCGACAGTGCGCTGCCGTGCAATCGGCCATCACACATTTATCCAGTCGAGAGTGGCGTGGCGTTCAGGTCAGCCGTATCTTCGGCTGCACGAGGCCGTTGATCTGCTCGGCGGTCCACAGCATCATGGCCTTGCCAAAACCGTGCAAAGCCTGCTGATGTTGCCGGTAGAGCATGGCATGACTGAGTTGCGCGAATCGGCCCTTGATGAATCCGCCTCGGAAGAACCCGAACTGCCCGAGCGTCCCAAAGGCGTTGTAGTCGCTCAGCGATACCAGCGCGCCGAAGTCGTGAAATGCAAAGTCGGGCAACGAGCCGCCGCCGAGCCAGCCCGGCAAGTGCCTGGCGAGATGTTGTGCCTGCTGCGTGGCGACTTGCGCCGTGGGTGCGAGAGGACGTTCATTGCCGGCGAGCGTCAACGTCGAGCAATCGCCGAGCGCGAACAGTGTGTCGTCGTCCTGCGCCTGCAGGGTTGGCCTGACGGCGATCTGATTGGAACGATTGATCTCGATCCCATCCAGTTTGCCTGGAAAATCAGGGGCCTTCACGCCCGCCGCCCACACCATCAAATCCGCCGGTTGGTGGCTGCCATCGCCCAACCGGAGTCCATCGGGTTCGGCGGCGGTCACTCGCGTGCCCGTTCGCACCTTGAAACCAATATGCCGTAACTGCGCCTCACTGGACTCCGACACCGCCGGCGGAAACGCCGCCAGTACCCGCGGTGCGCTTTCATAAAGGGTGAGGTTCAGACGTGAGCGGATGCCGGGGTCGCCGTAACTCGACGCCACTTCGAGCAAGCGGCTCAATTCTGCTGCCAGTTCGACGCCAGTCGCTCCAGCGCCGACGATCGACACGCGCAACGCGCTATTCGTCACAACACTCTGGAATATGCGGATTCGCAATGCTTCGTTGAAGATTTCAGCCTGAGCCTGGCTGTCAATGAAATGACAATGATCGAGGACGCCTGGGGTGCCGAAGTCGTTGGCGCGACTGCCCAGCGCAAGAATCAGTACGTCGTATTCGACGGTGCGCGGGCCGATCACAATTTCACCCGACTTCGAACGCAGCGCAGCCAGCTTTATGATGCGCGCATTGCGGTCCAGGCCTTCCATCTCGCCTGGCTGATAGTTGAAGCCGTGGTCGCGAGCGTGGGCGAGATAGATGACCTGCTGTTGCTGGACATCGCGCGTGCCCGCTGCGATCGTGTGCAGCATGGGCTTCCAGATGTGGGTTGCGCTTTTGTCGATCAACGTGACCTGAGCGCGGCCGCTGCGGCCAAGCGTGTTGCCCAGCCTGGTCGCAAGCAGAAGTCCAGCGATACCGCCGCCGACGATGACGATCCGGGTGGTCTGGCGCATGATTAAATATTCTACGAGTGATGAATAAATGCGATACTAAGATTTCGAAGGGTTCGTGTCAAACCGGTGCCGCTGCTATTCGCGGTGCGGCACCCGCTAAAATTCTGAGCTTTCCTTGAACACGACCTGTCGTCGCCGATGAAACACGCTCACGATCAAACCCGGTCCGCCACGACGACTTCCACGCCCCGTCGGTCGCGCGGCCGTCCAGCGTGCAGCGACGCGGGCGGCGCCGACGCATTGCTTCGCAGCGCCCGAGGGGCATTCGCGAGGAGCGGCTATGAGGCGACTAGCGTGCGGGAAATCGCCAGGGCATCGGGTGTCGACCCCGCGCTGGTCGCGCATCACTACGGCTCGAAGGAAGCGCTTTGGATTGCCGTGGTGGACCAGATTGCCGACGAAGTGGCTCCCATGGTCGCGAAGACCGCCGCATTGCGGGAGATAACAGGTCCAGGACCGCGAGCGCGCGTCGAGGGTGCCGTGTCGATCTTGATCGATCAGGTGTTTCTGACGCCAGACGTTGGCATGTTTTTTTCGACTGCCGCAACTGAAACTGGAGAGCGCCTTAACCTGCTGATCGAACGGGTGGTGCGGCCGTTTCATGACGTGTTCGTGCCGTTGCTCATCGATGCGATCGACGCAGGTGAGATTTCGCGGCAAGATCCCGACATCCTGTTTACGATGCTCGCCAATGGCATCAGCAAGACTGTCGCCTATAGCCATGTACTGAGTCCGTTCTCTTCCTTACCGCGGCGTCCCAAGGCATTCAAACGCGCCGTTCTGACGACGGCTTTAGCCATGCTCGGCTGAACCGCTGCGCCCGTGACGCTCCTCTCGCAAATCTGCCGCAAAGCGATCCTTCAGATATTGTGGGTGAGCGACCGGGTTGGGACGGCGAATTTGGGAAAAGCCAACGGGGTCGAGATTTGCCCTAGGTGCGATTATGTGTATGTCGTTCTATTATTACAATATCGCAAATCCGCTCAAACCAGGTGCAGAATGGCCGGGTTGCTTAACCGGTTACATCATTGCGGTTGGAATATGCGTACCGTCTTTGGAATTCATTCAGATCGACTTGTCGGAGGTTGTTGCCCACGGCCAATTGCCAACGGATCAAGCCGATTTACTTCCCGCTCCTTTTACAAGACTGATAACTTGTGGCAATGACCAAGAGTCGAGGGCGTTCCGGAACAGCGACTGGCTATGTATGCGGCAATGAAACGCGATCCCGAATCATTGCCGCAGCACTCACGCTTTTCGGTTTGCGCGGATTTGAAGGAGCCTCGACGCGAGACATAGCGGAGCTAGCAGGTGTCAATCCACCCGCATTGCGCTACTACTTTTCGAACAAGGAAGGCGTGTATCTGGCGTGTGTCGATCACATCGCCACCACGATTTCTGATCACCTCGCCAGCCCCGTCGACGCGGCGCGGGCCGTACTTGATAAAGACGGGGACGACGATCAATTGATCCGCGCGTTCCGTGAAATCCAGAAACATCTTGCTCAATACCTGTTCACCTCGGCTGAGCCCGATAGCTGGAGGCTCTTCATGGCGCGGGAACAGGCGGGCCTGGGACCCCAGTTTCCCGAGGCTCAATTGCGCGATCGTCTTCAGACGCGCCTGATACCTGTCTGCAGCGAAATAGTTGCCCGCCTGATGGGCAGAGATGCCGGCGACGAGGAGGCTTTATTGCGCGCCCTAACCATTACCGGCCAACTCATAGCAATTCACCTCACACGGCGATCGATGATGCTTTCTCTAGGGTGGGAATCCATCGATACACATCGGCTCGGCTGGATCACATCGATCGTTGACCGGCAAACGGCTCTGCTGCTCGAAGAAGTAGTGAGAGAACGGCCCGCCAGGATTGTCAGAGCAGGGGCGAAAGCGCCCTTCCCACAACAGCCGACGCAAGGGCTTGCTCCGCGCCCTGATGCGATGACATAAGCAAACTCAGGTGAAAGCAACCCGTCAATAGTGAGTGAATGTATACCGCTTCCACAGCGTAGTCGACGTGATCAGTGGCCACACGATTTGCCGCTGCGAGCCTTAGCGCAGACTCGATAGATGACTGCGCGATTCGCGCAGCTTCCCCCAGCGTCGATGTGGAAACAACGGTATCTCCTTCAGATTTTGCTGTGGAGAATGCGATGGAGTACAGGCGCCGTTGTGTGCCGGAGTGAAGGACGTCGGCCAATCTCCTCTCAAGTTTTGAACGCAAGGCGCCAAGCGTTGCCCCATTAGACTTCTCGGGCGGAATTGTGAACGGGTCCAGAGGCAAAGCTGATCGCTCGAACAAAGCCGTCACGAGGGCCCATTTGTTTGAGAAGTGACCATAGATTGCGCCTCTGGTCATACCAGCCGCGTGAGCGATGTCTTCAAGAGACGTAGCACTGACGCCACGTTCAAAAAATAAAATCTCCGCGCTGTCGAGGATCTTTTCCCGCGTTACGAGTCCCTGTATTTTTCGCTTCATCATGTCCCCTCGGCCTTCCACGCGTTCTCTTGTCGCGCTGCACCGCTATCCGCCCTGTTCGCCGCGAGATGTGAGGTCTTGTCCCGCGCGCCTACTCAATTTTCGCGAACATCACGTCGCGCTGGCTGGATACAAGATGTTGACCTCCGTCGACGACCAAGGTCGTCCCCGTCACTCCACGTGCCTCGGCAAGATAGACGGCTGCATCGACGATGTCTTCAAGCCGCGACCCGCGCCGAAGCGGGGTCATCCGGTGAGCCGCCTCAAACTGCTCTTGCGTTTGATCGCCGGAGACAAGCGTAAGTCCGGGAGCCAGGCCGAGCACTCTGACCTTTGGCGCTAGCGCCTGCGCAAGCGCTATCGTTGCATTCGCCAACGCTGCTTTCGTTAAGGTATAGGAGATGTAGTCTGGATTCATGTTGTAAAGCTTCTGGTCCAGAACGTTGACAACAACGCCTCGCTGCGCCTCGTCGGCAACTGCACAGTCCGGTATCGCGTCGTAGAGGCCGCGTGCCAAAGCCAGCGGCGCAGCGACGTTGATCTTCATGAGCGCCAGCAGGAGATCGTAGGTAAAAGTCTGTGCCGTATCTTCCTCGAACCGCGACGCGCAATTCAGGACGCAATCGAGACGTCCGAATGCTTGCACACACGCGGGTACAAGCTGCCTCACCTGTTCCTCTTTCGAAAGATCCGCGCAAAGGGAAATTGCCCTTCCGCCTCGCACCGCGATCTGATCGACAACCTCTTGCGCTTCGCGTTTCGACTCGTGATAGTGCAAGGCAACGTCCCATCCTCGCGCGGCAAAGCCAAGGGCGAGCGCGCGACCGATTCGCCGGCCCGCTCCGGTTACAAGCACCGATTGCCTACGAGAGCCGCCGTCGTGAATTGCTGGTTCAGTCATAACGAAACGCCAATGTCAGGCAGGCGCAGTGTGCGCCTTTGAGTTGCGCTCTCGCCCTACCCTCCAGTCACCGTGGCAAGGCATAGCATCAAGGGTTCAAATCTCAAGATTGTCAATAAGGCGTGTACTGCCGAGGCGCGCTGCCGCCAGCACGACCAGCTTTCGATCGACGACATCCTGCTCCATTGGAGAGCGCAAGTCCGCCTGCTTTCGAACCGAGATGTAGTCGGGTTTCCAGCCGCGATCGACTAGCGTTGAGAACACGCGCCGTTCGATTCGCTGGATATCCTGTCGACCGCTCAAAATGTCCTCGCGCACGCCGTTGAGGAGCCGATATAGCGTGGGGGCCTCCACGCGTTGCTCCGGCGTCAGGAAGCGATTGCGAGAGGACAGCGCAAGTCCGTCGATGTCGCGGATGGTGTCGCCGGCCACGACCTCCGTGGGCATTGCGAACTGTTTGCACATTTCCCGAACTATCATCAATTGTTGATAGTCCTTTTTTCCAAACACTGTTACGCGCGGCTGCGCGCATAACAGCAACTTCATTACGACCGTGCAAACGCCTTGAAAGAAGCCCGGCCGGAACTCCCCCTCTAGCATGTCGCCAAGCCCACCTGGAGGCTGCACGCGATACTCTTGCGGCTGCGGATAGAGGTCCCGTTCCGTAGGGGCGAAGACGACGTAGACACTCTCCTTCTGAAGCTTCTCCAGGTCCGCCTCAAGCGTTCTCGGATAACGCTCGAAATCCTCACCCGGTCCAAACTGCAGCGGATTCACGAAAATGCTGGTAATGACGGGATCTCCATGCTGTCGTGCGAGACGAATCAGCGACAGATGTCCTTCGTGCAGATTGCCCATTGTCGGCACGAATGCCGTGCGGTTTTGCCCGCGCAATTGAGCTCGCAGTTCCTCGACAGACCGAATCAGTTTCATGCTGGATCTTGCCTCTGAGACTTAACCACGTACTGCTTACATGTTCGGATAGTTCGGGCCGCCGCCGCCTTCGGGCGTGACCCACACGATGTTCTGCGTCGGGTCCTTGATATCGCAGGTCTTGCAGTGCACGCAGTTCTGCGCGTTGATCTGCAGACGATCTTCTTCCTGATCGTCTTTTACGAACTCGTACACGCCTGCGGGACAGAAGCGCGCCTCTGGGCCTGCATACGTCGCGA
>NZ_JBFRCN010000113.1:0-5056 GCF_040965835.1 Paraburkholderia sp. BR10872
CCGCACCACACGAGCCCTGCGCTTGCGCACGTGATGCAGTCGGTGCGTGCCGAGGTGCCGCATTACGACCTCGACCGCTATTTCGCGCCGGATATCGAAGCGATTGCGCGTCTCGTGCAGAACGGTGCCATCGCTTCGCACAGCCCGTTGGCATTCGAATCCGAGGCGCAGTAAAGCGCAAGCACGCGCGATCACGCACAAGCAGACGCCAAGCCAAAGCACGGGCCAACGCGATGAGCGCTCCCGCATACCAGGGCATCAAGGACTTCGTCCTCGCGCGCATTCACGCCGGTGAGTGGAGTGAGGGCGACCAGGTGCCTTCGGAGAACGAACTGGCGCGCGAGTTCAAGGTCGCGCGCATGACCGTGAACCGGGCGTTGCGCGAACTCACCGCGGAACAGGTGCTCACGCGCGTGCAGGGCGCGGGCACCTTCGTCGCGCGGCCGAAGTACGAATCGACGCTCGTCGCCATTCGCAGCATCTCCGACGAAATCCTCGCGCGCGGGCACCGCTACCGCGCCGAGGTGCTCGAGATCGGCGTGCATCGCGCCGACGAGGCGCTCGCCGTCGAAATGGGGCTCGCCGCGAACGATCAGGTGTTCAACTCGCGGGTGCTTCACTTCGAAAACGACGAGCCCGTGCAGCTAGAAGAGCGCTGGGTCAATCCCGCCGTCGCGCCCGATTACGCGGCGCAGGACTTCACGCACATTACGCCGAACCAGTACCTCGTGCATGTCGCGCCGCTGCAGGGCGTGGAGTATCGCATCGAGGCGCTCGCCCCCGAGGCGCAGACGCGCGCGCGCCTCGCGATGGGGGAGGCCGAGCCGTGCCTCGTATTGCACCGGCGCACCCGCTCGCGTGGGCTCGTCGCCTCGGTCGCCAATCTCTGGCATCCGGGCAGCCGTTACCGCTTCACGGGCCATTTCTAAGGCCTGCCAAGGTCCGGCCGCGCCGCTCGCCGTCATTTCCTCAGTCATTTCCCCGTGCATGGCCGACAGTCGTCGGCATGTGCCTTGCTCCCTTTACCGTTAGCTGACCCTATTGCTAACGATAGCGCGCGTATGGGGCAGACGGCCCGCGAAAGCGCGCGTGGTGCGCCGCAGCCTTTATCATTGGCAGATGACGCGAACGAAGGAGGAGCTCCGCAATGGACGATGCCAACGCCACGCTCATGCCGATGTGGCGTGCCAATCTGGCGCTGCTCACGCGCGAGGTCGGGTCGGCCACCCGGCTCGCGCGCATGATGACGTTTTCCGCGAGCTACATGAAGCTGATCGTGTCGGGCCAGCGCGACTTCAGCGCGGAGTTCGTGCGCGGCGTGGAAGCCGTCACGGGTCTGCCAGAAGGCTGGATGGACGTGAAGCACGACAGCGCCGAGGTGCCCGACGAGACGCGCGAAGCGATCGCGAGCGAGACGCCGCGCGCGCGCTTTCGCGGCACCGCGCATCCGGTACGCAAGGCGCCTGTGCTGCGCGTCGAGCCGATCTTCGGCCAGGGCGCGAAGCGCGAGGAAGCGACGGCGACGCCCGAGGCGCACCGGCGTCTCGCGGGCACGCGCAAGATCCGCGATCTCGCCGCGCAGGACGTGCGCAAGCTCGAGCGCTACCTGAGCGTGCCGCCGGTCGAGCCCGCGGTGCTGCGCTCGCGTATCGAAGACGTGATCAACTACGCCGACCCCGACGAGCGCGTGCGCGCCGACCTCGAAGGCCGCCTCGAACAGATCGAGAAGCATCGCGAAATGCTATTGCGGCATGTCTCGCGCCTCTACGCGTTGCTTTCGCGGCTGGGCGACGATTGATCGACTGATTCGTTGCCCGAAGCATCGTCGGAAGATCACCGCTCCTGAACGCGCAGTTCCGCGAGGATCTGGTCGGCGAGAAAGTCGCACGGCGGACGGTTCGAGCGCGCGCTGCGCGCGAGCACCACTTCCAGTTCGGGGAGTGCCGGGAGGCCATGCTGGCGGCCGAGCATGACGAACGTCTCGGGCACCGCGCAGCGCGCGAGCGGCGCGATGGCGAGACCCGCGGCCACCATGCTGCACAGGCCCATCAGGCTCGGGCTTTCATACGATGTGCGATAGGCGATCTTCGCGCGCTCCAGCGCCTGGATCGCGTTCGTGTGCGCGACGCTGCCGCCGCCGAAGAGGGCGACCGGCAAGGGACGCTCGCGCCAGATCTCGCGCCCGCTCGCCGCGCTTACCGCCGCGGGGGGCGCGGCCCACACCATCGGCTCGAAGCGGATGAACTCGCCCGCGAGGCCTCGCGTACGCGTGATGCAGGCCAGGTCGATCTTGTTGTCCTTCAGGAGCGGCAGGAGCGCGCTGCTCGGCAGCCCGATCACCTGGATCTCCACCTTCGGCCAGTTCGCCGAGAACTTGCGCAGGACCGGTGGCATGAGCGAGGACGCGTAATCGTCGGGCACGCCGATCGACACGCGCCCCGTCACTTCCGGGTGCGCGAGCGAGGCCCACGCTTCGTCGCGCAACGCGAGCATGCGCCGCGCGTAGGCGATCAGCGTCTGGCCGTCGGGCGTGGGCGTGACGCTGCGCGGTGCACGGATAAAGAGCGGCTTGCCGATGGATTCCTCGAGCGCGCGGATCTGCATGCTAAGTGCGGCCTGCGAGCGGTGCACGAGCGCGGCGCCGCGCACGAAGCTGCCGGCGTCGGCGACGGCCACCACCATGGCCAGCACGTCGAGGTCGAGGGTCTTCATTGGTATAAGAAAAATTGATCGAAGGCTTCAATATAACGCGTTTGTCTGAACGCCGGGACGCGCCGATACTGGGGCCGTACCGACCCTTCGCGTTGTTCTTCGCATCGTCCTTCGCTTTCTGGAGAAGCCCATGTTGATGTCGCCGCCCGTCGATTTGACCTACGAACGATTCCAGCAACTGCAGATGCGGCTCGACATGTCGCGCGGCAAGCCTTCGCCCGAACAGCTCGACCTCTCGCAGGCGCTCATCGACGAAGCCGCACAGGCGGGCTATCTCGCGCGCGATGGCTTCGATTGCCGCAACTACGGCCTGGCGAGCGGCTTGCCCGAGGCGCGCGAGCTGGGCGCTGGGCTGCTCGGCGTGCCGGCCGCCCAGGTGATCGCGGCGGGTAATTCGAGCCTCGAACTGATGCACGACGCGCTGACTTTCGCGCTGCTGCACGGCGTGCCGGCGGGCGAGGGCGCAGAGGTGGGCGCGCCATGGCGAGCGCAGGGCGAGATCGCATTCCTGTGCCCGGTGCCGGGCTACGACCGCCACTTTGCAATCTGCGAGGCGCTGGGCGTGCGCATGATCGCCGTGCCGATGCGCGAGGACGGCCCCGACATGGACCGCGTGGAAGCGCTCGTGCGCGACGATGCGTCGATCAAAGGCATGTGGTGCGTGCCGCTCTACAGCAACCCGACGGGCGCGATCTGGTCCGACGAGGTGATCCGGCGTCTGGCCGCCATGCCCGCCGCGCCCGATTTCCGGCTCTTCTGGGACGACGCCTACCGCTTTCACCATCTGAGCGACGAAGCGCACACGACGCTCGACGTTTTCGAAGCCTGCGCGGCGGCGGGCCACGCAGACCGCGCGCTGATGTTCGCGTCGCTCTCGAAGGTGACCTTCGGCGGCGGGGCGTTCGCGTGGCTCGCCGCTGCGCCGCGTAACGTGGCCTGGTGGCAGAAGCACTCAGCCGTGCGCACGATCGGGCCGGACAAGCTCAACCAGCTGCGCCACGTGCGCTTCCTGCGCGACCGCGCGACGCTCACCGGGTTGATGGCGCGCCATCGGGCGCTGCTCAAGCCGAAGTTCGATGCGGTCGACGCGGTGTTCCGCGCGCGCCTCGCCGGCGTGCCCGGTGTGAGCTGGAACGTGCCGCGCGGCGGCTATTTCATCAGCCTTTATGCGCCCGAGGGTTGCGCGCGCCGCACGGTCGAACTCGCGGCGGCGGCGGGACTCGTCCTCACGCCCGCGGGCGCGGCGTTTCCGTATGGCGTCGATCCGCACGACAGTCATCTGCGGATTGCGCCGTCGTTTCCGGCGCTCGACGAGGTGCGCCTTGCCGCCGAGGGCATCGCGCTGTCGCTTCTGCGCGCCATCGAGGAACGGCGGCGATAGCAGCCGGGGCCGCTCCGGCGACGCTCGCGGCGATGTGCTACAACGGCAGACGTAGCCTACAAACGTAGTCAACGAACGTAGCCAACTTCACCCGAGGTTGCCGTGCAAGGTCTCGCCGTTTCATTGCAACGCGCGCTCGCCCAACGCGAGCGCGAGGGCCGCGCCGATAGCGGCCGTGCGCCCACGGCGCGTCCGCTCGCGGCGGGCGCCGGCTGGTCGGTCGACGATGTCGTCTGCACGCTCGGTCCCGGCGACCGGCCTTACGAGGAGCGCCACACGAGCGCGTGCCTCGCCGTCGTGGCGGCAGGCGTATTCGGCTACCGCAGCGGCAACGCGCGCGCGCTGATGACGCCCGGCGCGCTCATGCTCGGGGAAACCGGCGCCTGCTTCGAATGCGGCCACCGTCATGCGGCGGGCGACCGCTGCCTCTCGTTCCACTACGACCCTGGCTGGCTCGACGAGCAGGCCGCAGCCGCGGGCCTCGCGCCCGGCGCGCGCCGCTGGCGGGCCGCGCGGGTGCCGCCGGTGCGCGCGCTCGCGCCGCTCGTGGCGCACGCTTGCGCCGACGCGCTCGCGCAAGAGCGGGACCATGCGACCGGGGTGGTAGCCTGGGGTGCAATTGCACTGGAACTCGCGCTCGCGACCTTGCGCGTGGTCGCGAGCGGCAAGGAAGCGGCGACGCCTGCCACGCCGGGCGCCGCGGCGGCGGCACGTGTGGTTGCGACGCTGCGGCTGATCGACGAAACGCCCGACGATGCGCATACGCTCGCCAGCCTCGCGAGCGCGTCGGGCGTGAGCGAGTTCTATTTTCTGCGCACCTTCTCGGCGGTGGCCGGCGTGACGCCGCATCAATACCTGCTGCGCGCGCGATTGCGCGCCGCCGCCCTGCGTCTTGCCGCCGACGACGAAGCGAAGATCGTCGACGTTGCGCTCGCGAGCGGCTTCAACGATCTGTCGAACTTC
>NZ_JBFRCN010000114.1:0-5038 GCF_040965835.1 Paraburkholderia sp. BR10872
TCACCAGCCGCACCGCCTCCAGCTTGAATTCCAGGGTGTACCGCGCACGCTTCAATTGGCTCATCTTCGTTTCTCCTTGCTGCAGTTTAAACCTCAGCAAGGGATACGTTTTTCAGGGGCAAGCTCATGCATCGGGGCACGTCAGGAAAGTTTCCCTTTCCGGTGCGGATAGTCGGCAGCTGTGCCGCGAGTCGTAGTAAGCGACTATGAGGCATCTCACCTCAGCTACAAAATCGATTGTTTGGATAACACTGATTCGCATCGCAAATGAGTTCGCGAACGACATGTATGGCGATGGCTCGCCAAATCCAGTGGGGAAATCCAATTGCGACAAGAACAGCAACATCGAAAGTTGCAGCTGATTGCGGGTTTTTCCGAAGGGGCGGAATTTGTCTGCGTGCCCCGTCGGGAAAGGTTCGCGGGGTTGGCGAGGGTAGACGGGTTAAAGGCAAGGCTTTGGGGATACGAGAACGGCTGCTAACCATTGCCGACAGGCGATTCGCACGATATTGACCGTTGAGAAGTTCGAGCAATTTATCTTGCCGCATCCGAGCCGTGGCCGGCGCGGACCGCCGCCGAATTCGATCTCACGAACCTGCGCCTCAAAGATATCAGTGCTCCCGCTATTTGGAAGGCAGTCCTGTCAACTCGATGAGGTGGCGGCGAATACGCCGTTTCTCGCTCGAATTGAAATTTGCACCAGATCTCAAAAATCCGTCCTTCGCTTTCTGATTAGCCGGCCCGCAGGCCAGAAACTCGTCTCATTTCGCTAATCTTACTGGGTCATAAAATCCCTTTGCGTCAACGAGATACTTGGTAATACACACTCCGGAATTCGCGATGGGAGAAGATATCGATGAATTTGACACGTATCTGAATTATCTGGGGCAGGCATTAGGGGCACGCCGATCGTCATGCCGGCCTCAAGGGTTGCTGTTCGGGCTTGGCGTTGCCGCTGTCGCGCAATAGCGTCGAGCCGATGGCCGCGCACATTGACCCACTTCACGCGAGTGCGACGCACCAGTCACTCCACCACTTTAGACTGGTCTGATCCTGCGGTCTTGCAGCGGGTACGCGAATGGGTGATGCCCGCTTAGATGCACACGCAAACGGGGATGAAGCCCAAATCGAGTGCCAGTTGCCTGCTTTCGCCGCCTTCGTACGCTTTATCCATCAACAGGTGCAGCGGTCAATTGGCCGGCCCGAGGCTCTTTAGCAATTCGCGTCCCTGCGGCGCGTCGCCTGCGTGGCCGGCAAACAACGCGAACGTTATGGCTGTTCGAGCATCCGCGGCAACCATATAAATCTTGGTAGTCCCTCAGCCTCGGGACTTTACGATTGCTTGAGGTCCGTTTTTTAACGCACCGGTGCCGTCAGGATAAACCTTTACCATAGTGCTATCCAGCGAAACCGCGTCGATCCTGATGCGAATGATCTGTGCACGCTGCAATTCCGTGAACACGCGACGCAGCACGCCACTTCTGGACCAGCGGTTCATCCGCGTGTAAATCGTATGCCATCTACCGAAGCGCTTCGGCAGTCCACGCCACTTGCAGCCGTGCTCGGCGACATAAAGATCGCATTGCACTTGGAGGTTCGTCAGACTGACTGTTGCCACACGTTGTCGTGGCAGACAATGCTCGATCCGTTGATATTGGGCTTCGGTGATTTCCATCGCCAGAGTGTACGATCAAACGACATTAGCGTGAACACGCCATAGGACCACTTCTCCACCGGGGCCACGTCACCATCCTTGCCTGTTCGCAGATCTTGCTCCGATACAGCTGCGCAAACTTCCGCAGCTGCGCAAGTTCTTTTCGAAATTTGAACCGAGCCTGATCGGCATCGAACACCGTCACGGTTCGCACTTCTGGGCTCTGGAATTTATCTCGCAGGGGGGCACACGGTTCGACTGCTGCCGACACAATATGTGAAACCCTTTGTGGTCGGCGGCAAGAACGACGAGAATGATGCTTCCGCCATCTGTGCAGCTGTGCCACACCCGGCATTGATCCAGCACCGATCAAGTGCCGAACAGCAACCATTGCAGTCGGCTCATCGCATGAGTGAGCGGGCCGTTTGCGAGCGAACCGTGAAGTCAAATCAGATACATAGCATGTTTGCATGCAGAAGAGGGGTTCATCTTCCGGACGGCCCCTGTCCAGCTTCGGTAGGACTTCAATGGTTCAATGGACTGGGAGTCGGTGCCGTCGCAGACGGCTCTCGTGCAAACCTCCTTTGATCGCTATCCGGCGCTTTCGTGCTCGCGGATCAATTCCGCCACTAGGCGAACGAAATATCGGATGCGTCGCGGCGCTTCGCGCGGGGTTGGCGAAGGTTTCGCAACAACGGAAGGCTGCGCCTTGTGCGTAGTGCTATACTGTCTTTCCAACGGCCTTTCAATGGGTGACAATGCCGGGCGTGCAATGTCGAATAGAGGAGCGCGAGCACGGCGTCGTCAATCGCTGGTGTGTCATGTTCATGGCGTTCATCTCGGTATCGTTTAGACGCGTGCGCAAAACCGTTCGAGACGTGACCGAATTTCATCGGCCGACTTGCTCCAGACGAGCGCACGTGATCTGCAACCTGTTTCAGGAACTTGAGCACCTCTGTTCCTCGCGCGGCATAATCGCACAGCAACTGCCTGTTACCGTCACTAACGGAGTGAATTGATGATCGTCCCTGCAACGTCGGCTTTCAATGTGCACGAGCTCGCTCCGCCGCGTGCCTCCGCAGCAAATATTGAAATATTTTGCATCAGCTTCGATTTTCGCGTCATGCTCGACTGTCCCGCATTCGCTCCGCTCTCGGACGATGAGCGTGCGAAGGTCGCGCGCTTCCGACGCCGCGACGATGCGCTGCGTTGTGCGGTGACGCGCGTCGTACTGCGTCAGTTGCTCGCGGAACGAACAGATTCGGAGGCCAGTGAATTGCGTTTCGAGCGAGACACCGGCGGACGGCCGCGTCTCGATAAGTCGATGCAAAGCGGGTTCGGTGGGCAACTCGACTTTAACGTTTCGCATTCGGAGCAGTATGCTCTGATCGCAATTGGCCGGCGACGGAGGGTTGGTGTCGATATCGAATTTGCGCGCAAAGACATCAATTGGAGGAAGCTCGCATCAGCGGTATTTGCGCCGCGCGACGAGGCACAAGTGACCGCTTTGCCGATGTACAGGCGAACCGACGCGTTTTATGACGTATGGACGGCAAAGGAAGCGGTGTTGAAGGCACTTGGCGTCGGCATCGGAGGGGGCATGACATGGTTTTCTGTACTTGGCGACAGGCAGCACGAACCAAGCATCCTAGTTAGCGAGGAGAGCGTATGCAATCGCGACTTGATTGCGAGACTCGACGCAGTTTGGCTTCGTGCCCTGAGCGGTTATGCCGCATGTGTCGCGTGGTCGCGCGATGCGGATTCGTGGGATGCGTAGTTCGCAATGCAGGTTAAGCGCATCTCGTTAACAGAAGTTTTGTACCCTTCGCGCAGGATCTGGATAGTGACCACCGCGTCCATCACGCTGCATGCCAATCCACAGTGTCTTCGCGCCGGGTTCACCGTCGCCCTTGCGCCCGAGGTCTGTGAGAGCTGCAACGTTTCAACCCGACATGCGTTCTTCAACACATTGAAGAACATCTCGATCTCCCGCCTCGCGCGGTACCAGTCGATCAGTTCGGTGAGTACATGTGCATCGGACACCTCGCGGTTGCTCAGCAGGCGCCAGACGACGGACTGCACACCGGTGGGCGCATCCACTTCACATGCCTCAACGCAGTTCAACTCGACGCCGCCGCGCCTAGGTAACGTCACGCGCTGTGCACGCAGCAACTTCTGCACTGTTGGCCATAGGCGCTCCGTTCAAATGAACGGAGTGAACCGAATTGGAAAGTTCGAGTTGCGCTTGCGCCCGTTGCCGCTGGCTTCTGCACGCCGCCTGCAGGGTGGCTCCTTCGCCGCCCATGCAGTGGCTCGATTGGGCCGCCCCCGAATTGGCTCTATAACGCCGCCCGCTGTGGACATTGCCAAAAAAACATCTTTCAGGTGCACTGGGTCGACCCGGATTCCGGTGAGATCGTCACTCCCAATGGTGTGAGTTTCATAACATCCTCCGATTGATGTTCGGTTACCGTCGCAAAAATCCACCATGCTTTGTAGCTTTGACGGTAGATGGGAGGTTTGAGTGCAAGCTCAAAGTTGTGGCGATCGCCGGGAAGAAGTGCCTGCTCTCGGGCGGGCACTTCAGTGTGGACGGAACGCTGATCCAGGCGTGGGCGGGGCACAAGAGCTTTGTGCCCAAGGACAGTGACGATCAGGACAGCGAAGGTGGTGGTACGGGCGACTCCAAGGGCGAGAAGCGTAGCAACGAGACGCATGAGTCCAGGACCGCATCCCGGTGCGCGGCTCTATCGCAAAGGCAAAACGGCCAGCGAATTGCGTTACATGGGCCACACTCTAACCGACAATCGGCATGGCCTGGTGGTCAACGCACGCGTGACGCGCGCTGACGGGCATGCCGAGCGTGAAGCAGCCAAAGGTCATAATCAACGACGCACGGCAAGCGGCAGGAGACGCGAGTGCAGAAATCACGCTAGGTGCAGATAAGGGTTACGACGCACAGGAGGGCTTCGGGTGGGCCAAAACCGTGGTGCGCAGCTTGAAGAAGGTGGACCAGATGTTCGTGTTGAACATGGCCGTTTACAATCTCGTGCGCCTGCGTTCATTGGCACAGGTACGCCCATAGTGGCGAAAAAAAGCGTCAATATGGCCAGCAATTGGCCTCAACCCGCCGAACCAGCATGAGCTTTGCGTTGAAATTTCACAATGCGACGGAACGCGCAGCGAGAGCCGCGTAATCGCAGAAAGCCTGCTTCTAACGGGAGGTACTTCAGCAGTCTGCTAGTATTCTGTCCCAGAAATAACTTTACGTAAATTCAGATTGTTCTATGATCGAATTCACGGCGTGTTGGAGGCGATCATGGGACGTAAAGGAATCGAGGTTGTCGTGTCGGAACTGGAGCGAGAACAATTGCTGTCAATGAG
>NZ_JBFRCN010000115.1:0-4619 GCF_040965835.1 Paraburkholderia sp. BR10872
CAGCATCGAGCGATATATCGAGCAGTACAACCAACACGGCCGGCCGTTCGTATGGACCGCGACCGCCGATTCAATTCTCCAGAAAGTGGCTCGGCTATGCAAAGTTATTTCTGGGACAGAACACTAGATACTAGGGAAGGGCCGCGGAAGTAAGCCTCCTGGAGTAAAACGAGGATTCCGACACCCGTTTTCCGAGGTGGTACGCAAATGAATGCGCCTCGCACGGCCCTTCATGGGCAGGATACAACCATCACCGGATCGCTGTACGTCGCCTTTGAACTGGGTGACAAGAACTGGAAGCTCTCGCTGGGCGATGGAGTGCACTCCCGAGCCGCTGCACAGTGGCCGCTGGCGATGCGGCCGCGGTCTTTACGGCGATTTCAAAAGCCAAAGCGCGCTGTCATCTGACCATCGATGCCCCGGTGCGCAGCTGTTATGAAGCCGGGCGTGACGGCTTCTGGCTTCGCCGCTGCCTGGAAGCACATCAGATCACGAACCTGGTGGTGGATTCAGCCAGTATCGAAGTGAACCGGCGCAGACGTCGCGTCAAGACCGACCGTCTCGACAGCGACAAGCTTCTGTCGATGCTGATGCGTTACTACGGTGGTGAGCGCCGGGCTTGGGCGGTCGCACGTATCCCCACCCCCGAACAGGAAGATGAGCGGCGGGTACACCGTGAACTCGCTCGCCTGAGGCAGGAGCGCACTGCCCATAGCAACCGCATCCGCTCGCTGCTGTACTCCACAACCTGCGGCCCGAGCGAATCGGTGGCCGCGCGTGGGCGCACTGGTGGACGCAGCACACCGCACAGCTGTTGCCTGCCCTGCGCTCCGAGATCGAACGCGAATTCGAACGGCTGTTGCTCGCTGCCAGGCCAGATCAGGGCGCTCGAGGTACAGCAGCAGCGCGAAGTGCGCAGCGGTGCGCAACCCGCGATTGCGCGGCTCGCGCTCCTTGCGGGTATCGGCACCGGCAGTGCCTGGGTCCTGATCAGGGAACTGTTTGGTTGGCGGCAGTTTCACAACCGCCGTGAAGTGGCCGGCTGCCTGGGCTTAGCCCCGACGCCCTATGCCAGCGGCACCAGTGAAGTTGAGCAGGGCATCAGCAAGATCGGCAACAAGCGAGCGCGATGGCTGATGGTGGAACTGGTTGCGCTTCCAGCCCAGCAGCCAGCTAAGCGATTGGTTCAACGAGCGCTTTGCAGGCGGCGACAAGCGTATGCGACGCATCGGCATTGTGGCACTTGCCAGACGTCTGGCGGTCGCGCTATGGCGCATTCGGCGAGATTCCCCTCGGGGCAACCCTCAAGCCCCTGCGAAGAAGGTGACAGCGACCTGAGTAGCCAACGTCGAGCGGCAGCAGCGTTTGAAGGTTCGGCGCGCCCGGACAGTAAGCGGGTCACCTTCGCAGGTGACCGTAGTTCTAGATGGGGCGCGTCCATAAGGGGCGGTTCCAGCGCCTTGCGCATGCGGTATGTGGTGCCCGGTCTCGTGCCGGAACGGATAGAAGTTGGTCCGGTCAAGTGCCCGGACTTCAGACACCCCGACCTCACTACTGTTCTCGCTTGATATGGAGGATTGCAAAACATCTGATCGAGCAGGTTGTCCACGGCCAGCGTCGTGGTCGTAACAGACGACCCCGCCGGCCGGCCGTGGATAACCACCTGTCGCGCTCGGGAGATAACTGACGGGAAAACGGATCGCGAAAGGGCTTGACTTCCATTGCACCATAGAAGTCTTACTGTGTCACAAAATCTGTTTGCGGCAAAGCGATACCTGGTCGCATTGAATACTATAGACTTCGGGCGATCGATGAGAGAAGATGTCGACGAATTTGAGACATATCCGAATCATCTTGGGCAGGCGTTAGGGCATGCCGATCGCCATGCCGGCCTCAGCGGCTACTGTTCGGGCTTGGTTTTGCCCCTGTCGCGCAAGAGTGTCGAGCCAATGGCCGCGCACATTGACCCACTTCACGCGAGTGCGAAGCACTAGTCTCTCCACCACTTTGTAGCCAGGGCAGACTGGTCTGACCGTGCGGTCTTGCAGCGGGTACGAGAATGGGTGATGCCTGCGTTAGACGCACACGCAGCCGAAGAGAACGGTTATTACTGGATTATTGACGACACCGGTTTTCCAAAGAAGGGACGTCATTCGGTCGAGGTGGCACGTCAGTACGGCGGGCAGCTCGGAAAGCAGGACAACTGTCAGGTCGCCGTAAGCCTGTCGATCGCGACGCAACGCGGCAGTCTGCCGATTGCCTGGCAGCTGTATGTCCCCAAGGAATGGATTGACGACCGTGAACGAGCGCGTTATGCCGGCACTCCCGACGATCTCACCTTCGAGACGAAACCACAGATTGCGCTGGCCCAACTTCGAGAGGCTATAGCATCCGGCATTGCACCGGGCATTGTGCTCGCAGATGCCGGGTACGGCGATAAAACCGCTTTTCGGGAAAGCATAACTGAACTGGGTTTGTTGTATGCGGTAGGGATCCGGCCTGGCACTTCAGTGTGGGCGCCCGGTATGGAGCCGCTTCCGCCCAAGCCCTGGAGCGGGCGCGGCAAGCCGCCGACATTGTTGCGCCGTGCGCCCGGCCACGAGCCGATCGCCGTGAAGGAGCTGGACATGCAATTACCCGTGAACGCCTGGCAATCCGTAACCTGGCGGGAAGGCAGCAACGCAGCACTATCCTCACGCTTTGCCGCCGTACGGGTTCGTCCCGCACATCGCGACTATTGGCGAAGCGCCGTCCGCGACGAAGAATGGCTGCTCATCGAATGGCCCGATGGCAAAACGGAGCCGCTCAAATACTTTCTCGCTACCGCCCCCGAGGAAGCGACACTTGAGCAGCTTGTGTTCGTGACCAAGATGCGCTGGCGCATCGAGCGCGACTATCAGGACCTGAAACAGGAATTTGGGCTCGGTCATCATGAAGGGAGGGGCTGGCGTGGCTTTCACCACCACGCCACACTGAGTATCGCCTCGTATGCGTTTCTGATGGCTCAGCGACTCCGAATGCGACCAGATGGACGCGATAAAAAACTTCCTTGAACGCGCGCTGCCTGCCCTTCCTCCGGATTACATCCCGCGGGGCAGTCCAGCGCGCTCAACGCCACGGGGAACGGCGGGTCGAGCGGCAGCCGGTGCTGGCTCATGGTGATGCCTGATTCCATCACTACGTTGCGCATCCTGCTTGGACAAAGACTCATGCAACGATGGCTCTCTTCCTGCGCGGCAATAGAGCGCGCAACTAATTATGTGACACAGTAAGACATAAGGATATATGAGCTTCCCCAGAATTTTCGCCTTCCAGTAGGTCATGTGTAAACTCGACCCGAAGGAAGGAAAGAATCGATGTTCAAGGTACCAAAGCAGGCATACACCGCTGAGTTCAGGACGATCGCGGTAAAGCGAGTGAAGGACGGGCAAAGCGCGCGGGATGTTGCTCGTGAACTGGGGATTTCCCACCAGTCGCTGCGCAACTGGGTCAAGGCCGATGAGGCAGGCACACTCAATGTCCCGGGGACAAAGGCTGCCACGCCGGAACAGATGGAGTTCTCACGCCTGGGGGCTGAGGACAAGCGTCTGCAGATGGAACTTGAAATCGGAAAAAAAAAGCGGCGGCGTTGTTCGTGAAGGACCTCCTGTGAAGTATGCCCGGATTGATTCGCATCGCCGGCACTATCCGCTGTCGGCGCTGTGCGGGTCCTGTCGGTATCGGACGTGGATGCGCGGCGGCACGCCCGGGCGCGAGCGTCTCACAGAGGCCCAGTTGCTCGCCCTGATCCAGTCTATCCACGCCGCGGTCAAGAACGCCTATGGCTCACCACGGATGACCGAGGAAGTTTGCGCACGCGGCTTTCCGGCCTGCAAGGAGCGGGTCGAGCGGCTCATGCGCGAGAACGGCATGCGGGCTCGGCACAAGCGACGTTACCCTGTCACGACGAACTCGAAGCACAAGCTCCCGGTCGCGGAAAATCTGCTGGGGCGCGATTTTCACGCCGACAGCGCCGAATCAGGTCTATACATCGGACATCACGTACATCTAGACCGATGAGGGCTGGCTGTATCTTGCGATCGTGCTGGACCTGTTTAAGCGGGAAGTTGTCAGCTGATCGATCAAGCCGCGCATGACGGCTGACATCGTGACGGACGCGCTGACAATGGCATGGTTCCGACGCCAGCCCGAGCCCGGCGCGCTGCACCATTCGGACAGGGGTGGCGAATATGCCAGCGACGACTTCCAGCGCAAGCTGGCGCAATACGGTATGTGCTGCTCGATGAGCCGCAAGGGAAACTGTTGGGACACGCCCCGACGGAGAGCTTCTTCAACAGCCTGAAGAACGAACGGGGGCATGCTACGCGATACCGTACCCATCAGGAAGCGATGGTGGACCTGTTCGGATACTTTGAAGTGTTTTACAACCGCGGTCGTCCTCATTCGTCGCTCGGCTTTGTATCGCCGGTTCAGTTGCTGCAAGACTGCATCAAAGGTAAGCGGCTCACGGCGGCCGTCGTAGACGGCTGCAGGGACCGGCATCAAAGTGATGTCCATCATTTTCGAAGTGATGGACACCACTTTGTCAGAGCCAACACAGAGGCCCGGCAGCCGGAAAG
>NZ_JBFRCN010000116.1:0-4424 GCF_040965835.1 Paraburkholderia sp. BR10872
ATTTCGACGTGCGCGCGCGCGTGTGGCGCGAGGCGCGCGACCTCGTCTACAACGTGATCAACTGCGGCAAGCCGATCGTCTCGGCCATGCACGGTCCGGCGGTGGGCGCGGGGCTCGTCGCGGGACTGCTGGCCGACATTTCCATCGCCACCAAGACGGCGCGCATCATCGATGGCCATACGCGCCTGGGCGTCGCGGCGGGCGACCACGCGGCGATCGTGTGGCCGCTGTTGTGCGGCATGGCGAAGGCGAAGTATTACCTGCTGCTGTGCGAGCCGGTGAGCGGCGAGGAGGCGGAGCGCATCGGCCTCGTCTCGCTCGCCGTGGACGAGAACGACTTGCTGCCGAAAGCGTTCGAAGTGGCGAAGCGCCTCGCCAACGGTTCGCAAACCGCGTTGCGCTGGACCAAGTACGCGCTCAACAACTGGCTGCGCATGGCGGGGCCGAACTTCGACACGTCGCTCGCGCTCGAATTCATGGGCTTCGCGGGACCCGATGTGCGCGAAGGCGTGAAGTCGCTGCGCGAGCGGCGCGCGCCGGAGTTTCCGGGCGGCGATCCATTCTGATTCGCGCTTTCTGCCGATTTCTGGTTTTACGCGCGCTATCATCGAAGAGATCGTTTCGTGCCGCCCGCGCGCGCGCATTTGACCACCTATCTATGCGAGGGAGTACCGCATGACCGACTCAGCAGGCACCATGCCGCCGTTCCCGGGTTTTCCGGGCTTTCCGCCCGCCGAAATGCTCGACCAGATGTGGGGGATGATGCGCCTCACGCCGTTCGGCGGCGCGTTTCCGGGCGGCGAACCGGGCGTGGCGCAAGCCTTTGGCCCGCCGCTTTCGATGATGACCGACATGATGACGCCGCTCACCAACATCGAGGAACTCGACAAGCGGATCACCGATTTGCGCGCCGTCGAGCAGTGGCTGAAGCTCAATCTCGGTATGTTGCAGTCCGCCATCCAGGCGCTCGAGGTACAGCGCGCCACGCTCACCACGCTGCGTGCGTTCGGCGCGTTCGCGCAGGCGCAGATGACGCCGACGCACGCCGAATCCGAAGCGCCGAGAGCGGGCGCCGCGCGCGAGCGGGCCGCTGAGTCCGAGGCCGCGAACGCAGGCGCTGCGTCCGAAGGTGCGGCAGCCGCGCCGCCGGGCTTCGACGCGGGTTCGTGGTGGAATCTCGTGCAGGCGCAGTTCAACCAACTTGCGCAATTCGCGATGGCGCAACCCGCCGCCGCGGCGCAGGCCGCGCAAGCGGCGGCGCAAGCGGTGAGCGAGGCGCAGGCGAAGACCGAAGCCGCCACGGCCAAACGCAGCAGCACCGCCAAGCGGAGCAGCAACACCGGCAACGGCAACGGCAATGGCAATGGCAATGGCAATGGCAACAGCGGCGGCGCAGGCCGCAGCGCGCCGCGCGGCGCGAAGAAGGCGCCGGCGCAGCCCGAATAAGGCGCGCCGCGGCGCTCGCCGTCACGGCGCAGCCATTCGTCGGGGCGGCACGTCACGTTCTACCAGGTGCAAGCCGGTTGTCGTGGCGGCGCGTGCAACGCACCGCGCGCATGGTCGCGCTCACGCCCGCGCATCTGCTCGCTTCGGCGGCGATTCCATTCGTGTTCCCGGCCGTGCGTCTCGAACTCGACGGCCGCCACGAATATTTCGGCGACGGCTGAATTGATCGAACTGGATGACCACGACACGCTCGCTCAAAGCGACGTTCTTTTGACTTGGCTCAAAGCCCCGACAGACGGCGCGATCATGGATTTCGGGGCGCGGCGGAACTGAAACATCGGCATGCTATTATTGTGTAAGGTTTTTCCGGTCATTTGTGGGAGTTGCGGACGGCGTTGCGACGCTCCGCCGCGCAGGTTCCACGGCCTTGACGGGCGGGATGTCGGCCCATTTGAAAATCAGCCAGCAGGTGTGTCAAAAAGACGTCGACGTGGGGTGCGAGAATGCGGCATTGTGTCGCATAGCCGCGCGGCGATGGCTTGCATGCCTTGCCGGTATCGGTAGTGATCAGCGGTATCAGGCGGCCGGGTTCGAGGAACGGAGCAGCTATCCAGAATCCACGACGGCGCCTTCATTCCGGTTGGCTGGATTGTCGTGGGGCGACGCGTGTTGCGTTCGCCGGTCTGCGATTGCGTCCAGAGGGCCGGATACCGCGTAAAATTAAATGCTTTTTGCCTGCGCGGCCGCGTTGTATGCGGGCACGCGGCACGCTACGAATTCGTCATGCGCGCGTTTTGCGCAGATCAGGGGCGGGACTATGAACACGATGCTTTATCCGGAACTTTACAAATCGCTCGAATCGGTCCGATGGGACATGGAAAAGGACATTCCCTGGGACAAGTTCGATGCGTCGCTCCTTACCGATGAGCAGGCCGCGACCATCAAGATGAACGCGATCACCGAATGGTCGGCGCTGCCGGCCACGGAAATGTTCCTGCGCGACAACCATCACGACAGCGACTTTTCGGCGTTCATGAGCGTGTGGTTCTTCGAGGAGCAAAAGCATTCGCTCGTGCTCATGGAATACCTGCGCCGCTTCAAGCCGGAAATGGTGCCGACGGAAGAAGAGTTGCACGCCGTGCGCTTCGAGTTCGATCCGGCGCCGCCGCTCGAAACGCTCATGCTGCACTTCTGCGGCGAAATCCGCCTGAACCACTGGTATCGCCGTGCCGCCGAATGGCACACGGAACCGGTCATCAAGGCCATCTACGAAACGATTTCGCGCGACGAAGCGCGCCACGGCGGCGCCTATCTGCGCTACATGAAGAAGGCGCTCAACAATTTCGGCGACGTCGCGCGCGCGGCGTTCGCGAAGATCGGCGTGCTGATGGCTTCGGCGCGCCGCACCGAAAAGCCGCTGCACCCGACGAATCTGCACGTGAACCAGGCGCTGTTCCCGCGCGACACCGTGCAGTCGCGCCTGCCCGACCCGGAATGGCTCGAGCGCTGGCTCGACGAGCAGATCCGTTTCGACGACGGGTGGGAAAAGAAGGTGATCGAGCGCATTCTGCACAACCTCTCGATCCTGTTCGAGCGCACGTTCACCACGGCGCAGGAACTGAACCGCTATCGCAAGGAAGTGGTGCAGCGCCTGCAGGCCGAGCAAGGCACGCAACAGCCGGCCTGACGCGCCGGGACATCTCGCGTGCGTGCTTTCGTGGCGCGCCGCGACCGGGACGGCCCGAAGCGCTTTTCGCGTGACGGGCCGTTTTCATTGGCGCGCGTCTCACTGGCTTGCTCAATGCGGCACGCCCAAATCGATCCGCGCCTATTTTTTATCCGAGCCTCATTCCATGCCCGCTTCCTTCGAACGCAAGATCACGACCCGCGAGGCGCTCGCGCAACTGCGCGCCTCGCTGCCCGGCCCTGTGGTGTTCACCAATGGCGTCTTCGACATCCTGCACCGCGGACACGTCACCTATCTCGCCGATGCGAAGTCGCTGGGCGCCACGCTGATCGTCGGCGTGAACAGCGACGCTTCGGTGAAGATGCTCGGCAAGGGCGATGACCGCCCCATCAACAACGAGAACGACCGCATGGCGCTGCTGGCGGCGCTGGAGAGCGTGGACTGGGTCGTGCAGTTCGGTGAGCAAACGCCCGTCGAGCTGATCGGAGCCTTGCGCCCGGACATTCTCGTGAAGGGCGGCGACTACGACATGGACGCGCTGCCCGAGTCGGCGCTGGTGCGCGGCTGGGGCGGTCGGGCGCTCGCGATCGCCTTCGAGCACGACCGCTCCACGACGAAGCTGCTGCAGAAAGTGCGCGCGCAGGAAGGATCGAAGTAAGTCGCGACGTACGTCCGCACGATGTGGCGGACGATGCAAAACCGGCCGGAGGCCGGGCCGCCCAACGCATGGGCGCGCCCGACCCCCGGCCGGTTGCGTTTGAGCTGTCGCTTACTGCGTGAGGGTCGACGCCTGCACCGACGGTACCGTCACCGGGCCGCCGACGGTCGGCACGTCGGCCGATTCGGACGGTCGGATCGGCTTCACCACGAGCCGCTCGGGGTGGATCTGCCGGTTCAGGTGCTGGGTTTCGCGCGAACCCGACGAGGGCGTCGGGCCGAACACGCCGCCAATGGCCGCAAAGGCCAGGCCGTTGGCGAGAATCAGAATGGCGATCAGCCAGCGCAGCATCGTGTGAAGCTCCTTCGAAAACGTTCGTTCAGTTTCAGGGCCGGATGTAAGCGGCAAACGGGTGACGCGCGTCTCAGGACTGCGCCGCGATGAGCGCCAGGCCCGACAGCACCAGTGCATCGTGGCGAGTATGCGGCACCTTGAGCGCCGCTGTCACTTCGGCCGCTGCGCCGCCGCTCACCACGAGCCGCACTGGCATTCTCCACGCATCCTGTAGATCCGCCCAGGCGCGCTCGACGAGCGCGGCCTGCGCGAGCGCACAGCCCGCCGCAATCGAGCTTC
>NZ_JBFRCN010000117.1:0-4282 GCF_040965835.1 Paraburkholderia sp. BR10872
TCCTGTTGCTGCTCTGTAATGACAAGGCGGTGCTTGGCCCGTGGGTGAATTCGAAGAGGCTGAACGTGTTCACGGGTGCAGTGATTGCCGTGCTCGTCGTGTTGTCGATCATCCTGACGGCGGCCACCGTGTTTCCGGATATCAGCGGCGCGGCGATCGTCAAGATTCTCGTGGGCGGATGTGGAATTGCCGTGGCCGTGTACGCCGCGGTGGAACTCTCGCGCAAATCACGCGGCGCGAATGGCACCCAGGATGCCCTGCCGCTCAACAAGCCAGCGCTCAAGGAGTTGCGCAACACGTGGCGCATGGCGCCGCTCGAAGACCTGCCGGCGCCGCAGCACCTGACGCTGTCGACACGCGTGTGGATGGGCGTGCTGCGCACCTACCTCGTCGTCGCAGTGGGTCTCGTGATCGTGAAGGTCGTGCAGATGGCCATTCACTAAGGCGGAGCGGGGCAGGTATATGTCTGCCCCTTTTTTGCACGTCCGCTGGCTGGAGCAGGGTGGGGACGAAGCTGCGCTGGTCTGGACGACCGGACCTTGCCGGGACACTGCGGGCTATTGCATCAGGAGTCGATGATGAAAATGCACGTTCTCTCGCTATCCGTGGTTTCAGCCCTGGTCCTCGCCGTCGCTTTTCTCGTCGTCGATCAGGACTGTCAGGTATCCACAACGAGCGCCATGCAGGCCGTCGCGGACGCGTTTCCCGAAAACGGACTGCCGAGTGGCGGAGCATCACACTGTGTTGTCTACGGGAAATACTGCCTCAGTAACGCGTTACGCAGCCGATAATCGATACGCAGCGCGAGACGTCCGAATAAAGCGCGTTTGCAGACCTCGCGTTGCGAAGTCGTTTCCTCCGTATCGATTTCTCTTATCGGCGACCGGGTCTGCAAGCCGGTCTGCCGACCTCCCGACGTGCACCGTTGAATCCCGTCAAGCCTTGTCCAGCTTGGCGCTGCGCGGCTCATCGCGAGCCACTGGCGTGCCTTGCTCGTGCTTTCTTGCCCACGGAGCGCCTCTTGCCTGCCGTTAACCCGATGTAGTTTTCCGTAAGCCCCGTTTCTATCTTGGCGAAAAACATTTCGTGCAGTACGACAGGAGGAGACGGCGATGAGCGGCAATGCAAGCGTAGGTGAGGGTGGGTATCAAGGGACGAGAACAGCAATCGACGGCAAGCCGACGCTCGGCGCAATCTTGCGCGCCGGCATAGCCGGCGGCTTGACGGGCGCAGTCATCATCTGGATCTACGAGGCGCTCATCTGGGTCGGCGCCCAGCATCTCATGCCGCTTGCGGGCATTCCCCGCAACGCGACCGGCCTCGTGTTCGGCAAGGGCGTACAGGACTCGCTCGGCATCTGGGCGTATTTCCTCGGGACTGCCATTCATTTCTTCTTCGCCATTGCGTGGGGCGTGCTGTTCGCGGCGATCTGGCCGTATTTCCGCCGCCGTGGTTACGAAGCCACATTCGTCGCGCTTTTTTATGCGATCCTGGCCTGGATCGTCATGCATGTGGCGATTAGCATCGCCTCCGACAACCATCCCAATTACTACGACCCGGTCGTCATCATCGGCGGTTTCATGTCGCACTTTTGCTTCACTGTGCCGCTCGCCCTCGTGGTGAAGCGCATGCTATCGACCGAGCGCGGACGCTGACGCCTCCGGCGTCAGCACCGAACTATCAAGAGATCAACAACAGGGGAAAGTGACGATGTCGTTAAATAGAGGATTCCTTAGCTTGTCGGTGATCACGGCGGCAGTCATCGCCAGCACACCGGCGATGGCGCAATCGTCGGTGACGCTCTATGGCGTGCTGGACGTGTTCGCCGGTTACCAGAACACGAAAGTCGACGGCAAGACCACGTCGCTCGCCGTGCTCGGTAACAACGGCTTGATGACGAGCCGGTGGGGCCTGCGCGGCACGGAGGACATAGGCGGCGGATACCGCGTGAACTTCGCGCTGGAAAGCGGCTTCGATCCGGGTACGGGCAAGCTGCAGAACAGCTACCGGTTCTTCGATCGCCAGGCGTGGGTCGGTGTGGGCGGCGGCTTCGGCGAGGTGCGCTTCGGCCGGCAGAACACGCCGATGTTCGCCTGGAGCGGCAATATGGACGCCTTCAGCGCGGCGACCTACGCCTCGGGCTACAACAACTTTGCGAACTGGCTGGCGCGTGTCGACAATGACATTGCGTGGATCTCGCCCAAGTTCGTGGGGACCCAGGTCGAGCTCCATTATTCGGTGGGCGGCCAGCCGGGCACGCTCGCGGGCAATGCCGTGTATCAGGCCGGCGTGCAGACCACCCAGGGCCCGGTTTATCTCGCGCTTGCCTATTTGAACGCGGCGAATGCCACCGCCTCCAACCGTGTGCAGGAATTCATGGCGGGCGGCAATCTCGACTATGGGTGGGGGCGCATCTACGTCGGCTATTTCCGCGCCAACGAGGTCATTTCCGCGACCACCGGCAATGCGCTCAGCAACCCGGCGGGCAAATACGATCCGACGGTCGGGCCGGCTGGCAATACGGCAGGCGACTGGCACAGCACGTATTCGCTTTCGGCCGACTACCGGTTTACGCCGTTCTTCAGCGTGGGCGCCGGCGCCGCCTACACCAAGGACAGCACGCATCTCGGCAACGACGCCCTGCAATATGGGACGATCGTCAACTACGATCTCTCCAAGGGGACGCGGCTATACGGCACGATTTCCGAATTGAAGAACTACGGCACCGCGCAGTTCAAGATGGCAGGCGCCAGCATTACGACGGGTTCGTTCCTCACGCCGGGACCCGGTCAGAGCGAATTCGGCGTTCAGGTCGGCATCCGGCATCTGTTCTAGCATTTGAGAAAACGCAAGCAGCCGATGCTTAACGCATGAAACTCCACACCACCACTTCGTAGCCATCGGACATTGGACTACGATCAAGAATGCAAGGGCGATGTCGTCGTTATTTCGAATCCGCTCACGGTGCCTCATCGTGAATCGAAATATGCAAACCTTGCAGGGGACGACGGACTCGCCGCGCGCCTGCGGACCGAAAGGAGGGCGCCCGGCGATCCGGCGTATTTCCGGTTGTCGATGGAGGAACCATGAAAGCACTGGTCTATAACGGCCCGGGCAAGTTCGCACTCGAAACGCGGCCAATGCCCGCCTTGCAGGGACCCGGCGACGCCGTGGTCAAGATCACGAAGACGACGATCTGCGGCACCGATCTCCACATTCTCAAGGGCGACGTGCCGAGTTGCGAGCCGGGCCGCATTCTCGGCCACGAAGGCGTGGGCGTCGTACATGAAATCGGCAGCGGCGTCTCGACGTTGAAAATCGGCGATCACGTGCTCGTCTCGTGCATCTCGAGCTGCGGGCAGTGCGAGTACTGCCGGCGCGGCATGTATTCGCATTGCAAGACGGGCGGTTGGATACTCGGTAATCGTATCGACGGCACGCAGGCCGAATACGTGCGTACGCCGCACGCGCAAACGAGCCTGTACCGGATTCCCGACGGCCTCGACGAAGCCGCGCTCGTGATGCTCTCCGATATCTTGCCGACGGGCTTCGAATGCGGCGTGCTCAACGGCAAGGTCGAACCCGGCAGTACAGTGGCCATTGTCGGCTCCGGGCCGATCGGGCTGGCCGCGCTCCTGACCGCGCAGTTTTATTCGCCCGCGCAGGTGATCATGATCGATATGGACCCCAACCGCCTGGAATGCGCGAAGAAGTTCGGGGCAACGGCGTGCATCGATCCGCGCGCAGGCGACGCCGTGGATGCGGTGATGAAGCTCACGGATGGCGTAGGCGTGGATTGCGCCATGGAGGCCGTTGGCGTGCCTGCGACGTTCGAACTGTGCCAGCAGATCGTGGCGCCGGGTGGCGTGATTGCGAACATCGGCGTGCATGGTGTGCCGGCGTCGCTTTTCCTCGACAAGCTCTGGGACCGCAACGTAGCGATCACGACGCGTCTCGTCGACACAGTGAGCACGCCCATGCTGCTCAAGACCGTGCGTGCCGGACGGATCGATCCGAACCGGCTGATCACGCACCGGTTTTCATTCGAAGACATGCCCAAGGCGTATGAGACGTTTTCGCAGGCGGCCAGCACGCAGGCGTTGAAGGTGATTGTCGAGATGTGATGCGGTGGTTTGATGTTTGCGAACATCTATATGTCAAAGCCATTTTCAGATGTCCGCTTCGGGGGTGCGGCGGAATTCTTGGACGGGTTTATGTCGTCAGCCCGAGGCTCTCCCGGTATTCAATCGGACTGAGTGCGCCAAGCGAGATCTTGATCCGT
>NZ_JBFRCN010000118.1:0-3665 GCF_040965835.1 Paraburkholderia sp. BR10872
TTTCCAAGCTTCAAGTAGAGTTTGACCGCTCGGATGCGTTCTTCGTATGAATACATGGGCCAGCTCCTAATAGTCCAAGAATTCCGCCGCACCCCCAAAGCGGACACTACAACTTAGCCCGTACAACATAAAACTGCGATAATGTTGATTATGTTAAATACGCCGGCTGCCAGCCTCGTAACCGGTTGCGATGTGACCGATAACGGTCTATATTTAGTCCTATTAGACCCAACGGAGCGCCCCATGCACCTCGCCGATCACGTCAAGCCGATCAGCTACCTCAAAAGCGAAGCCGCCCAGATCGTCAAGGACCTCACCGACTCGGGAGAGCCGCTCATCATCACGCAGAACGGTGAAGCAAAACTCGTGGTCCAGGACGTGCGAACCTACGACGCGACCCAGCAGACCATCGCGCTGCTGAAGCTCCTGGCCATCGGCCAGAAGCATATCGAGCGCGACGACCATGTCGACGGCGACGAATTCTTCGGGGAGCTCAACGAACTCGACCGCCAGGAAAAACTTCGCTGATGCCGGCCTCGCCGCTGAAGTACCGCGTCCTGCCGACCGCGCGGATCGGCATCGACGAGCTGAGAAGTTACATTGTCCGAACCTTCGGATGGGAGACCTGGCGTCAGACATCGGCGCAGATTCAGGAAACCATCACGCAGATTCGCCAGTATCCCAACAGTGGCCATATTCCTGCCGAACTCGAAGGCTTCGTCGATGAGCGTTTCCGGCAGGCCCTATGCGGCAGGAACCGGATCATCTACCAGGTGCGGGACGACACGGTTTTCATTCACCTCGTGGTCGATACACGACGCGACCTGCCGGCCCTGCTCCAGAGGATCGTCCTTCGACTCATGTGAGCGTCAGGATGACGCAGCAATTATCCGCCGGTGACGGCAATGACGACATCTTCGTCCTCCTGCCTTCCTGTAGATTATTGTGACCGTATCGGAATGCGGGAGCCCGGCCAGCGAGCCGGGGTTGTAGCGCAGTAATGCCCGGGCGGACGCGGGATTCCTAATGGCCGTCGTTATCCTTAGTTATCCTCTTTGCCGCGGTGCAGCCCAGCGCCCTATTTTCGTTGCCTTTTCTTGCACCTGATATGCGCGACTGCCGTCGCGGTAGTCGTCATTCGGGACACCAGTATTCAGCCTCCGTCTTGCGGCATTGCGGAATCCGTCGCGGCGAACACTGGCTTGGGAACTCCGTCCCTGGCATCGCCGCCTGCGTTAGCCCCGGGTGCGCGATTTCGCCGCTCAACGCTGTCCGGATGCAGCACGTCGAGGACTGGCCGCCCCCTTTCCGTCAGGTGCGCGCGACGCCTGCCCACGGAGCCGTGTTCCAGCATCGCCAGTTGCCGTTCGAGGAGCGCGTCCAGTTCGGCGCGGTTCATGTCGAGCTGATCCGCTGCGTGGCGAACCAGCATCAGGGTTGCAAATTCGTGTGGACTGAGCGTTGACCTCTCCCGTCAAGAATGGAACCGTGAACCGGGGCACGGTGCGGAAAAACGAAACGTGCTGAATAGCCGACGCGGGCATTGCTACCCTGCAGAGGGGCGTCTTCACCCGGATGATTCCTGTCGCCTCGTTGATCTCCTTGCCCGTCGCCGGATTGCGGGCCAATTCCATCCGCTGGGCGATCAAAACAACGGGACTGGTTGACTGAGCCCCGTCCCTCAAAGGCTGTCTCGCGCCGCCGTCAGGGTGCCTTGCCTGTTTTCCCACCGACTTCTCCCCCGTTTTTATGAGGGCTCTCCATCTTCCCTTCGTGCGCCTCCACTTGAAAACGTCACGTTCCTGTCCTGTGGCCGAAAACCGGCCGGGATGTACTTGCCTGTCCTGACAGGGGCGGTGCAATACGTTCGCATTTCTGGGGGGAGTTTCACGCGCCGAAGCAGTGGCGATCAGTCTTCAGTGCCCCTGCCGGGTCATGCCTTCAGCCAAGGGCGGCGTTGCGCGTGCGCGCCACCTCCGCTGCCTTGCTGGGTAAGACCCGATGGCCTCAGGCGTGCTGACGCCCAGCATCACCGAAGCGAACGTGCCGTCGCGGTACACCATGAGTGCGTGCGCTGTGGCACCCGGCCTGCCCGGTACGCTTCCACGAGCCCAAGGTAGCGCTCAAGCGTGGCGCCGAGCTCAGACGGGTTTCGTCCGGCTGCCAGTCATTGATGCTGCCCCACCACCGGGTCGTTGCACCGTCAATGAACGCGATCACCCACACAACTGTTCGCCTCAGCACGGGCTGCCCGAATCAGCGCGACCTGGGGGGGGATCTTTCATTCTTCATGCGTCATCCCGCTCCACGCGCGCCTGCAGCTGCGCGCTGGCGCGAAACTTTACGATGCGGCGTGCCGCAATGGGCGCAGCGACGCCGGTCTGCGGATTGCGTCCGGGGCGCGGTGGCTTGTCACGCAACGCAAAGACCCCGAACCCGGCAAGCTTGACCGTTTCGCCGGCAGCCAGCGTGGCGCGTAGGGTCTCGAAAAACGCCTCGATCATTTCAGTCGCCTCCTCCCGGCTTAGCCCCGCACGATCACACAGCGCCGCGATCAGATCAGCTTTCCTGAACGTGCGAGTGCGCGCCGCGTCGGCCGTCCGCATGACGGGCCAGTCGCGCTTCATCGACTTGCTTCGGACTTGAGTTGGCCCGGCCGCGCCGGACGGCTCATTCGCTCCGGCTCGGGCTGAGCGAGCAGTGGATTGGCTGCATGCCCGGGGCGACTTGAAGACAAAACCCCGCGGAACCCATCGCTGCTACTTCGTGCCTGCACTGCAGCAATAGGCGAGCAGGAATGTAGGAATCCCGGGCGTCTCTGCCACGATCGCGCGGATGTCCTTGTTGAGCTTGGCCATCGCTGCGGACACATAGTCGGGAGCCGGCAACTTGTTCGTATTGAAGTCGTGGACAGCCACAACAATGGCCTTGTTGTCTGCCGTCATGGGGTGGGCAAGAGCCCGATCTTGTTCCGAAAACCTTTGCTCGCGCATTGCGACAGCACCGACTCGCCCCACGCAACAGCCGTGGGTGCCCGACATCACGTGAATTGTATGCCCGTCGCCCTTTAGCCCCGCAGCGATCTCCTCAAGAGCCGCCGCGACGTCCCTTACATTGCATTCTCCATGGAACCCCCAAATTTGCACAGCACCAAGGGTGTCATCGGTAATTTTTGCGAGCTCTGCCATATAAATTTACGAAGGAGATATTGGAAACGCGATGTGATGCACCGCCTAACATCAGCAAGGTGCCGAACCATTCCCGAGCAGCTAGTGGCTCAACGACCATACCTGATCCTACTGATTTAAGAGGTGCCGCCCACTACTCTGAATCAATCTTTCAACCATTGGCGAGCCCACTTGGTTACCGCACACTGCCCGCGCGAGATAAAAGTTTCGCCTCCTGGGAGGAGAGACACAAGACAATTAACATCAAAATAATTGATATGTAGTTCAGCCAGAACAAACTGTGTGGGGCAGCAGTTTTTTCATGCGGCCCAGTGCAAACATTTCCACTGGCCGCCCCGGCAAGAGCTGGCGGTGGACGAGACGTACGCCAAGGTGCGTGGCCAGTGGAAATACCTTTATCGCGCTGGGGACAAGGCCGGAAAGACGGTGGATTTCCTGCTTCGAGCCCATCGTGACAAGGCTGCCGCCCGTCGCTAT
>NZ_JBFRCN010000119.1:0-3603 GCF_040965835.1 Paraburkholderia sp. BR10872
CTGATTCCCGCCGACGCCGAAGGCCCCGGCGCGCTGCAAGCCGGCGTGCCCGAATTCATCGACCGGCAGATGGACACGCCTTACGCGCACGGCGCGCTCTGGTACATGCAGGGGCCGTTCCAGCAAGGCGTGCCCGAACTCGGCTACCAGCTGAAGCTCGTGCCGCGCGACATCTACCGGCTCGGCATCAAGGCCGTGAACGCGTACTGCACGAAGGCCTACGGCAAGGACTTCGACGCGCTCGACGCGAGCACGCGCGACAGCGTGCTCAGCGCGCTCGAAGCGGGCAAGGTCGAGCTGGATGGCGTGCCGGCCTCCGTGTTCTTCGGGCAGTTGCTGCAGAACACACGCGAAGGCTACTTCTGCGACCCGATTCATGGCGGCAACCGCAACATGGCCGCATGGAAGATGATCGGCTTTCCCGGCACACGCGCCGACTTCATGGATTTCGTGAACCAGAACGGCAAGCCCTACCCGTACGGCCCGGTCTCGATCAACGGGGAGCGTACGTAAATGGCGATCAAGAAACCTCACGTCGATGCCGTCGTGGTCGGCTTCGGCTGGACCGGCGCGATCCTCTCGAAGGAACTGACCGAAGCGGGCCTGAAGGTGGTCGCGCTCGAGCGCGGCGAGTATCGCGACACCTACCCGGACGGCGCGTACCCCAACACCATCGACGAGCTCACGTACAACATCCGCAAGAAACTCTTCCTCGATCTTTCGAAGACCACCGTCTCGATTCGCCACGGCGTGAACGACACGGCCCTGCCCTACCGCCAGCTCGCCGCGTTTCTACCCGGCGAAGGCGTGGGCGGCGCGGGCCTGCACTGGTCGGGCGTGCATTTCCGCATCACGCCCGAAGAGCTGCGCCTGAAGAGCCATTACGAAGAGCGTTACGGCAAGAAGTTCATCCCCGAAGGCATGACGATCCAGGACTACGGCGTCACCTACGACGAACTGGAGCCGCACTTCGACTTCGCGGAAAAGGTGTTCGGCACCTCGGGCCAGGCGTACAAGGTGAAGGGCAACGTGGTCGGCGACGGCAATGTGTTCGAAGCCGCGCGCAGCGACAATTTCCCGTTGCCCGCGCAACTGAATACCTATTCGGCGCAGCGTTTCTTCGATGCGTCGAAGTCGCTCGGCCTGCATCCCTACCGCCTGCCTTCGGCGAACACGTCGGGGCCGTACACGAATCCCTATGGCGTGCAGATGGGCCCGTGCAACTTCTGCGGTTTCTGCAGCGGCTACGCGTGCTACATGTACTCGAAGGCTTCGCCGAATCTCAACATCCTGCCCGCGCTCAAGCAGGAAAAGCACTTCGAACTGCGCTCGAAATGCCACGTGCTGCGCGTCGAACTCGACGGCACCAGAAAGCGCGCCACGGGCGTGACGTATATCGATCCGGCGGGCCAGGAAGTGTTCCAGCCCGCGGACCTGGTGATCGTCGCCGCGTTCCAGTATCACAACGTGCACCTGCTGCTGCTCTCGGGCATCGGCAAGCCCTATGACCCGGTGTCGGGCGAAGGCGTGGTGGGCCGCAACTTCGCGTACCAGAACCTCTCGACCATCACGGCGTTCTTCGACAAGGACACGTGGACGAACCCGTTCATCGGTGCGGGCGGCAACGGCGTGGCCGTGGACGACTTCAACGCCGACAACTTCGACCACGGCCCGCCCGGCTTCGTGGGCGGCTCGCCGCTCTGGGTGAACCAGGCGGGCGTGAAGCCGATCAGCGGCATCGCCACGCCGGCGGGCACGCCGAACTGGGGCGCAGGCTGGAAGAAGGCCGTGAAGGACCACTACGCGCACACCATTTCGATGGACGCGCACGGCTCCAACATGTCGTACCGCGACGTGTACCTCGACCTCGATCCGACCTATCGCGATTCGTACGGCCAGCCGCTTCTGCGCATGACCTTCGACTGGAAGGACAACGACATCAAGATGGCGCGGTACGTGACGGGCCAGATGCAGAAGATTGCCGAGGCGATGGGCCCGAAGGCCATCAACGTCTACACGCGCGAGTTCGGCGCGCACTTCGACTCGCGCCGCTATCAGACCACTCACCTCGTGGGCGGGGCCGTGATGGGCACCGATCCGAACACCAGCGTCATCAACCGCTATCTGCAGAGCTGGGACGTGCCCAACGTGTTCGTGATGGGCGCCTCCGCGTTCCCGCAGGGGATCGGCTACAACCCGACCGGCCTCGTCGCCGCCCTCGCTTACTGGAGCGCGAAGGCCATTCGCAACCAGTATCTGAAGAATCCCGGTCCCCTGGTGAGCGTGTGAAGAGCCGCATGAAGAAGAACATTTTTTCCATCGGCGCGAACGTTGCGCGCGCAACTTTCGCGTGTGCGGCGTTCATGGCATTTTCGGCGCACGCGGCTGAGCAACCGAACGCCGCACTCGTCGCGCACGGCGAATACCTCGCACGCGCCGGCGACTGCATTGCCTGCCACACCACACAGGGCGGAAGGCCCTTCGCGGGCGGCCTGAAGTTCGACACGCCGATCGGCGCGATCTACTCGACCAACATCACACCCGACGCGAATACGGGCATCGGCAAGTGGAGCTACGACGACTTCGCCAGGGCCGTGCGCCAGGGCGTGCGGCCGAACGGCGACACGCTTTACCCGGCGATGCCCTACCCGTCGTACGCACGCCTCTCCGACGACGACATGAAGGCGCTCTACGCGTACTTCATGCACGGCGTCGGGCCCGTGCAGGCGCAGAACCGCGCGGTGGACATTCCCTGGCCGCTCTCGATGCGCTGGCCGCTCGGCGCCTGGCGCGTGCTGTTCGCGCCGAAGGTGCAGGCGTTCGACGGCTCGCATTACAACGATGCGATCGTCGCGCGTGGCGCCTATCTCGTGCAGGGCCTCGGCCACTGCGGCGCGTGCCACACGCCGCGCGCACGCACGATGCAGGAGCTTGCGCTCACCGACCTCGAAGGCGACGACTTCCTCGCGGGCGGCGCCCCGATCGACGGCTGGGTCCCCTCCAGCCTGCGCGGCAACCCGCGCACGGGCCTGGGCAACTGGAGCGAGGACGACATCGTGCAGTTCCTCAAGTCGGGCCGCAATCTGCATACTGCGGCGTTCGGCGGCATGACCGACGTGGTTCAGCACAGCATGCAGCACATGAACGACGCGGACCTGCTCGCCATCGCGCGCTACCTCAAGACGCTGCCCTCCAGTGACCCGAAGGAATCCGCGTATGCCTACGATCCCGCCGCCGCGCACAAGCTGCAAAACGGCGACGCGAGCGCACGCGGCGCAGCGGTCTATCGCGACAACTGCATGGCCTGCCACCGCAGCGACGGACGCGGCTATACGCGCGTGTTCCCCGCGCTCGGCGGCAACCCGGTCGTGCAGGGCAAGGACCCCACTTCGCTGATTCACGTGCTGCTCGCAGGCAGCGCGCTCGAAGGCACGCAATCCGCGCCCTCGTCGTTCACGATGCCGCCGTTCGGCTGGCGTCTGTCCGACCAGGAAGTGGCCGACGTGTCCACCTTCGTGCGTGCGAGCTGGGGCAACACCGGCGCGCCAGTGAGCGCCGAAGACGTCGGGAGGGTCCGCAAGACCATCACCGTGAGCACGCCGG
>NZ_JBFRCN010000120.1:0-2968 GCF_040965835.1 Paraburkholderia sp. BR10872
TTCTCGCTCCAGTTCCGACACGACAACCTCGATTCCTTTACGTCCCATGATCGCCTCCAACACGCCGTGAATTCGATCATAGAACAATCTGAATTTACGTAAAGTTATTTATGGGACAGAATACTAGGTGGGGCCACTGCAGTAACTCACTTTCTTGCTGCGGAAAGCCTCTCCTTTATCGCCGTCCCCAATGATTGAGCAGAAGACAGCACTAAACGCGTCGACCGGAACGCACTCATGTTCCAGCGCGGCGGCGGCATTTTCCGCCACCCCGATTAGCATAGCAATCAGCACACCGTTACACAGCACCTTCTTCATTTTGGACAAGACCTGATCCTTTCCGAAAAGTTACCAGGGTTTCAGTCCTGCGACTCGCGCCACTGTCGGCAGGCAACCATGAACCGCACTTTCACTGCGCGCGATTCGTCTCCAAGCACCTTCCAGGTCATGTGGGGCGCAAACGCCCGGAACCGCCAGTACAGACGCTAATGACGCATTGGCGTCAGTCAAATTGCGTCGCGCACCTGCGTCGGCTATCGAACAATGATGTTGGATTCCCTACAAATAGCGCATGATTAGACCGGCCGCACGGAACCGGCGACTGTGAGAGAGCGAATTCGTCCTCGCCGACAAATTTCGGTCATCGAAAATCGCCGGCGGCCACAAGCGTGAAGGCGATCCTGGAACATCCTGGACGCTTTCATCATCGTGACCTGCCCGCAGGATGAGCGCCTCCGCGTCATCAATAGATTCGTTGTTTTTCGTCGCCGTTGACATCACTTCCGGGTGCGTCAGCCGGCTGTCGCCAGCATTCTAGTTTAGCGGCAATGCGCTCGTGACTATCGCCCCAGAGTAGTTGACGCACGTCGTCGGGCCATGCATCGACGTCGCACCCGTGATGATACAACAGCGCAAGTGCGAGCCGCTCCATTCCGAATGCGATGCAGGCCGAGTGCGCGATGGCGCCATTCGCGCAACGCAGTTTCCATATCCGACCGAAGTGGTCCATGTGATAGTTGAACGACAGGCAGGCGGTTTTGCGCTGCGGGTCCGTTACCGGGATCAGCAGTTCGAATTTCAACTGCTGCGCGCGCTGACTGTCCGCGACGATCTTGCCGCCGCGGCCGAAGAATGGGTCGTTCGCGACGTCGAATTCGGCGGGCAGGCGTAACATACCTGTAAGTGCATGGCCGCGTTCGATCCACGTCGTGCGAAAAACCTGAACATCTTCTGGCGAGCCAATCCGCACATACTCGCGCATTCTGAACATTTGCATGCGCGTCGGGTCCAGAGAAGATTCGTGACGGAAGCAATACGACAGCACATCTATAGTGAGCGCATTTTCTGGTAGCGGGCCGCGTCGCGCGATGACCGGATAGACCGGATAGCGCGCAGCGGGTGTGAGCACAGCGCGCGTTGGCTTTTGCTGGGCTAGCCAGGCGTCGCTTCGCTCGTCGCCGGGATCGGATGGCACGTCGTTGAGCGCCCGCAACAGACGCCGGTGGTCACTCGCTCATCACCGCAGAACGCGTGAATCGTGCCGGCGAGGTGCGGAAAGTTCTTCAAGTATTCGCTGTCTTCGAAGTCCTTGCGTGGCACCGCTAGCGGGAAGCGCAGAACTTCCGGATGCTGGTCCGCAGCCATGCTGGATATCAGCCAAGTCAGGCGTTCGACGATGCCTTCGTAGATATGGTTGTGTCCATAGAGGCCGTTTTCGCCGGTGTCGACGAGCAGGCCGGCTGCGATCAACCGGTCGCGCAATGGCTGTTGCGCATCGGATACGGGGGGCACCACCGCGTGCATAGTCAGGGAAGGAAGATGCGACAGGTACGCTCATGTCATGCCTCTATTGATAATGACGGGCGCTGCGCAAGTAGCAGGCTGGCCGTGTTCTGGTCAATCCGGTCGTTGTTGATAATTAGGAGTGCAGAATAAAGGTCGCGCGGATACCGGCCGACGCTATAGCGGCCGCCATTCCGGTATCTACAACCTGACACTGCACGTGCCGAACGCCTCGGTGACGAACCGGGGAGCACTCGAGCAACTGACGCTGCCGTCGACGTCTGGCGCAAAGGTCCCTCTCGGTGATGTCGCGAAGATCTCGCTGCAGATGGGCGAAAGCACGATCACGCACGAGTTCGGCAAACGCGAGGTCACGATCCGCGTCGACAACCGCGACCGCGCGCTGTCGGACTACCTCGCCGAAGCGTAGCGGAAGATCGATGCGAACGTTCACTTCGACCACGAGAAGTACCACCTCGAATGGGGCGGGTACATTCGAGAACGAGCAGCGCGCGCGGAAGCGTCTCGCGGTTTCATTCCTGATCGTGATGGGCATGATGCTCACGCTGTTGATCGCGAACTTCGGCAATTCGCGCCAGGCGCTGCTGGTGCTCGGCGTCGTGCCGCTCGCGACGCTCGGTGGCCTCGTCGCACTGAACATCCGCGGCGAGACGCTGAATATCGCGACCGCTGTGGGGTTCATCGCACTGTTCGGGGTCGCGGTGCAGAACGGGATCATCATGGTGTCGAACATCAACCGGTTGCGCGGGCAAGGGCCTGCCACTACGCGAAACGCGTGACGACCGGGGCGCTCGAACAGTTCCGGCCCGTGCTGATGACCGCGCCGGTCGCGACGGTGGGCATGCTGCCGGCTGCGCTCGCCACCGGGGTGGGCACCGACGTCCAGCGGGGTCTTGCGACAGTCGTCATCGGCGGCCTCGGGATCGCGACGCTGCTCACGCTCTATATCCTGCCTACCCATTACCTGGTCCTCGAACGCTTCGTCGAAAAACGCGCGGCGAACAAACCGGCCGCAGAAGAGGCATAACCATGGCTAACACAGAGGTGGCCGCGCAAAATCAGACAGCGGGATAAGTGGAACGGCCGGGGCCTGAGCCAGCGATAATGCAGGCAAAGGAACCGAGGAAATGACGAAACGAACCCGACGCACGCACTCAGCGGCGTT
>NZ_JBFRCN010000121.1:0-2900 GCF_040965835.1 Paraburkholderia sp. BR10872
GAACGCCGCTGAGTGCGTGCGTCGGGTTCGTTTCGTCATTTCCTCGGTTCCTTTGCCTGCATTATCGCTGGCTCAGGCCCCGGCCGTTCCACTTATCCCGCTGTCTGATTTTGCGCGGCCACCTCTGGAAGCTACGATGCACTGGCTTGATGCGGGCCACCGAATGCTGCTTGTTACGGTCGTGAAGACTTGGGGTTCGTCGCCTCGCCCGGAGGGGGCGATGCTTGTCCTGCGCGATGACGGTCGTGTGGTGGGCTCCGTTTCAGGCGGCTGTATCGAAGATGATCTCATCGACCAGGTGCGTCGGTACGGCGTCGCGCAAGGGGTGCCGGAGGTGGTCGAATACGGCATTAGTGCCGAGGAAGCGCATCGGTTCGGGTTGCCTTGCGGTGGCACGATGCGACTCGTGCTTGAGCCGATTACGCGGCAAAGCCGTATTCAGGCCCTGCACGAAGCGCTCAGTCGTGGCGAACTGGTGGCGCGCACGCTAGACATGATAACGGGTGCCGTCACACTTGGGCCACCGGGGACGACTGACGGTGTGCACTTCAACGGGATGCATCTGACGACGATTCACGGGCCCCGCTACCGTATGCTCGTTATTGGCGCGGGACAGCTATCGCGCTACTTATGCCAGGTCGCGACAGGACTCGAGTATCAGGTGGTGGTGTGCGATCCACGCGAGGAGTATGTGCAGACATGGAATGTACCCGGCACGCAACTCGTGCGCACGATGCCTGACGATACGGTCCTGGAAATGAGACCCGACGAACGCAGTGCAATCATTACACTCACGCATGACCCTAAACTCGATGATCTCGCGCTGATGGAAGCGCTGAAGACACCCGCGTTTTATGTCGGTGCGCTTGGCTCGCGGCGCAACAATGCTGCACGGCGCGAGCGGCTTAAAGAGTTCGATCTGAGCGACGCAGAACTTGCACGGTTGCGCGGTCCGGCCGGGATCTATATCGGCAGCCGCACGCCGCCCGAAATCGCGATATCGATTCTCGCAGAAGTAACGGCCGCGAAGAATCGTGTGTCGCTGCCGGCAATCCTTAGGGTCGAGCGTGGGAAGACGGCAAAGGCAGTCACGAATGATGGCACACCGATCAGTGCGTGGATCGTGTTTGGTGAAAGCGGGTTCTCTCATGAAACCGGCTTCCGGCGGCGAACTGGAGGCGAAGGCCATGCAGACATCGCAATATCAGCCAGCCGCTTCAGTCTTTCCCTGCATGCCCCATCACAGGCTTGCGCGGACATGCCTTGCACCACTGCGGCATAGAAGCGTGCGAGCGCTTCGGTGTCGGTATCCGGGGCAAGTTCGCCCTCAGCGACGGCACGGTCGAAGCGTACCTTGATGGTCTGCAGCCCAAGCTCCCGTCGCGCGGAGACCAATTGGGCGACCGACTCGCTCTTTTCGGCGTGTTGGAGAACAGCAGTCGAAATCATGCAGCCGCGCGGCCTTCCCGGGTCGGTGAAGCGTGCCGCAGCGTCGTGCAGATAGAACGCTATCGCATCGTGCGCCGGCAACTTTCCGCTTAGCGCTTCCAGCACGGCTTTGTTTTCACGCTCGCTGACATGGTCGAGCGCCTGTCTGTAAAGGTCCTCCTTCGAGCCGTAGGTTGCGTAGAGGGACGGCGGCGGGATACCCATGGCCTCGGTCAGATCGGCGATCGAGGTGCCCTCGTATCCATGCTCCCAGAACAGCCGAGCGGCGACATCGAGTCCCACGTCGCGGTCCAGCAACCTCGGCCTGCCGCGTTTCCGGGCGGGTTCGCTCATTTTTATATCGAGTCCTATAAAAATCGTTGACAAGCGTGTTTCGACGTCAATATTATAGTGACCACTACTAATTCAGTCAGGAAGGAGTGGTCGATGTCTGCAAAGCTTTCAAACAAGGTGGCCCTGATTACGGGAGGCTCGCGTGGCATCGGCCATGCCGTAGCCCTGGCATTTGCGAAAGAGGGGGCTGCGCTCATCGGCGTGCACTACGGCGCCAATCGGGATGCGGCGAACGCCACCATCCGTGAAATCGAAGCTCTCGGATCGAAAGCCGTCGCGATCGAAGCGGACCTAAGTCGCGGAAAGGAAGCAACGGACAGTCTCTGGGAACAGTTCAAGGCCGCTGCCATCGACGCCACGGGCGAGCCGAGGCTAGACATTCTCGTCAACAATGCTGGCGTGGCACCGGCCATCCGCCTGTCTGAGACGAGTGAGTCCGCATTCGACGAGGTCCTGACGATCAACTTCAAGGCACCGTTCTTCCTGATCCAGGCTATTGCAGATCACATCCGCGACAATGGGCGAATTATCAATGTTTCGACGGGCTTTACGCGTGTCGCGGCTCCAACGCATCCCGCCTACGCCGCTTCGAAAGGTGCGATTGAAACGCTGACGCTGGCGCTTGCCCCTGAGTTCGGTCCTCGTGGCATCACGGTGAATGCGGTCATGCCGGGCGTCACGGAGACCGACATGAATGCGGCGTGGATCAAGGTGCCGGAGGCACGTGCCGGCGCGGAGGCCATGTCGGTGTTCTCACGAGTGGGTCAACCTGTTGATGTCGCTGATGTCGTCACGTTCCTCGCATCGAATGAGGCACGCTGGACGACGGGGCAGGTGATCGATGCGACGGGCGGTGCCCGGCTCTAAGTCCCTCTGACATGAAGGCCGCACCAGTGTGCGACCAGCGTCGTGTCCGGCTTCATGGCAGGCCCCGCAGCGGTTGCGGCAGTCTGCCAGCTTGCCAGCGCTCAAAAACACGACATCTGCAAATAGCCAGAAGGGGGTGCGGCGGAATTCTTGGACGGGTTTATGTCGTCAGCCCGAGGCTCTCCCGGTATTCAATCGGACTGAGTGCGCCAAGCGAGATCTTGATCCGTTTCTCGTTGTACCAGCGAATG
>NZ_JBFRCN010000122.1:0-2838 GCF_040965835.1 Paraburkholderia sp. BR10872
GAACCTGTCCGCATTTTTGTGGGCGAGGCGGTTAAAAAAAACGTTACCCGCGCGCCCGCGTAAACCGCTCGCCAAACAGGATGGCAAACTGGTTCATCGCAGATTTCCAGTCATAGGCATGGCGCACGGACTTTGCAAGCACGTTTCGTAATGCCAGCCACAGCAGCTTGATGGCCGCTTCGTCATTGGGGAAGTGCCCGCGCGTCTTGATGATCTTGCGCAACTGCATGTTCAGGCTCTCGATGGCGTTCGTCGTGTAGATGACCCGGCGTATTTCTGGTGGAAACACGAAGAACGGCGTGACGTTCTCCCACGCACGCCGCCAGGATTGCACAATGGTCGGATATCGGGTGCCCCATGGGCCTGCAGCGAATGCCTCAAGCGCCTGCTGCGCGGCCTGCCCGCTTGCGGCCGTGTAGATCGGGCGCAGCGCCGCGGCGATAGCCTTCCGGTCCTTGTAACTCGCGTATTCCAGGCTGTTGCGTATCAGATGCACGATGCAGGTCTGCACGGCGGTGCGCGGGTAGGCCGTGCCAATCGCATCGGCGAGCCCCTTGAGGCCATCGACCACGGCGATCAGGATGTCCTGGCAGCCGCGCGTCTTGAGTTCATTGAAGACCTTGAGCCAGAACTTCGCGCCTTCGGTGTGCTCGATCCACAAGCCCAGTACGTCACGCTGGCCGTCGGCCTGAATGCCCAGCGCGAGATACACGGCCTGGTTGCTCACCACGCCGTCGCTGCGGATCTTTACGCGAAGCGCATCAAAGAATACGACCGGATACATCGGTTCGAGCGGTCGGTTTTGCCAGGCGAGTGTCTCGGCCATCACCTCGTCGGTGACCGAGCTGATGAAGTCGGGCGACACCTGCGTTCCGTAGCTTTCGGCCAGAAACGCCTGGATTTCGCGTACGCTCATGCCCCGCGCGTACATGGCGATGATGCCCTCATCAAAGCCGGTAAAGCGGCGTTCGTGTTTGGGAATCAGTATCGGCTCGAAACTGCCGTCACGGTCACGTGGCAGATCGACCCTGAGTGGACCGTGGTCCGTGATGATGGTTTTGCCACTGGCACCGTTACGCTCGTTGGTCTGGCCATCCGGCCTGGGATCGCCGGATGGATACCCCAGATGCAGCTTCATTTCGGCGCCCATCGCGCGTTCAATGACGGCCTTGTTGAAGGCGAGCATCAGGTCCTTGACCTGCGCGGGTGTCATCGGCCCCTTGACCAGTTCGTCCAGCAGCCCTTCAGGCAAGGCAGGCAGCGGCCCTCGGGCCGCTGCCTGCGAAGCGACAGTGCGTCGTTTCTGTTTCTTGTCCATCGGCATATCCATGATTTTTACCTCTCATGATATGCCTCGCCCACAAAATGGCTACAAGGGCTCCCCGTCGGTTGCAAACCCAACGTTGCTTTGATGTCTTTACGTACTGCGCTGCTTCGCTGGTGTAAGTGAGAAGGTGAAGGACTGCAATGCTACAAACGGTCATATTGGACCAATGGTCCGGACCCTGATGAAAGACGCGCGCGAGGACCTCGTTCGGATATCGGGATTGAGCTCCCTGTATTTTGTCCAGGTACGCCCCGCGCGGGTCCAACCCGCTTCACATCACCGCTGGCAGTGCAAAGTGATCTTTTATCCAGTCATGTGTACTATCGTGGTGTTCGTGTTAGTTGTTGGCAGATTAGCTCCGCACGTCACGCTGCCACTGGCTCGCGCCTGAAGTCGCCGCCGTACTTCAGAACTGCCCAGGCCATCCGCGCATTCTTGGCTGCGATGGCGACTGCTGCCCGCCAGTAACCGCGGCGCTCCACCAGGTTCCTGGCCCACCTGCTGAACCGGTCTTGCTTGTCGCCCAGGTTGGCCATCACGGCACGAGCTCCCAGGACCAGCAGACTACGCAGATACGCGTCGCCTGTTTTCGTGATGCTGCCCAGCCGGGCTTTGCCGCCACTGCTGTGCTGTCCTGGTGTCAACCCAAGCCACGCCGCGACCTGTCGGCCATTCCGGAAGTCATGCCCGGCACCAATGCTGGCCAGCAAAGCGCTGGCCGTGGTTGGACCGATGCCACGTAATTGCATCAGCCGCTTGCTGCGCTCATCTTCCCGGGCAATCTCGCCAATCGCGCGGTCATATTCGCCCAGCCGGTCCTCGATGTCGCCAGCATGCTCGAGCAAATCGCTGATGCACCGCCGCGCCCAGCCGGGCAACGAGTCAAGGTGAGTCGCGATGTCTAGCCGTAGCTTTTCCGGGCTCTGCGGTAGAACCACTCCGAACTCCGAGAGCAGGCCACGCAACCGGTTGTAGGTCGCTGTTCTTTCCTCGACAAATCCCTGTCGCGTCCGATGCAGGCAAAGCGTAGCCTGCTGATGCTCGTCCTTGAGCGGCACAAAACGCATGCTGGGTCGCGTCACCGCCTCGCAAATAGCGGCCGCATCAGCCGCGTCGTTTTTGCCGCGCTTGCCGGACATCCGGTAGGGAGCGACCAGCTTTGGCGCCATCAATCTCGCTGTATGGCCGCACTTCTGGAACACGCGTGCCCAGTAGTGTGCTCCCGAGCACGCTTCCATACCGATTACGCACGGCGGCAATTGGGCGATCAATGCACTCAGCTGGTCGCGAGATACACGAGGTTTGATGAGCACCGCTTTGCCGGCGTCATCCACGCCGTGGACGGCAAACACGTTCTTGGCAAGATCGATCCCGACGGTGACAATTGGCATGGACTTCCCCTCCTGTTGGCGTTGATGTAGTTCGACACTCCATCATGGCACTTCGATGCCGACTCGCGGCTTCCGCCGCAGCCTCGGGACGGGGAAGTCCCTTTCATTCGGATAGGTCCG
>NZ_JBFRCN010000123.1:0-2773 GCF_040965835.1 Paraburkholderia sp. BR10872
GGCGTACCCTTGATTTTCACGCATTTTGCGACGGTAGGTCGGTCTTGCCCTGATGCGGGCTTGCGACCCGCCCCCGTTACAATATCCAACGAAATCAGCGACTTGCTGTTTGGCTATTTTCGCTTGTTGATCATATGGCGAGCCGTTGCGCGCCGGAGTTCGCGACGGATCACGCCAGCCGCCGCTGCTTCGCATGCAGGTCGGCCACGCCCGGCAGCAAATGATGTGCATAGCGTTCGATCGGGAAATTGAATGTTCCGCGCAGATTGATACTTTCGAGATGCGTCGGCGCGATGCGCCGCAAGTCGTCCGCCCGAACGGTCTCTCCACTCGTCGCCTCCATCTCGTCGACAGCGCGCTGCATGTGGATCGTGTTCCATGCCATCACGGCATTGGAGAGCAGCGCCAGTGCGGAGGACACCGCTGCAAGCGAGTCATTGTGCCTTGTCAGTTCCAGTGGAATCTTGCCGATGTGGATCGCCCGCTGTACGGTATGGACCGCCTCGCCACGATTGAGCACATGCTGCAACTCGGCGCGGAACGCTGAATTGGTGAAGTAATCGATCAGGTATATGGTCCGGAATAGCCGTCCGATATGCGTGCCACCATCGTATACGGGCTGCCCGCGTGCGGCTGAACCGAAGCGCGATAACGCCTGCACGGCGGTGCATTGGCCGGTCTGCACTGAAGCGGCGACCCGAACAAGCTCGTCCCAGATGCTCTCGACCAGGCTCATCCGGACATCGCGATCGGTGACGGCAATCAGTTCCGCGGGGACGGTATGGTGCTGCGGGACGTGCAAACGCCGGTCGCGAAGATGCGAGAGCCGCGGGCAAAGGTCGAAACCCAGGATGCGTGCGAGACCCATTGCGTAGTCTGTAAATCCATGGGTATCGACGGCAAGCTGGGCAACATCGTCGGCACTGCTTTGACGTATCACGCCTTCGATCGCCGCCCCGGCCTGTCGCTCATTGAGGATAATGGGTTGATCGTAGAAGATGCCCCAGCGATCGCGCACATGCGTGTACATGCCGATCGATTTGGTGCGTCGACGCGGGTCGACCCGCGCTTGCCACACTGTACGAGCCGTTTCCAGCGACATCATGTCCGACGATGCCAGATCGGCGCGACCCCAATGTGCCGCGATCGGATGCCGATGCATGAATTTCAGCACTGCATCAGCAGCCTGGCGAAGCTTCCGCTCATCGGCAATTCGGTTCATCATCTGCCTGATCGCCGCCGACGCCAGGTCTGGCACCATGCGGGCGATGTCGGCCGCGGTCAGCGATGTCCCGTGTGCCAGGACCGCCGCGTAGACCATCAGCAGCTCGACGCGCGAGCGGGGTTCGCGTCCGAGCAGAAGCCAACTGAAACGCGTTGTGCTGTCAACCTCGAGAATGATTTCAGGCAGTTGCCCATCCGGGCACCTGGAGAAGATTGCCCGCCGCAAGGCCTCGAGCGCGGGATTCGAAGTTTGCGCCGACAATGGATCAAGATGCACCGCGCTGTCGATATGTACGTCGCCGCGCATGGTCGCGTCGCGCAGCATAATCAGGCTCCGGTCAAGATGTTCGATCAGCGGGCCGAGGAATTCTTTCGGGTCTTGCGGCAGCTTCAGATGGCCATAGAAATGGTTGCGTTTCGCTTTCCATTCGTCAGGCGGAATCAGGAGCATCGCCTGACTGCGGAACGCGAAGCTGTGATCGATGAAAACGGAGCCATTGCGCAATGCGACGCGTAGCGCAAAGAGCGTCGCCCACTCGAAGGCCAGTAGCGCCTTATACCGGTCATAGCTGTCGATCGCTTCTCGCCAGGCTCGCCCGAGTCGGATTGCGACATGGTCCGGCAAAGTGTAGCGCTTACGGGCGTAGATTCCGCGTAGCACCTCAAGTGCATTGATGACTGGGTGGTCGGTCTGCGCTTCAAATGGCAGACGGATGAGCCTGCCAAGCATCGCACGCGCCTTTCCGCGTTTCGCGAGCAGGCGCGAGCGAACCAGACTGCGCCGGGTCGGTGTACGCCGGTCGAGGGCGCGGTCGGCCAATTCGCACAATCTCGCGCTGAGATCCTCGCGCGATAACTCTGCGTCAAGTGCGACGGCTTTTACAGCCGATGCAAATTCGCGCAGACGTGCCTTCGGATCGAACAGGATCACTTCGACCTCGCGCATCGCGTCATTGGCCGCCTTCAGAATCCAGCGGCGCAGCATCGATAGCAACTGATCGGTTGCGGAGCACAGCGCGTAACGCATGAAGCAGGCGACTTCCAGCTTGCGCGATCGTTGCTCCACGCGCTTACCCGTCGAAGGCGGCCGACGCGCGCAGCGCCGCGCGTAGTGCCGCACAGTGGCCTCGTTGCAAACTGTTGGCCAGCCCTGATGAACGCCGACCACATAGAGGCGGTCGATCTTTGTGAACACGTCACTCATCTGATGCGTAGACTGCCGCAGCGGTACGGACCACAACCATTGCTGCAAGCTTCCATGGTCACTCTCGGGCTGAACCAACAGCCGACTCCAGTGATCCAGCGTCGTGTCGCCGAACGCACAAACCAGTCCGTTCGATAAAGATTCCTCAACATCTCGCCCTGCCCTTACGATGAACCGCCTGAGCAGTCGATCGTGGACGATCAGAATGCGATGCTCGTAGAGCCAGCGTTTCAATTCGTAAAGCAAGTCACCGCGGTCGGGCCGACCTGTCAGGCGTTCTTTCAGCCAGCGCACGACATACCGGCGCTGGTGCTCGGCCATCGGCCGGAATCCAAGCGCCTGATA
>NZ_JBFRCN010000124.1:0-2735 GCF_040965835.1 Paraburkholderia sp. BR10872
AGCTTTGATCCACAGATGTCCGAATGGGGAAACCCACTCCGAATGGAGTATCCATGGCTGAATACATAGGCCATGCGAAGCGAACGCGGCGAACTGAAACATCTAAGTAGCCGCAGGAAAAGAAATCAACCGAGATTCCCAAAGTAGTGGCGAGCGAAATGGGACCAGCCTGTACTCTTTATCTGTACCGTCAGCCAAACGCTCTGGAAAGTGCGGCCATAGTGGGTGATAGCCCCGTAGGCGAAGGCGGAATGGAAGAACTAGGTGTACGACAAGTAGGGCGGGACACGTGAAATCCTGTCTGAAGATGGGGGGACCATCCTCCAAGGCTAAATACTCGTGATCGACCGATAGTGAACCAGTACCGTGAGGGAAAGGCGAAAAGAACCCCGGGAGGGGAGTGAAACAGATCCTGAAACCGCATGCATACAAACAGTCGGAGCCTCGCAAGGGGTGACGGCGTACCTTTTGTATAATGGGTCAGCGACTTACATTCAGTGGCAAGCTTAACCGAATAGGGCAGGCGTAGCGAAAGCGAGTCCGAACAGGGCGTCCAGTCGCTGGGTGTAGACCCGAAACCAGGTGATCTATCCATGGCCAGGTTGAAGGCACGGTAACACGTGCTGGAGGACCGAACCCACTAACGTTGAAAAGTTAGGGGATGAGCTGTGGATAGGGGTGAAAGGCTAAACAAACCTGGAAATAGCTGGTTCTCTCCGAAAACTATTTAGGTAGTGCCTCGTGTATCACCTTCGGGGGTAGAGCACTGTCATGGTTGATGGGTCCATTGCGGATTACGTCGCCATAGCAAACTCCGAATACCGAAGAGTGCAATCACGGGAGACAGACATCGGGTGCTAACGTCCGGTGTCAAGAGGGAAACAACCCAGACCGCCAGCTAAGGTCCCCAAATATGGCTAAGTGGGAAACGAAGTGGGAAGGCTAAAACAGTCAGGAGGTTGGCTTAGAAGCAGCCACCCTTTAAAGAAAGCGTAATAGCTCACTGATCGAGTCGTCCTGCGCGGAAGATGTAACGGGGCTAAGCCATATACCGAAGCTGCGGATGCATATTTATATGCATGGTAGGAGAGCGTTCCGTAAGCCTGCGAAGGTGCGTTGAAAAGCGTGCTGGAGGTATCGGAAGTGCGAATGCTGACATGAGTAGCGATAAAGGGGGTGAAAGGCCCCCTCGCCGTAAGCCCAAGGTTTCCTACGCAACGTTCATCGGCGTAGGGTGAGTCGGCCCCTAAGGCGAGGCAGAAATGCGTAGCTGATGGGAAGCAGGTCAATATTCCTGCACCATTGTTGAATGCGATGGGGGGACGGATCGCGGAAGGTTGTCCGGGTGTTGGAAGTCCCGGTCCTTGCATTGGAGAAGGCGCTTTGGCAAATCCGGGCGCGGGATTCAAGGGTGTGAGGCCAGTCTCTTCGGAGACGAAGCAACTGGAAGTGGTTCCAAGAAAAGCCTCTAAGCTTCAGTTCAACAGTGACCGTACCGCAAACCGACACAGGTGGGCGAGATGAGTATTCTAAGGCGCTTGAGAGAACTCGGGAGAAGGAACTCGGCAAATTGGTACCGTAACTTCGGGATAAGGTACGCCCTGGTAGCTTGACTGGCTTGCGCCAGAAGGGTGAAGGGGTTGCAATAAACTGGTGGCTGCGACTGTTTAATAAAAACACAGCACTCTGCAAACACGAAAGTGGACGTATAGGGTGTGACGCCTGCCCGGTGCCGGAAGATTAAATGATGGGGTGCAAGCTCTTGATTGAAGTCCCGGTAAACGGCGGCCGTAACTATAACGGTCCTAAGGTAGCGAAATTCCTTGTCGGGTAAGTTCCGACCTGCACGAATGGCGTAACGATGGCCACACTGTCTCCTCCCGAGACTCAGCGAAGTTGAAGTGTTTGTGATGATGCAATCTCCCCGCGGCTAGACGGAAAGACCCCATGAACCTTTACTGTAGCTTTGCATTGGACTTTGAACCGGTTTGTGTAGGATAGGTGGGAGGCTGTGAAGTGTGGACGCTAGTCTGCATGGAGCCGTCCTTGAAATACCACCCTGATCTGTTTGAGGTTCTAACCTTGGTCCGTGATCCGGATCGGGGACAGTGCATGGTAGGCAGTTTGACTGGGGCGGTCTCCTCCCAAAGGGTAACGGAGGAGTACGAAGGTACGCTAGGTACGGTCGGAAATCGTGCTGATAGTGCAATGGCATAAGCGTGCTTGACTGTGAGACTCACAAGTCGAACAGGTGCGAAAGCAGGTCATAGTGATCCGGTGGTTCTGTATGGAAGGGCCATCGCTCAACGGATAAAAGGTACTCTGGGGATAACAGGCTGATACCGCCCAAGAGTTCATATCGACGGCGGTGTTTGGCACCTCGATGTCGGCTCATCTCATCCTGGGGCTGTAGCCGGTCCCAAGGGTATGGCTGTTCGCCATTTAAAGAGGTACGTGAGCTGGGTTTAAAACGTCGTGAGACAGTTTGGTCCCTATCTGCCGTGGGCGCTGGAAGTTTGAGGGGGCCTGCTCCTAGTACGAGAGGACCGGAGTGGACGAACCTCTGGTGTACCGGTTGTGACGCCAGTCGCATCGCCGGGTAGCTATGTTCGGAAGAGATAACCGCTGAAAGCATCTAAGCGGGAAACTCGCCTCAAGATGAGACTTCCCCGGGGACTTGATCCCCTTGAAGGGTCGTTCGAGACCAGGACGTTGATAGGTCAGGTGTGGAAGCG
>NZ_JBFRCN010000125.1:0-2537 GCF_040965835.1 Paraburkholderia sp. BR10872
GTAAGCGGCTCGCGTGGGCCGCTCTCGACGTTATGCGCGTAAGTGAGGCATGCTCGGCGAGCGTGATTCTGTCTGTGCCTACCCGCAATCAGGGGATGGAGGCAGGAGGGTCGGCCTTGCCGCGCAGCCTGGGGGCCACATTCCAGGGCAGTAGCTCTTCGATGCGGTTGACTTTGTGATCGGCGATATGGGTCAAGACGTATTCGAGATAGGCTCGCGGATTGATGCCGTTGAGCTTGCAACTGCCGATCAGACCGTACATCGCGGCGGCCCTCTCGCCACCGCTGTCGGAACCGGCAAACATGAAGTTCTTGCGACCCAGGCTAACACAGCGCAAAGCATTTTCGGCCAGGATATTGCTAATCTCGGCCTGCCCATCTTCGCAGAACAACATCAATTCGGCCCAGCGATTCAGCGAGTAGTTGATTGCGCCGGCCAGACCCGACTTGCGCGACAACGTCGCGACCTTGGCCCGGATCTTCGTCTCGAATGCGATGAGCAGCGGCTTGCTCTTCTCTTGCCGCACTCGCAGCCGTTCGGTGGCTGGTTGGCCGCGGATATTGGCTTCGATGCTGTAGAGCTCGCCGATCATATCGAGCAGTTCCTGCGTGTCGTCCGTTGGCGTGCTCGCATGAAGTTCGTAGTACCGTCTCCTGGCATGGTCCCAGCAAGCTGCCTGACGAACTCTACCGCTCGCGTACAGCTCGTTGAAGCCATCGTAGCCATCCGCTTGGAGGATGCCCTCGAATCCGGCAAGGCGGGTCTGGGGATGGATGCCTTTGCGGTCAGACGAGTAGTCGAACCATACTGCGGGCGGTTCGTTCGAGCCAGAGCGGCGATCGTCACGCACGTAGACCCACAGGCGACCGGTCCTGGTCTTCTTGTTGCCCGGCACAAGCACGGGGATCGGTGTGTCATCCGCATGCAGCTTCGTGCCGGCCATCGTATAGCGGCGCAGCGCCTCGGTCAGCGGGCGGCAGAGCTCCTCGCATTGACCAACCCAGCGCCCCATGCTGGCGCGGTCGAGCGCGACGCCGTCGCGTGCGGCAATCTCCGACTGACGGTACAACGGGGGTGGTCCGCATACTTCGAGATGAGGATGTCAGCCAACAGGCTCGGGTGGGCAATGCTGCGCTCGATTGGCAGGCCGGGCATCGGCGGCTGCGAGAAGTGCTTGCAGCAGGTGCAGACGCCCTTGCGCCGGATCGTGCGGATCACCTTGAAGGCGGCCGAGACACGGGCGAGCTGTTCGGACGTGTCTTCGCCGATCAACTGCATGACGTTGCCGCACAGTGGGCAGCCCGGATCGAGTTCAAGCGTATGCTCTTCGCGCGGCAGATGGGGCGGCAGCGCCTCCTGCGGCGACGCGTTGACGCCAGACGTGCTCGCGGTCGAGGCGCGGGCCCGGCGCACATCGGCAACGCCGCGCCCGGCAGCCAGGTCTTCCAGCTCGGTCTCAAGCCGGTCGATCTGCCGGTCAAGCTGCTCGGACTTGCGACCGAAGTGCATCCGCTTGAGCTTGTCGATCTGCGCTTTCAGCCGCTCGATCTCGAGTTCCCGCTCGGCCATGTCCTGCAGCAGCCGCTCAATCTCTCCACTTTGTTCAGCAAGCGATGCGCGTTGCGCAAGCACCAAGGCCTGCAGCGCGTGAACATCCTCAGGGAGATCGGCGCCGTTCGACATGAGGCGCAGTTTACGAGCCTTCCGCGCGGTTTACAACATCGACAGTGCGGCGGTGCGGCGTGGTTGCCGCCAGTCGATGCCCTCAAGCAACATCGACAGTTGAGCGGAGGTCAGGAAGACCTTGCCGCCATCGGCCTGTGGCCAGACGAAACGCCCTCGCTCCAACCGCTTCGCGAGAAGCCAGAGTCCGTCCTCAGTAGCCCAAAGCACCTTCACGAGATCGCCCCGGCGTCCGCGGAAGATGAAGACGTTACCGCCCAGCGGGTTCTCCTCAAGCGCCACTTGCACCTTGGCAGCCAGGCCCTGGAAGCCGCAGCGCATGTCCGTGATGCCCGCGACGAGCCAGATACGCGTACCTGTTGGCAGAGAAATCACGAGCGCAGGCTCTCCAAAACCGTTCGAAGCATCTCGGCGTCGACAATACCGTCGACCTTAACCACCGCCCGGCCGATCCGAACCTCGATTGAACCAGCGGGCACAGCTGGTCGCACGATCTCTGGCTCTGACGGCGCCGCAGGTTCATTGACCGATGACTCCTCGTTGACGATCGCCACCGGAACGAGTTGTACCGCCTCGGCTTGCTGTTCCGCCAGATACCGGCGCCGCCACGCGAACACGAGGTTCGCGTTCAAGCCGTTCTCACGGGCCAACCGGGCGATTGACACCCCTGGTTCGCAAGCTGCCATCGCCAGGCGACGTCGGAATTCGGGATTATGGTTCGGGCGACCTTTCCGGCTGCCGGGCCTCTGTGTTGGCTCTGACAAAGTGGTGTCCATCACTTCGAAAATGATGGACATCACTTTGATGCCGGTCCCTGCAGCCGTCTACGACGGCCGCCGTGAGCCGCTTACCTT
>NZ_JBFRCN010000126.1:0-2298 GCF_040965835.1 Paraburkholderia sp. BR10872
ACGTGGGCTTCGGGCACGACGCTGCCGCCCATCATTTCGGAAACCCAGGCCGCGCGCATCGAAGGCATCGTCGAGCGCAGCGTGGCCGAAGGCGCCACGCTCTACTGCGGTGGCCGCCGCGCGGACGCGCCCGTGCCCGGCGCGTTCTACCTGCCCACCATCATCACCGGCGTGACGGCGCAGACCGAGGCGGTGCGCGCCGAGATCTTCGGCCCGGTGCTCACGGTGCAGACCTTCGACACCGAGGAAGAGGCGCTCGCGCTCGCCTCGCATCCCGAATACGGCCTGGCGGCCGGCGTGCACACCGCGGACATCGGCCGCGCGCTGCGCCTCGTGCGCGCGCTGGAGGCGGGCACCGTGTGGGTCAACCGCTACGGCCGCAGCAACGATTTCATGATCCCGACGGGCGGATACAAACGCTCGGGCATGGGCAAGGATCTCGGGCGCCAGGGTTACGAAGCGCACCTGCGTTTCAAGAGCGTGCTGATCGATACGAGAACCTGACGCCATGCTGACTGCAAAGCTGACGAATCACGCACGAAAACGCACGGTCATTCGGCTATGGCCCGCGCGATGGCGCCACCGCAGAATCTGCTGCGGCGGCCCCTGCAAACGCGTCGTTTATACCGTGCAGGCCCCACGATTCGACGCCAACCCCAAATTTTGCGCTGTTTAAATTTTCCACAGGGACGCACTTCCACCTGTTTTCGCCACTGAGCCCCAAGCGGGTTCATCACACGAAAGGATTGCCATCATGATCGATTTCGAGCCGAAGTACATCACGTTCGACTGCTACGGCACGCTGACGAAGTTCCGCATGGCCGACACGGCGCGCGAGATGTATGGCGACCGCCTCAAGGGCGCCGACCTCGAGAAGTTCGTCGCGTTCTTCGCGGGCTATCGCCGCGACGAGGTGCTCGGCGCATGGAAGCCGTACCGCGACGTGGTCGTCAATTCGGTGCGCCGCGCCTGCAAGCGCATGAACGTCGAGTTCATCGAGGCCGAAGCGGAAAAGTTCTACACCGCCGTGCCGACCTGGGGCCCGCACCCGGACGTGCCGGAAGGCCTCTCGCGCCTCGCGAAGAAGTACAAGCTCGTGATTCTCTCGAACGCTTCGGACGACCAGATCCAGAGCAATGTCGACAAACTCGGCGCGCCGTTCCACCGCGTGTTCACGGCGCAGCAGGCGCAGTCGTACAAGCCGCGCATGCAGGGCTTCGAGTACATGTTCGACCAGCTGAACTGCAACCCCGGCGACGTGCTGCATGTTTCGTCGAGCCTGCGCTACGACCTCATGACGGCGCACGACATGGGCATCGAGCACAAGGCGTTCGTCAAGCGCGGCCACGAGCCGGGCACGCCGTACTACGAGTACTACGAAGTCGAGACGATCGGCGAACTCGCTTCGCATCTGGGTCTTTGAGAAACGCGCTAGCCGAGGCCGCCCGATGAAGCTCGACTCCTACTGGCTCGACACCGCCCCTGGCGGTCTGCTCGCAAGCGAGGGACCGGTGGAAGGCCGCGTGGACGTCGCGGTGGTGGGCGGCGGCTTCACGGGGCTTTCCGCGGCGCTCGCGTTCGGGCGCCGTGGCGCGAGCGTCGCGGTGCTGGACGCGGGGCGCATGGGTGGCGGCGCGTCGGGGCGCAACGGCGGCCAGTGCAATACCGGCGTCGCGCAGGACTATGCGGCGCTGCGCGGGCAACTGGGCGTCGAGCGCGCGCAGGGTTGCTACCGCGCTTACGCGGCGGCCGTCGACACGGTCGAGCGGCTCATTCGCGAAGAGGGCATCGACTGCGACTATCTCGCTTCGGGCAAGCTCAAGCTCGCGGCGAAACCGCATCACCTCGAACACCTCGAGCGAACGGCCGAGCTGATTCGCCGCGAAGTCGATCCGGACGTCGAGATCATCGGCCGCGAACAGATTCGCAGTGAGGTGGAATCGGACAGCTTCCATGGCGGACTGCTCCAGAAGCACGGCGGTCAGATGCACATGGGCCGCTTCGCGATAGGGCTCGCGAACGCCGCGGTACGGCGCGGCGCACGGCTCTACGAGCACGCCGCCGTGACGTCCATCGCGAAAGAGGGCGGCGGCTATCGCGTGGAGTCGGCGCGCGGAACGTTGCATGCGCAACAGGTATTGATCGCCACGGGTCCTTCGCGGCATGGGCCGTTCGCGTGGTACCGGCGGCGTCTTGCGCCGGTCGGCTCGTTCATCGTCGTGACGCAGCCGCTGCCGCCCGCGCAGCTCATGCGGCTATTGCCCAACCGCCGCTCGTATACGACGAGCCGCCTCATGC
>NZ_JBFRCN010000127.1:0-2281 GCF_040965835.1 Paraburkholderia sp. BR10872
TCTTGTATCTTTCTGCTCACGGACGGCGGTCATGCAGCCTGATAACCATCATGGGCCTGAAAGCCCGTTAATGAGCATTCGGCGTATGACCGCTACCGTTCTTCGATAAGCCCGAACAGTTGCTTGAATTCAAATTCGCATTCACAAGAATGGGATCCGGGGAACCATGTCTGAAAAAATCGCTGTCGGAATTGACGTGGCAAAAGCCACCCTTGATGTCGCCTTCGGAGTTGCAGGAAGCGTCACCACCTATCCCAACACGCCAGCAGGCCACGAAGAGCTGCTCACCGCCCTTGCTGAATGCCAGGTTGATCTTGTGGTACTGGAAGCCACAGGAAGCTACGAGGTGGCGGCTGGTTGTGCGTTGCAAAGCGCCGGCTACGCAGTTGCTATCGTGAATCCCCGGCAAGCCCGCGACTTCGCGAAGGCAATGGGAAATCTCGCGAAAACCGACCGGATTGACGCGCGTGCTCTGGCTCAGCTTGCCCAAGTGCTTGCGCAGCGAAGCGACAGGGACAAGATAGTCAAAATCCTGCCTTCGCCGCTGCAGCAGGAGCTTCAAGCCCTCGTTGCCCGTCGTCGCCAGATCGTCACATTGTTGACGTCAGAGCGACAACGACTTGGAATCAGCCACGAAGCCGTACGCGGGAGTCTAACCGCCGTCATTGAGGTTCTTCAAGGTCAGCTCAAGGCTGTTGAAGCTGCCCTGGCGAAGCACGTCAAGGCGCATCACACCGGCCTGGTCGAACTGCTATCCAGTGTTCGCGGAGTAGGACCCGCTACCGTCGCCACGCTGATCGCCGACGTGCCAGAACTCGGCAAGCTGACGCGGCGTGAGGTCAGTGCGCTGATCGGGGTAGCGCCCTTCAACCGCGACTCGGGAGCGTTTCGCGGCAAACGAATGATCTTCGGCGGACGTGCCGCTGTCAGGCGCATGTTGTACATGGCGACGTTAGCGGCCGTACGCTTCAACCCGGTCATTGGGGCCTTCTACCATCGGCTCGTCGCCACCGGCAAGCCGAACAAGGTTGTTCTGGTTGCCTGCATGAGAAAGCTGCTGACTATCCTCAACGCCATCGCAAAAACAGGAAAGCCGTGGGATGAATCCATCCACACGGCTTGACAGGTAAGACAGTTGCTTGTATCTTTCTGCTCACGGACGGCGGTCATGCAGCCTGATAACCATCATGGGCCTGAAAGCCCGTTAATGAGCATTCGGCGTATGACCGCTACCGTTCTTCGATAAGCCCGAACAGTTGCTTGAATTCAAATTCGCATTCACAAGAATGGGATCCGGGGAACCATGTCTGAAAAAATCGCTGTCGGAATTGACGTGGCAAAAGCCACCCTTGATGTCGCCTTCGGAGTTGCAGGAAGCGTCACCACCTATCCCAACACGCCAGCAGGCCACGAAGAGCTGCTCACCGCCCTTGCTGAATGCCAGGTTGATCTTGTGGTACTGGAAGCCACAGGAAGCTACGAGGTGGCGGCTGGTTGTGCGTTGCAAAGCGCCGGCTACGCAGTTGCTATCGTGAATCCCCGGCAAGCCCGCGACTTCGCGAAGGCAATGGGAAATCTCGCGAAAACCGACCGGATTGACGCGCGTGCTCTGGCTCAGCTTGCCCAAGTGCTTGCGCAGCGAAGCGACAGGGACAAGATAGTCAAAATCCTGCCTTCGCCGCTGCAGCAGGAGCTTCAAGCCCTCGTTGCCCGTCGTCGCCAGATCGTCACATTGTTGACGTCAGAGCGACAACGACTTGGAATCAGCCACGAAGCCGTACGCGGGAGTCTAACCGCCGTCATTGAGGTTCTTCAAGGTCAGCTCAAGGCTGTTGAAGCTGCCCTGGCGAAGCACGTCAAGGCGCATCACACCGGCCTGGTCGAACTGCTATCCAGTGTTCGCGGAGTAGGACCCGCTACCGTCGCCACGCTGATCGCCGACGTGCCAGAACTCGGCAAGCTGACGCGGCGTGAGGTCAGTGCGCTGATCGGGGTAGCGCCCTTCAACCGCGACTCGGGAGCGTTTCGCGGCAAACGAATGATCTTCGGCGGACGTGCCGCTGTCAGGCGCATGTTGTACATGGCGACGTTAGCGGCCGTACGCTTCAACCCGGTCATTGGGGCCTTCTACCATCGGCTCGTCGCCACCGGCAAGCCGAACAAGGTTGTTCTGGTTGCCTGCATGAGAAAGCTGCTGACTATCCTCAACGCCATCGCAAAAACAGGAAAGCCGTGGGATGAATCCATCCACACGGCTTGACAGGTAAGACAGTTGCTCATT
>NZ_JBFRCN010000128.1:0-2162 GCF_040965835.1 Paraburkholderia sp. BR10872
TAGGCCTCGTCGAAGGCCTCCCGGCGTTGAGCCTCGAAAAAGTCCCAGATCAACGTGCTCGCGTCCGGTCCCGTCGAGGAGTGGAACGGTACGGTGTCATCGCCGCCGCTCCAGGCGTGGTCGAGGTCCGCCACGCGGCACAACCGCACGACACTCGCGCCGTCTAGCTCGTAATCCTGCTCGCGATAACCCTCCTTGAAGGTCTCGCGCGACACGACGCCCTGACGCACGCCGCGCGTATCCGCAAGACCGTTCAGACGCAGCAGTTGCAGCGCGAGCTGTTCCGCGTTGACGGGCGCGACGACGGCATCCGCCTCGCCCTGCACGACGATCGCGGGCATGCCCGGATGGATGCGCTCGCCCAGTTGGGTATCGACGAGCGCCACTGGATCGTGGTGCACGCCGCGCCGCATCACATCGAGCGCTGTCACGCCCGAGCGCGCCTCACCGAAAGCGGGGCCGGAATGCAGCGCGATGGCGGCAAAACGGCTGGGCGAGCGCACCGCGAGCAGCATCGCGAGCCCTGCTCCCGCTGACAAACCGGCCAGATAGACGCGCGAGCGGTCGAAGCCATGCTCCTCGACGAGCGCATCGACCAGCGAAACGACGGATGCCGCCTCGCCGCCGCCCGCCGCGTCGCGCGAGTCGTACCAATGCCAGCATTGATGCGGATGCGCGCGTTCCGACTGCTCGGGATACACCACCGCGAAGCCATGACGGTCGGCGAGCAGATTCATGCGGGTGCCTTCGGCGAAGGAATCCATCGACTGCTTGCAGCCGTGCAGCATCACGACGAGCGGCATGCCCCGCGTCTTGCGCGCCGTCGGTAGGTACAGCCCGTAAGGCAGGGAACGTCCGGCATGCAGGTCGTTCGCCGGTACAAGGTGCTCCGCGCGGCGCCATTCGCCCGCGGCCCAGGCGGCCGCACGCGGACCCACGCGCGACTCGCGCACCGGCGCGCTGCGCGCCTGCCCCGGCGTGACGCGCCTGGCCGCCTGCTCGGCTGCGGCCTGAGCGGCGCGCCAGATTGCCTGCGGCTTGGGTGCATCGATCCCCGCGCCTTTCAGGGCGTCGCGGGTCGCCCGGGTCTGGATGGCGAGCAGACGTCGCATGCCACCTGCCCATAGCTTCGTCAGATTTTTCGTCATCTATGGCCTCGTAAAAGGGTCCGACACATCGTGGCGTTTTGCCGCGATCCGTCGTTGTGCAACGCACAATAACACCATTTGGATGACGCTGCAGATCGAACAGGCTGGGTTCTGTCCGCGCGTTCGTTCGTCGAGGCACGCCTTCGTCTATGCGAGGCAGCTATACTGGATGCGTGTCTCACGCGCGTGTCGGCCAGCCAGGCGGCTCGCGCGTTAAGTCGCTATGAAGTAGCGGTTAAGCACCTGCAACCCCAGGATCCTCTTCAGACAGCCGGCAGCGCGGACCATGCCAGATTTGCCCCTTCACCTTTGGTACTCGATTACCAACCTCGGCGGCGCCGGCCTCACCCTGCCGCTGGCGTTGGCTATCGCGCTGTGGCTGATAGTCGGCTACTCGTGGCGCATGGCGGCGAGCTGGGTGTTTGTGCTCGGTCTGGCCATCGGCCTGGTGACGCTCACCAAGATCGCGTTTCTCGGCTGGGGCGTGGGGGTAAGAGAACTGGATTTCACGGGGATCAGCGGCCATGCCATGTTGTCCACGGCCGTCTATCCCGTCGCGTTTTTCCTGATGCTGCAAGGCGCGCCGTCCTTCGTGCGCGCCACGGGCGTGACCATAGGCCTCGCGGTGGGACTCGCAGTCGCGCTCTCGCGTGTCGTGCTCGACGCTCACTCGCCTTCCGAGGCTGTCACGGGCTGCGTGGTCGGGGCGCTCACCGCGCTCGTGTTCGCGCGCTACTGGTGGCAGGCGCAAGCCCGGCGAATTTCAGCGGCGGCCGTCGCGCTGAGCCTCGCGGCGCTGACTGTCGCCTTGCACAACGTGCATGTGCCGACGCATCGCTGGGTCACGCACATCGCGCTCACGGTTTCGGGTCACGACCGGCCCTACGTGCGTGCCAAATGGAAGGCCAACCGCGCCAACCGCGCGCCGGTCGCGCCCGTCTCGCAAACCCGCACCGGCCTCACGCCGCCCGCCCAGCGCCACGCCTGAAGCCGCCTGATGGGCGGCGCCCCGTT
>NZ_JBFRCN010000129.1:0-1942 GCF_040965835.1 Paraburkholderia sp. BR10872
CCGTGGGCCTCGAACCCCTTGCGGATGCCGCCGATGCCGGCGAACAGGTCGATGAAGCGAAAGCGCGCCGCGCCGCCATTGGCGTGAGCGCCGCCTAGCAGCAGTTCGCGCAGTGCGGCTTCGAGCATCGCGGGGCAGGGCGTCTCGCCTTTTTCCCAACGCCGCACGGTCTTCACGTCGCGGCCGACGTGTGTGGCGATCTGCTGTTGCGTGAAACGCTTGCGTGCCTGCTGGAGCAGGTCTCTCGGTTCGGCCGTGAGCACGGAGTCCTCGTTAGGGTATTTTTGCGGACATTATGACCGATGGTCGACCCGCGGCACCAGGAATTCCCGATGTGCGTGCGCGGACGTGCGCCGCGCAGGCGAATGCCTGCACGCGCGAGCGTTGAATACAGCGGGAAGTCAGGAGTGTTGCGGGCCGGCGTTTGCCTGCTTCGCGAGGGCCGCGGAGGCCGAGGCGACGTTTAGCTCGTGCAGGTCGAGGATCAGCAGCAGGCTGTCGATTTCACACAGCTGGCCCTTGTTCACGTGACCGGTGTCGAGCAGGCGGTGCAGGCGCTGGCGCCAGTAGAGCGCGGGGAGAATCGGCCCGCCGAAGTCGCCGGCGAGTGACAGCGGCATCACGCGGCGAATGTGCGCGATATCCTGATCGATGAGGGTCGACATCATATGACCGGCGGGGAGGGGACGCGTGGAGTCCATGAAGGCCTTTACGGCACTATTTTTCCCTACTTTAGGGTTATTTAACTCGGTATTTACCCGTAATTAGCCGGTCAGCTTCCGTTTATTCGGCAGCCGGCGGCGTCGCGCCTTGCACCTGGGCCGCGCTTTCGAAGAAACGCCGCGTCGCTTCGAACGAGTTCAGCATCTGCTCGGGCCAAGGCGTCTGCAGCATGACGGCCTGGTGGTTCTCGAACGCGGCGCCCAGCTGGCGGGCGAGTTCGGGCGAATTGAGGTGGCGCAGCAGCACGCTCACGGCGATGGCGGTGGCCTGGCTGGCTCCGGCCGTCTGCAGTTCCGATGCGGTGAGGGCGGCGACTTGCTTGTTGATGTCCATGGAAAACCTGCTCGGGAAAGAGGGTGCGCGAGTGCGCGAAAGAGACGGGACGGGAATCTGCGAACCGGTTGCGGATTTCGCGGCCCGGCCTGCGCGGCTCGGGGTGGCCCAGCGGCTGGTCCCCCTGGCAGGAATCGAACCTGCATCTAGCGCTTAGGAGGCACTTGTTCTATCCATTGAACTACAGGGAGCGCGAGGTCGAGCATGGCTCCGTTCGATCGCCATGTTTCCCAAGTGACCCGTCATGGCGCGGAGCGGCGCGCGAACCGGTTCGGCCTTGCAGGTCCGAGCGATATCGCGGCGCAGGGCCCAGAGTATAGCAAACGTGTTCGGGCGCGAAAATGACGCCCTTTAGCTGCGTGGGAATCGTCGCAATCAGAACTCGACGACGGCGAATTCCGCCTTGCCCACGTCGCACAGCGGGCAGCGCCAGTCGTCGGGTATTTCCGCAAAGCGCGTGCCGGCGGCGATGCCTTCGTCGGGCAGACCTTCTTCCTCGTTGTAGATCCAGCCGCAGATCAGGCAGACCCAGCTCTTGTACTCGATTACTTCGCTCACAGCGTGTCCTTCGTCTAGTCGATTCGATGCGCGGCCCGTCATGCGGCCCTTTATCTACAGGCAGGGCGGCGCGGGCGACCCGCGATGTTACCGGAAAACGGTTCGCGTGCCGCTGCGCTAACGGAAGCTAAACGCGGAGGCCCGGCCTGCGCGGCCCGGCCTGCGCGGCCCGACCTGCGCGGCCCGACCTGCGCGGCCCGGTACAATGCCCCCTTCAGGTCCACCGCACGCATCGCTTTCCATCCATGTCGCTTTACACCATCACAGACGCGCAACTGGCGTTCGGCCACGTCGCGCTGCTCGACCACGCGGACTTTTCGCTCGAAGC
>NZ_JBFRCN010000130.1:0-1858 GCF_040965835.1 Paraburkholderia sp. BR10872
CTAGCCCATGTGGCGCGGCCTTGGTCGACACAGCCGTCCCTTCCAACGGCGGAACCTGAAGGGGCTCGATGAGGGCTATCGACTACGTCGCCGCCGGCCCCGGTATCAAGTCGTTCACGTCTACGGCGTCGACCGGCTTCTGATTGAGAAAGACCAGTACCCGGCGGCGCGTAGCACGGTAACGCACCGAGGCGCGTCAGCCCCGGCGACGTCGACGGACTACGTTGTTACATGTGGACTCGGATCAAGAGGGCAGCGGCGCGGCACGAGTACAAGGTGGACGATTCGGCCTCGCTAGGTTTGTCGACCTTGATCCGAAAATGTTGGCAAAATCGGCGGCCAGAACGGGCTTTCTTCTTTAGCAGGCTGTTGAAAAGCGCCCCGTCATGACGACCGAAGCCATGTTCAGGAGGCTTGCGCGTGTGATTTCCCGCTGAATTACCGGTTCGCCGCGCAATCTGCGCGGGGCATGCGCACGCATGCAACCCTTGTGGCGCGCAATCTTCGCGCCGTGTCGGCTCATCGCGTCGCTCCTTGCGGCACCACCCCTGGCATTCGGGCCATGCGGGTCAGATTGCTCGCAACCATCGTCAGCATGAAGTGCTGGTCGACGCGCTTGATGCCGCGATAGACCGTCTGCCGGATCCGTCCGATGGTCTTGCCCCAGCCGAAATGCTCTTCGATTCGTTTGCGGATGATCTGGCTAATCCGGTAGCCCGCATGCCGCGAAGTGCGACCGTCGATTGCGCTGCCGCTCCAACGCTCATCGTTGCGCGCGACATGCGGTGTCACGTTGCGAGCGCGGCAATCGTTCACGAATTCGCGGGTGTCATACGCCTTGTCGGCACCAACTGTCTTCGCATGAGCGCCTGGCACGCAATCGAGCAATTGCAACGCGCTGGCCCGCTCGGCGAAACCATCTGCGTGACTGACCACGGCGCCGACCACCAGCCCCGAGCGATTCTCCATCAGGATGTGCCCGTGGTAGCACAGGATGGCAGGGCTCTTGTGGCTCTTCTTGAACAATCGCGCCTCCGGATCAGTAGTCGACTCGTGCGTGGCATTCCTACGTCGCCCGCCTTTCCAGTCAGTGTTGGCGTTGCGGCCACCGCCGGCCGGCGGACCATCGTCCGGGCCGTCCTTGCTGCGGAAGCTCTTGTGACTGGCCCACGCCTGAATCAGCGTGCCGTCCACCGAGAAATGGTCTCTCGACAGCAAGCCCTGCTTGTCCGCCAGGCTCATGACTTCGGTGAAGAACGCTTCCACGACTTCATGCTCCAGCAGCCGGTCGCGGTTCTTCGAGAACACCGAGTGGTCCCACACGGCGTCCTCAATCGCTAGCCCGACAAACCAGCGGAACAGCAGGTTGTAGCGCATCTGCTCCATCAGCATGCGCTCGCTGCGCACCGAGTAGAACACCTGCAACAGCAGCGCCCGCATCAGCTTCTCAGGCGCAATCGAGACACGGCCGGTGTCCGCATAGATGACGCTGAACAGCCCGTTGAGTCGTTTCAACGCATAATTCACCAGCAACCGGATCGGTCGCAATGGGTGATCTGCCGGGACGAAGTCCTCCAGCTTGACCCTGCATCTCATCCATTCCGCGCATCGCATCCGCTACCAAAGATTATGAACACGATATCCATAACGCTCGTCCCTTTACACGGGATCCAAATTCAACAGCCTGTTAGTATTCTGTCCCATAAATAACTTTACGTAAATTCAGATTGGTCTATGATCGAATTCACGGCGTGTTGGAGGCGATCATGGGACGTAAAGGAATCGAGGTTGTCGTGTCGGAACTGGAGCGAGAACAATTGCTGTCAATGAGCCGCTCGCGTTCGCTGCCTCATTCTCT
>NZ_JBFRCN010000131.1:0-1669 GCF_040965835.1 Paraburkholderia sp. BR10872
CGCACTGTCGCGAAACAGGCGGGCAGCGATGACGCCAGTGACCAGTCCGGGCATCACGAGATCGCTCAGGCATCGCTGCAAATCCAGCAGTGAATCAGCTGCATGCTGTTGCTGAACCAGCAACACGCATGCGGTTTTCCCGACCTGCGCACACCTGATCCCCGGCCAACGATTGGCATGGCTTCTGCTTTATCGGTAAGGAACGAGGCCCGAACACGGGCCACCCATCAAGCCGGTACCTGGAGCCCCTATTGCCGCATTGAATCTCGCCAGCACGGTGGCACTTGCTCCCGTTCTTTCTCCCGGTACGGATTACGAGCGTCTCGCTTCACGTTTTCGACCCGTTTTCGCCCGCATCGCAGAGGGCGTGCTCGAGCGTGAGCGCGATCGCAGCCTGCCCTATGAGCAGATCGAATGGCTCAAGGCCGCCGGATTCGGCGCCGTTCGCGTGCCGGTCGAGCACGGCGGTGCGGGGGCTTCGCTGCCTCAATTGATTCAGTTGCTGATCGAACTGGCCGAGGCGGATTCGAATTTGCCGCAGGCACTGCGCGGCCACTTCGCGTTCGTCGAGGACCGGCTCAACGCGGAGCCAGGCCCGGCGCGCGACGTCTGGTTCAGGCGATTTGTCGACGGCGAACTGGTGGGAAACGCCTGGACCGAAGTCGGCAGCGTGGCGATCGGCGACGTGATCACGCGCGTGTCACGTGATGGCGCACGCTGGGTGGTGAACGGAGAGAAGTACTACAGCACGGGCAGCATCTTCGCTGACTGGATCGACGTGTTTGCGCGCCGCGACGACACGGGCGAAGACGTGATCGCGGCCGTGCGCGCGAGGCAGCCCGGCGTGACACATCACGACGACTGGGATGGCTTTGGCCAGCGCACGACGGGCAGCGGCACGACCACGTTTGTCGCCGCCGAGGTGGACGAGATCGACATCATCGATTTTTCGACGCGCTTCAAATACCAGACCGCGTTCTACCAGCTGGTGCTGCTCGCCGTGCTCGCGGGCACGGGCCGCGCCGCGCTGCGCGACATCTCGCAGGAGGTGCGTTCGCGCCGGCGCATCTTTAGTCATGGCAATGCGCCTTCGTTCGCGCAAGATCCGCAGGTCCAGCCACGAGGCGAACGTCGACGCCGAACTGGATTCCGCACGCGGCCAGAGCGCGATTGCCGAGGTCGCTGCGGAAATGCCCGGCCGCCACCGCGTGCTGCAGGTGGACATTCGTCGCCGCCACCACGCGCACGTCGATCGGAATACCGTGCTGGGATCCAAGCCGCACGACCTCGCGCTCCTGCATCACGCGCAGCAGCTTGACCTGCATCGACAGCGGCAGGTCGCCGATCTCGTCGAGGAAGAGCGTGCCGCCGTTGGCCGCCTCGAACCAGCCCGGCTTGGCGTTGAACGCCCCCGTGAAGGCGCCTTTCTCGTGGCCGAACAGTTCGCTTTCGACCAGCGTTTCAGAAAACGCGCCGCAGTTGACCGCGACAAACGGCTTGTCGCGCCGCCCGCTCAGGCTGTGGACGTGGCGCGCGATCGGTTCCTTGCCCGTGCCGGTCTCGCCGATGATCAGGATATTTGCGTCGCTGGGCGCGACCAGCTGGATCCGCTCAAGCAGTTCGATCGAGCGGGGATCGACGAAGACCTGCGCGCGTGCACGGATCGAGG
>NZ_JBFRCN010000132.1:0-1607 GCF_040965835.1 Paraburkholderia sp. BR10872
GGGGGTGCGGCGGAATTCTTGGACGGGTTTATGTCGTCAGCCCGAGGCTCTCCCGGTATTCAATCGGACTGAGTGCGCCAAGCGAGATCTTGATCCGTTTCTCGTTGTACCAGCGAATGTACGAGTCAACGACCTCGATGAACTGGTCGGTGCTGACGGTCTGCCAGTCCCGAGAGTAAAACAGTTCCGTTTTCAGCCGTCCAAAGAATCCTTCGCACGCTGCGTTATCGGGCGAGCAGCCCTTGCGCGACATTGAGCGAATCAGCCTTGCCTCACGTATCCGGGCAAGCCAGCCTGGCCAGCGATAGTGCGCACCGCGATCTGAATGGACAACAGGTCGGCTGTCGCTGCTACCGATTGCTTCGATGGCGGCATCGAGCATCGTGTTTACGAGTTCGGCGTCTGGTCGCGTACCGATCGACCAGCTGATCACAAGCCCATCGAAGCAATCAATAACTGGCGACAGATAGACTTTGCCAGCAGGAATCTGGAACTCAGTGATGTCTGTGAGCCACTTTTCATTCGGTGCTGCGGCACGGAAATCCCGGTTGATAAGGTTCTCTGGAGCTGGACCTATTTCTCCAGCGTAGGAGCCGTATCGACGTCGCCTCGTTGTGGCCGCGCTTAGCTGCTCCTGCTTCATCAAGCGCCGAACGACCTTCTCCGAGATGAAGACTTTCTGCCTGCCAAGTGCCGCGCGCACCCGGCGATATCCGTAGCAGCGGTGGTTTAATTCAAAGATATCTGCGATGGCACTGCGTACACCCGCATACTTGTCGGCAGCCTGTATCCGCGCCCGGTGATAGAAGTAGGAGCTACGGGCGAGCCCCAATTCAGCCAAAAGCTCCGGCAGCGTGTAAGTCTGTTTCAGGGCATCAACCAGCGCCGTCTTCTCCCGATTCGTCAGGAGTTGCGGGTTGACGCCCTGGCCTTTTTTTAATATTTCATTGGCCTTCTTCAGAATGTCGTGTTCAATCTGGAGCTTCCGGATGTCTCGTCGGAGTGATTCGACTTGCTGCTCCAGCGTCGCTTTCTCGGAGCTCTGCGGCGGATCGTTGCGGCGTGTCATGGCTGAAGCAGCCTCCTGACCGAGTAACCGATCTCTCCAGTTGTACAACGTTGGCCGGCTCACGCCAATCCTTTTAGCAACTTCCTCCGCGCTTTCTCGTCGAGTGCACAGATCGATGACCGCTGTCTGCCTGAGCTCCGGTGCATACCGAATACCCGAAGCCTTCCCGAGAACGCGCTTCTTTCGCTCAGGATGCAGCTCGTCGAGCCAGGCGACGAGCGTCCCGCGTCCCGGATATCCCAAGGCCTTTGTCGTTACTGCCAGACACTGGCCATGACTCATATAGTGGTCTGTAGCCGCTTTTTTTTGTTCCGCCGAATAGCGCGGCCTCAAGCAGATACGTTCCTTCGGCAAATCCAGACATCGCTCGTACGTGTGATACCAACGTTCGAGCGATTTCGTTGTGGGATAGCCCAACTGACGAACCGTCGCGGTGAGGCGCTTTCCAAGCTTCAAGTAGAGTTTGACCGCTCGGATGCGTTCTTCGTATGAATACATGGGCCAGCTCCTAATAGTCCAAGAATTCCGCCGCACCCCC
>NZ_JBFRCN010000133.1:0-1587 GCF_040965835.1 Paraburkholderia sp. BR10872
TTCACGGGTTGCAGCTCACGCAGTGTCGAAGATCGGATCATGAACGGGCAGGGCATTCGCCCCTGTTCCATTAACGCCTGCTGATCGATGACCTGGTTTGCGCTGGGCCTGCGAAGGCTGCTTTTGCCCGGCCAGGTCGACGATCACCTGCTCGATGTCGGCCTGTGTAAATTCGCGTTGCTTCTTCCTGCGCGCGTGGCCTTGCTTGCGCTCCGTTCGGGTCGAGTCCCCACGGTGCGTTCGCGAAGGCGCTTTACCAATCCGTTCGTTATCGCGCTGGGCCTGAATCACCTGCGAGACCTGAAGTACGTGACTTAGCCGCTTGTGCTCAACCACTGCGCCCTGGTCCACCTCGGTCAGCTTGTCGTATTCGCGGTACGGGACCACGCGGCCATCCGCCCGCAGCTCGATGCGTCCGTCCGGATACTCCCAGACCTCGATATACCGATCGATCAGCTTGCGGTTCTCCGGTGTATCGTCCAGCAGGTACAGCACACGGTCGTACTGCACCGTCAGCGACTTCTTGACCTTCCTCGGTTCGCGCCACGTCAGCACCGTATCGAGGCTCTCATCGGCCCGCAGCGGCCGGTGCGCATCGAACTCACTCTTCGGCGGCTTGGCAAAGCGTGCGTTGTAGGCGGCCATAAAGGAGGGCGCATATGCATTGGCTTCGGCCAGCGTACTGATGCCGCGCAGCCGCAGTTCCTTCACCAGGCGGTCCTGCAGCGTCAGATGCGCGCGCTCCACGCGGCCCTTGGCCGAGCTGCTGTTGGCGCAGATCGTGTCGATGTTCAGCTCGTACATCGCGCGACCGAACGGCGTCACGCTGCGTCCGGTACGCTCGGCGCTGGTGTTGCGGAATACGCTGGCCTTGTCGCTGTAGAACGCGCCCGGCTTGCCATAGCTCTCGATGTACGCGCGCGTTGCCTCGAAGTAGCTGAACGTCGATTCCGTCTGCGTGAAGTGCAGTTCCATCAGCCGGCTCGTCGCATCGTCCACGTACACCAGCAGCGTGCATTGCGGCGCCCGGTCCTCGAACCACGCATGCTCACTGCCGTCGATCTGGATGAGCTCGCCCAGGCACGTACGCCGTGCGCGCGGCTGATAGATCTTCGGCGGCCGCTGCCGGCGCGGAACCCATAGTCCTGCGTCCATCATGAGTTTGCGCAACGTCTCCTTCGCCAGCTGGATGCCGTGGCATTCCCGGAGCTTCTCGCAGGCCAGCGTGGGCCCGAAATCGGCGTAACGCTCACGGACAATCGATAGCGCCCGGTCTGCCGTTACGCGGTCTAGCCGGTTGTTGCTGGGCCGCGAGCGTCGCCGCGACACGAGGCCTTGCGGCCCGTGCTCACGAAACCGGCCAACCAGCCGGCGAATCTGCCGGGTCGTCAGCCCGAGCCGCTGCGCTGCGCGCAGCGGCTTGAGCCGTCCGTCCACCACGTCCTGAATGAGCTTCAATCTGTCCAGCTCGCGCATCGTCATTGTTATCCGTTCTGTTGCCGCCATTAAAGCTCCCAAACACTGGATTCCCAGCGATCTGTTAGCTTACGATCGTCCAAAAAGCGGACATCTGAACTTGGCTAAAAG
>NZ_JBFRCN010000134.1:0-1488 GCF_040965835.1 Paraburkholderia sp. BR10872
GATTTCTTTTCCTGCGGCTACTTAGATGTTTCAGTTCGCCGCGTTCGCTTCGCATGGCCTATGTATTCAGCCATGGATACTCCATTCGGAGTGGGTTTCCCCATTCGGACATCTGTGGATCAAAGCTTGTTTGCCAGCTCCCCACAGCTTTTCGCAGGCTACCGCGTCCTTCATCGCCTGTGATCGCCAAGGCATCCACCACATGCACTTGTTCGCTTGACCCTATAACGGGTGTGTCTTGCGGCCAGAGTTAGCGCTTTAGCGCTTACTCTGGGCTCATCCCCGTAGGGGACAAGCAGAAGAACACTCGCTACAGGTTGAGTATTCGTGTTGCGCCGTATTTCAAGGCAATCTTTCGATCACTTAAAAATACATCGATACAATCACAACCCTGATTCACCTACTCCACACCCATCTCCAGGTGTGTTTTGGATGAATCTCTTTACTACTTCTTCCTGATTGTTAAAGAACGACAGCCGATATTTCGCAGTGATGCGTCATACCGCTCTGACTGGCTCAATCGCCAATGCAAAAGGTTCTGCTTCGTGCAGAACGCTGTGCATTGAGGATTGGTGGAGGATGACGGGATCGAACCGACGACCCCCTGCTTGCAAAGCAGGTGCTCTCCCAGCTGAGCTAATCCCCCAGTCACACATACTTCAGGGGGACTGCCCGTCACAGACAGTGGTGGGTCTGGATGGATTCGAACCATCGACCCCCGCCTTATCAAGACGGTGCTCTAACCGACTGAGCTACAGACCCCTGAGTCTGTCTTTCTTACAGCCGACAAGTGTGAGCGCTTAAAACGCTGCGAGCGATGAGCTCTGGAAAGGAGGTGATCCAGCCGCACCTTCCGATACGGCTACCTTGTTACGACTTCACCCCAGTCATGAATCCTGCCGTGGTGACCGTCCTCCTTGCGGTTAGACTAGCCACTTCTGGCAAAACCCACTCCCATGGTGTGACGGGCGGTGTGTACAAGACCCGGGAACGTATTCACCGCGGCATGCTGATCCGCGATTACTAGCGATTCCAGCTTCACGCAGTCGAGTTGCAGACTGCGATCCGGACTACGATCGGTTTTCTGGGATTGGCTCCACCTCGCGGCTTGGCAACCCTCTGTTCCGACCATTGTATGACGTGTGAAGCCCTACCCATAAGGGCCATGAGGACTTGACGTCATCCCCACCTTCCTCCGGTTTGTCACCGGCAGTCTCCCTGGAGTGCTCTTGCGTAGCAACTAGGGACAAGGGTTGCGCTCGTTGCGGGACTTAACCCAACATCTCACGACACGAGCTGACGACAGCCATGCAGCACCTGTGTTACGGCTCCCTTTCGGGCACATCCACCTCTCGGCGGACTTCCGTACATGTCAAGGGTAGGTAAGGTTTTTCGCGTTGCATCGAATTAATCCACATCATCCACCGCTTGTGCGGGTCCCCGTCAATTCCTTTGAGTTTTAATCTTGCGACCGTACTCCCCAGGCGG
>NZ_JBFRCN010000135.1:0-1319 GCF_040965835.1 Paraburkholderia sp. BR10872
CGTCGCTGCCGAGAAAGCCCACGTGAACCTTGCCCGCGCCGGTGAGGAGCGCCGCGCGCGCCGCGAGAATCGGCGCGCCGCACATGCCGGTATCGCCGCCGACGACGGCGAGCGTGCCGAACGTGCCCTTGTGAGTGGCGAAGTCGCGGGCGGGCAGCGCGGCGGCGAAGAGCGCGGGCGCGTTCAGGTGTGCGGCGCCCGGTGTGCCTGCGGTGTCGATGCCGATCGGCGCGACCGCGACGGCGCCTGCGTAGTCGCGCCCAACGCCCGTGTACAGTCCGGGCTTGGCGGCGATGAAGGTCACGGTATGGGTTGCGCGCACCGCCGGACCGCTGCCGACGACGTTGCCTGTGTCGCTGTCGAGGCCGCTCGGCACGTCGAGCGCGAGCACGTGGCCATGGCTACGCGCGCGTGCCGAGAGCGTTACGGCGAGTTCGGCGAACACGCCCTCGAGCCCGCGCGCAAGGCCGATGCCGAACATGCCGTCGACGAGCCAGCCATAAGCATCGAACGATCCGGGCACCGACGCGGCGATGGGCACGCCCGCCGCACGCGCCTCGGCGAGCGCCCAGCGCGCGTCGTCGGGCTTGACATCGACGGGCATGCAGACTTCCACGGCGACGCCCGCGCGATGCAGCTCCGTGGCGACGACGAGCGCGTCACCACCGTTGTTGCCGGGCCCGGCGGCGAACCAGACGGGCTTGTCGCTCGCCGACGAGGGCGCGTGCGCGAGTTGCTCGCTCAGGAAGTGCGCGGCGGCGGCGCCTGCGCGCGCCATGAGCGTGTGGGCAGGCAGAGCCGACTGCGCGGCGACTTCGGCCACGCGCAGCGGTTCGACGGTAAGCAGCGGGACCGCACGGTCGTGCGGGTAGACGAGCACCGGTTGCCCGGCGCCGGAGGAATGTAGAGCGTGCGTCATGGCGATGCGGTCCTCGGAGGCGACATCGCAACGATACCCGAGCATGCCTTCAGACGGCACGCCCCAGGCGCGGGCTGGACTGGCGCGGCGGCGCGGCAATGCCGCACACGCGTGCGCGGCTCAATCGCGGCCCGGCGAGAGCGCCTTGATGGTATCGGCCGGCAGGTCAGGCGCCGCGTTGGAGATCTGCTGGGCGATGAGACGCGCGGAGCCGAGCGAAAGTGCCCAGCCTGCCGGCCCGTGGCCCGCGTTGACGTACAGGCGCGGATGGCTCACGTTGCCGACCGCCGGCAGGCCGTCGGCGGAAAGCAGCTTGATGCCTTCCCACGCGAGCGCGGCCGAAATACGCGCGGCGCCCGGCGCCCAGTCGCGCGACGCCTCGCCGAGCAACGCGAGGGCG
>NZ_JBFRCN010000136.1:0-1313 GCF_040965835.1 Paraburkholderia sp. BR10872
GGCTGTGATGGGGAGGGAAAATTACAGTACCGAAGGTCATGATTTCACACTGCCAAGAAAAGCCTCTAGCCAGGTGATGGTGCCCGTACCGCAAACCGACACAGGTAGGCGAGAAGAGAATTCTAAGGCGCGCGGAAGAACTCTCGTTAAGGAACTCGGCAAAATGACCCCGTAACTTCGGGAGAAGGGGTGCCCCGGTAGTGTGAATAGCACGAGGGGGCCGCAGTGAAAAGGCCCAAGCGACTGTTTAGCAAAAACACAGGTCTGTGCGAAGCCGTAAGGCGAAGTATACGGGCTGACGCCTGCCCGGTGCTGGAAGGTTAAGGGGAGTGGTTAGGAGCAATCCGAAGCTATGAACCGAAGCCCCAGTAAACGGCGGCCGTAACTATAACGGTCCTAAGGTAGCGAAATTCCTTGTCAGGTAAATTCTGACCCGCACGAATGGCGTAACGACTTGGGCGCTGTCTCAACGAGAGATCCGGTGAAATTTTAATACCTGTGAAGATGCAGGTTACCCGCGACAAGACGGAAAGACCCCATGGAGCTTTACTGCAGCTTGATATTGGACTTTGGTACGATCTGTACAGGATAGGTGGGAGCCTTTGAAGCCTGAGCGCCAGCTTAGGTGGAGGCGACGTTGGGATACCACCCTGATCGTATCGGAGTTCTAACCTAGGACCGTGACCCGGTTCGGGGACAGTGTCAGGTGGGCAGTTTGACTGGGGCGGTCGCCTCCTAAAGAGTAACGGAGGCGCCCCAAGGTTCCCTCAGAATGGTTGGAAATCATTCGAAGAGTGCAAAGGCATAAGGGAGCTTGACTGCGAGACATACAGGTCGAGCAGGGACGAAAGTCGGGCTTAGTGATCCGGTGGTACCGCATGGAAGGGCCATCGCTCAACGGATAAAAGCTACCCTGGGGATAACAGGCTTATCTCCCCCAAGAGTCCACATCGACGGGGAGGTTTGGCACCTCGATGTCGGCTCATCGCATCCTGGGGCTGAAGTAGGTCCCAAGGGTTGGGCTGTTCGCCCATTAAAGCGGTACGCGAGCTGGGTTCAGAACGTCGTGAGACAGTTCGGTCCCTATCTGTCGTGGGCGTAGGAAATTTGAGAGGAGCTGTCCTTAGTACGAGAGGACCGGGATGGACGTACCGCTGGTGTACCAGTTGTTCCGCCAGGAGCACCGCTGGGTAGCCAAGTACGGACGGGATAAGCGCTGAAAGCATCTAAGCGTGAAGCCCCCCTCAAGATGAGATTTCCCAATTAGTAAGACCCCTTGAAGACGACGAGGTTGATAGGTTGGAGGTGGAAGC
>NZ_JBFRCN010000137.1:0-1283 GCF_040965835.1 Paraburkholderia sp. BR10872
AGAGGTGGCCGCGCAAAATCAGACAGCGGGATAAGTGGAACGGCCGGGGCCTGAGCCAGCGATAATGCAGGCAAAGGAACCGAGGAAATGACGAAACGAACCCGACGCACGCACTCAGCGGCGTTCAAAGCGAAAGTGGCCCTGGCGGCAGTCAAGGGCGAGCGCACGCTCGCCGAACTGGCGCAGCAGTTCGATGTGCATCCGAACCAGATCACGGAATGGAAACGGCAGTTGCAGGAGCGTGCGGCTGACGTGTTCGGTGCGGCCGGCCCGGTGTCGAGCGAGCCACCGGTGGACGTGAAGACCCTGCACGCCAAGATCGGCCAACTCAGCCTGGAAAATGATTTTTTAAGCGGTGCGCTCACCAAGGCGGGATTGCTGAGCGCAAAGCGATGATTGACCGTGGCCATGCGTTGCCGGTTTCTCAGCAGGTCCGGCTTGTTGGTATCGCGAGATCGAGCGCATATTACCGGGCGCGGCCTGTCAGCGAAGTCGATCAACGTCTGATGCGACGGATCGACGAACTGCATCTGGAGTTCCCATTTGCCGGTGCACGGATGCTGGCGCGCCTGCTGCGCCGGGAAGGCCACGAGGTCGGCCGCCGCCACGTGCGCACGCTCATGAAGCGCATGGGCGTGGAGGCGCTGTACTGCAAGCCGAGCACGAGTCGACGCAACGCGCAGCACAAGGTCTGGCCGTATCTGCTGCGTGGCATGAAGATCGAGCGGGCCAACCAGGCCTGGGCGCTCGACACGACCTACGTTCCCATGGCGCGCGGCTTCGTGTATCTGACGGCGGTGGTGGACTGGGCCAGCCGCAAGATCCTCACGCACCGCGTAGCGATCACGCTGGAGGCCGTGCATGCCGTTGAAGCGCTGGAAGAAGCGTTCGCCCGCTATGGGCACCCCGACATCGTGAACACCGATCAGGGCAGCCAGTTCACAGCGGGAGCCTTCACCGAGGCGGTGCTGGGCCGAGGCATCCGGCTGTCGATGGACGGCAAAGGCGCTTGGCGCGACAACGTGTTCGTCGAGCGCGTGTGGCGCAGCATCAAGTACGAAGAGATTTATTTGAGAGCCTACGAGTCGGTCAGCCACGCCCGGCGCTCCATTGGCCAATATATTGAGCTGTACAACCGCAAACGTCCTCATTCGAGCCTGGCGGATCAGACGCCCGATGAGGCATACTTCGCGACGCTGCCAGCGATCAAATCGGCAGCATGATCGCCCCGGACGCTCCACTTAAAATCTCGGGACCCTGTCCGAACAAGCGACGCCACCTCT
>NZ_JBFRCN010000138.1:0-1254 GCF_040965835.1 Paraburkholderia sp. BR10872
ATGGTGGACCGTGGCGTTCGACGCGCTCGCCATCGCCTCGCTCGTGGTGGCCGTGAACCTGATCGCCGACAGCCTGCGCGAGGTGCTCCAATCGTGAACCGCCCCGCTTCTTCACGCCCCGCTCTCGCCACCTTCAGTACGCCGCGCGACGACGACGCGCTCGCGCTCGTCGGCCTCACCGTCGCTTACCGCGTGCGCGGGCGCGACCGCGACGTGCTCACCGACGTCTCGCTGCGCATCCGGCGCGGCGAAGCGTATGGGCTCGTCGGCGAATCGGGCTGCGGCAAGTCGACGGTCGCGCTCGCCGCGCTGCGCTATCTCCCGCGCAACGGCCGCGTGAAGGCCGGGCGCATCGCGATCGCGGGCGACGACGTGCTCGCGCTCGACGCCGACGGCCTGCGCGCGCTGCGCGCCAACGCCGTTTCGATGGTCTATCAGGACCCCGCCAGCGCACTCAATCCCACGCTCACGATTGCCCGCCAGCTGAACGAAGCGTTCGAAGCCGCAGGCGCCGACGCGAGCGTGGCCCGCTCGCGCTCGCACGCGATGCTCGAACGTGTGCGCATTGCCGATCCGGGCCGCGTGCTGGCGAGCTATCCGCATCAGCTCTCGGGCGGCATGCAGCAGCGCGTGGTGATCGCGATGGCGCTCGCGTCGAACCCGGCGCTCCTGATCCTCGACGAACCGACCACGGGCCTCGACGCCACCGTCGAGGCCGAGGTGCTCGACCTCATCGCGAAGCTGCGTGCGGAACTGGGCATGGCGGTGCTGCTCATCAGCCACGACCTCGCGGTGATCGGGCGCATGTGCGAACGCGTGGGCGTGCTCTACGCGGGGCGGCTCGTCGAGGAAGGCGCCACGCGCGACGTGTTCGAGCGCGCGCGGCATCCGTACACGGTCGGCCTGCTGCGCTGCCTGCCGGCGCAGGGCCGCAACAAGCATGCGGGCGCGCTCGACACGATACCGGGCGAGTTGCCGGCGCCTGGCGTGAGCTCGCCCGGCTGCATCTACGCACCGCGCTGTCGCCTCGCCGACGCGCGTTGCCGCGTGGAAGCGCCGCCGCCGCATCGCATGGCCTCGCCGCACGGCGAGCAGATGTCGCGCTGCCACTATCACGAACGCGCGATCGACTTGCCGTTCGGGAATCTGATCGGAGGCGGCGACGGTTCGCAGACTTCGAGCGGTGGTCCGTCGAATGGCGAAGACGAACCGCGCGTCGTATTGCGCGCGCTCGACGTCTCGCGCACCTTCGGA
>NZ_JBFRCN010000140.1:0-1083 GCF_040965835.1 Paraburkholderia sp. BR10872
TCACCAGCATCGAGCGATATATCGAGCAGTACAACCAACACGGCCGGCCGTTCGTATGGACCGCGACCGCCGATTCAATTCTCCAGAAAGTGGCTCGGCTATGCAAAGTTATTTCTGGGACAGAACATTAGGGAAGCTATAAACTGATCCACCTGTCTCGAGCGCTCCATCACTTTGTCGCGTGAGGCCGCCACGACTGACGAACCCAAGGCCTACGACGTGATCGCGCGACTCACTAGTCATCCAGCGCGACACGATTGCGTGAGGCATCTTCACCACGGTAAAGGCTCTGGAGCGCAAGCTGATGCGCTGTATCCGCGAGCACAACAAGAATCCCAAGCCGATTAAATGGAAGTACGACGATCCATCGCGGCGAATTCGACCAGTGCCATTTCAATGACGCAGTTGACTAGCGAGACGAAAAGGCCAGCAATGGTCGCGCTCATCAGGTTCGACAAAGTGACCGCAGTCAGCGCCCGCAGACCATATCGGCCGACGCGTCCGCGGATGTCCGGGTTGATCGCGCCGAAGCTACCAGTCAAGATTGCGATCGAGGAAAAATTGGCGAACCCGCACAATGCGAATGAGACAATCGCCAATGTTTTGGGCGTCAAGATTTGCAGCCCGCTTGCGGCAACCTGAGCTGTAGTTTGCAGGTACGGTGCCAAACCTGTATAAGCAACTACTCGTTCAAGATCAATTTCACGCCAATGAAGTTTCCGGCGATCGATGCGTCGTGTCAAGGTACGCCGATCACCCACGCAAGTGGTGAGAAGAGTAGCCCAAGCAGCGACTGCAAGGTTACATCGTGGAACCCGATGAAGGTTGCGATGCCTGAGACCATGTTATTGAGCAGGGCAATGAGACCAATGAAAGTGATCAGCATCGCCGCCACGTGCATTGCGATCTTCACGCCAACAGAACCGCCCGCGGCAACTGCATCGATGACGTTGGCAGCTAGTGTTCTGTCCCAGAAATAACTTTGCATAGCCGAGCCACTTTCTGGAGAATTGAATCGGCGGTCGCGGTCCATACGAACGGCCGGCCGTGTTGGTTGTACTGCTCGATATATCGCTCGATGCT
>NZ_JBFRCN010000141.1:0-1064 GCF_040965835.1 Paraburkholderia sp. BR10872
TGGAGCGGCCCCACGTATCTGAGGACACGAGGACTCTCTTAAAATAAGAGGTAGTCTTGTGCCTAACAGTAAGCCTAGTCATTACGTGGAACCCATCGAAATTCTGACCGAGCCGGAGCGCCGTCGTCGGCGCACCCCGCAGGAAAAAATAGCCATCGTGCAGGAAACACTGGAGCCGGGAGCGTCCGTGTCGGGCGTGGCACGCCGGCACGGCGTCAACGCCAACCAGGTGTTCGGCTGGCGAAAGCAATACCAGGAAGGCAGTCTGGCGGCGGTGAAGGCGGGTGAATCTGTTGTGCCCGCATCCGAGCTGGCCGCTGCCATCAAGGAAATCAAGGAACTGCAACGACTACTCGGGAAAAAGACGATGGAAGTCGAAATCCTGAAGGAAGCCGTGGAATGGGGCCGCTCAAAAAACCTGATTGCGCGCTCGCCCTTGCTGCCGGGGGACGACCATTGAAAACGGTCTGCGAAGTTCTCGGCGTGGCGCGCTCTGGTGTAGCAGCGAAACAGGCTCGCTCGCCCGATTGGCAAGATGGTCGTAGCGCCAAACCGACCGACGATACAGAATTGGTCGAGGAAATCCAGGCCCACGTAGCGCACCTCCCGACTTACGGCTACCGACGCATCTGGGCACTCCTGCGCCGTAGTCGAGAACAGACCGGCACGCCGTGCATCAATCACAAGCGCGTGTATCGGGTTATGCATGAGCATCAGTTGCTGCTGCGTCGCCCCGGCGTGCGGCGAGACAGTCGGCGGCATGACGGTCGCGTTGCCGTCGACCGTAGCGACACCCGCTGGTGCTCCGATGGCTTTGAGTTCCGGTGCGACGATGGCACGCCGCTGCGCGTCACGTTCGCGCTGGACTGCTGCGACCGGGAAGCGATTAGCTGGGCGGCGACGACCGGCGGCCATAGCGGTGATGTGGTGCGAGACGTGATGTTGGCCGCCGTCGAACAGCGCTTCGGCACCACGCAGGCTACACAGCCCATCGAGTGGCTCTCGGACAACGGTTCGGCCTACATCGACCATCGCACACGCAGCTTCGCTCGTGAACTGGGACT
>NZ_JBFRCN010000142.1:0-953 GCF_040965835.1 Paraburkholderia sp. BR10872
GTCATACGAGTCAAGAAATTGCAACGCAGTGCGAGGTGACACCGCCGGCAATTACGCACTGGAAGAAGCGGTTTGTTGCCCATGGACTTGCCGGTCTGCATGATGAAGCCCGTCCAGGCCGGCCTCGTACGCATGACGATGAAGCGGTAGCGGAACTCCTGGCGAGGATACTGCATGAGAAGCCGGATGGGGCAACGCATTGGAGCGTGCGGTCCGCTTCTGCGCAGACAGGGATTTCGAAGAGTTCGGTGGCCCGATATCTGTCGTTGTTCGGTGTACAGCCTCATCGGTCAAAAAGCTTCAAACTGTCTAATGATCCCTACTTCGTGGAGAAGGTGCGCGACATTGTCGGGCTGTACCTGAGCCCGCCGACCAATGCCCTGGTGCTGTGCGTCGACGAGAAGAGCCAGTGCCAGGCGCTGGAGCGTACGCAGCCGATGTTGCCGATGGGGCTGGGCTATCTCGAGGGGGTAACGCATGATTACGTCCGGCATGGCACTACCACTCTGTTCGCCGCGCTCAATACGGCAACGGGTGAAGTTATTGCGCAATGTAAGCCGCGCCACAGACATCAGGAATTCCTAGCGTTTCTCAGGCATGTGGACCAGGCAGTGCCTGCCGATCTCGATGTGCATCTGATCGTCGACAACTATGCAACACACAAGCATCCGAAGGTCAGGGCGTGGCTGGCCAGGCATACGCGCTACCACATGCACTTCACGCCGACTTACTCAAGCTGGCTGAATCAGGTTGAACGCTGGTTTGGCCTGATTACACAGCAGGCGATCCGTCGAGGGTCGTTCAAGAACGTGCGTCAACTCATCACCAGCATCGAGCGATATATCGAGCAGTACAACCAACACGGCCGGCCGTTCGTATGGACCGCGACCGCCGATTCAATTCTCCAGAAAGTGGCTCGGCTATGCAAAGTTATTTCTGGGACAGAACACTAG
>NZ_JBFRCN010000143.1:0-887 GCF_040965835.1 Paraburkholderia sp. BR10872
GCCGTAGACGTGAACGACTTGATACCGGGGCCGGCGGCGACGTAGTCGATAGCCCTCATCGAGCCCCTTCAGGTTCCGCCGTTGGAAGGGACGGCTGTGTCGACCAAGGCCGCGCCACATGGGCTAGCCAGCCAATAAATGAAAGTACTGATTCGGCTCCAGCACGGCCGATTTGAGGCGGTTCTAGAGAAGAACGCCTGGCTCTACACGCGTTGCTGACTCCACAGATGTTGCCGTGTAGTGTGCTTGAAGGGCACGTCCGCCGCTGTATGAGCAGACGAATGAGTTGCCTCTCTTGATTGACGGGCACGAGCGCGACGATAAACTACGTCAGATGGACTCCCTACACGGTACCGACGTAAATCGCAGCGCCAGCATACTGCGCGAGGATGGCGAGTTCACGCTCTACCGGGTCCAGCCCACCGGCAGCACCGGCAGTGTGCTGGTGGTACGTCCCGCCGACGAACATCCCCCAACCGCCCTTCTCGAACGCCTCGCTCACGAGTTCGCGCTGAAGGACGTACTCAACAGTCAGTGGGCAGCGCGCCCTTTGAAGCTGGTGCGCGATGACGCACGGATGGTACTAGTGCTCGAGGATCCGCTTGGCGAACTGCTCGAGCGGCAAATCGGCGGACCTGGCGAGGTGGGACATGTGTTGTCCCTCGCTGTGGGCATTGCAGCGGCGCTGGGTAAAGTCCATCAGCACGGCCTCGTGCATAAGGACATCAAACCTGCGCATATTCTGGTGGACTGCGTCGACGGCCACGTGCGGCTCACTGGCTTTGGCAGCGCCTCTCGACGCACGTATGAACGGCAATCGCCGGAACCGCCGGAAACGATCGTCGGTACCCTCGCCTATATGGCGCCTGAGCAGACTGGGCGGATGA
>NZ_JBFRCN010000144.1:0-883 GCF_040965835.1 Paraburkholderia sp. BR10872
GTGCGCCATGCCTATGACTGGAAATCTGCGATGAACCAGTTTGCCATCCTGTTTGGCGAGCGGTTTACGCGGGCGCGCGGGTAACGTTTTTTTTAACCGCCTCGCCCACAAAAATGCGGACAGGTTCTCCGCGTCTGTCCGATCTGGCCGCAGACTGCCAAGTTGTTGCAGCGACTCGTCGAAGAACGCCCGTATCCGCTTAATGCAACCACAGCACTGTTGTCAATAATCGCGGCGACAAGCACACCCGCTTCGGGGTGTACTACCTGCTTCGCAAGCATCTGGTCGCCGCCGGAGCGACCGTACCTACCCTCCGGGAGAAACGCATCCACCCTCATTCTCTGAGGCATACGACAGCGCTCTCCTTGTTAAAGTCAGGTGTAGACTTCCCAGCGATTAGCCAATGGCTTGGTCACGCGAGTCTCGATACAACGATGCGCTATGCGCAATCAGACATCGACATGAAGCGCCAGGCACTCCCTCAAGTGTTTCCAGACATATTGACGAAGGTATCGGCCGACCGAGGAACATTCGGACGCTTGCCGATTATCGACTGGTTGAAGCGGCTCTGATACTTATGTGGAGTTCGAATCACGGCTGCCGACTATCACTATGCCTTGACCCACCGGACTCCACATAACGGTGCACTACACATAGATCGAGTAACGTTATGCAAAACGTTACTGGACGACCTGTCGTATGCTCGCAAGGATCAGGCCGAGGCCAGCGTTCTGTTCGAGCGGATTGCAGAGAGGTAAGAGGTGGCGTCGCTTGTTCGGACAGGGTCCCGAGATTTTAAGTGGAGCGTCCGGGGCGATCATGCTGCCGATTTGATCGCTGGCAGCGTCGCGAAGTATGCCTCATCGGGCGTCTGATCCGCCAG
>NZ_JBFRCN010000145.1:0-845 GCF_040965835.1 Paraburkholderia sp. BR10872
TGGCTGCTTCTAAGCCAACATCCTGGTTGTCTTTGCAACTCCACATCCTTTCCCACTTAACACACACTTGGGGACCTTAGCTGATGGTCTGGGCTGTTTCCCTTTTGACAATGGATCTTAGCACTCACTGTCTGACTCCCGGTTATAAGTCTATGGCATTCGGAGTTTGACTGAGCTTGGTAACCCTTGGCGGGCCCCGCACCCAATCAGTGCTCTACCTCCACGACTCTTTACACCGAGGCTAGCCCTAAAGCTATTTCGGGGAGAACCAGCTATCTCCGAGTTCGATTGGAATTTCTCCGCTACCCCCACCTCATCCCCGCATTTTTCAACATGCGTGGGTTCGGGCCTCCAGTGCGTGTTACCGCACCTTCACCCTGGACAGGGGTAGATCACACGGTTTCGGGTCTACGTCCACGTACTAAGTCGCCCTATTCAGACTCGCTTTCGCTGCGGCTACGGCTCTTCACCTTAACCTTGCACGGGAACGTAACTCGCCGGTTCATTCTACAAAAGGCACGCCATCACCCATAGATCGGGCTCTGACTTCTTGTAAGCACACGGTTTCAGGTTCTATTTCACTCCCCTCCCGGGGTGCTTTTCACCTTTCCCTCACGGTACTGCTTCACTATCGGTCGCTAGGTAGTATTTAGCCTTACCAGATGGTCCTGGCAGATTCATACGGGATTTCACGTGCCCCGCACTACTCGGGATCCGTCTCGGAGAGAACAGACTTTCAATTACAGGGCTTTTACCTTCTATGGCGGGCCTTTCCAGACCTCTTCGTTTAATCGGTTCCTTTGTAACTCCATGTGAGACGTCCCACAACCCCAACCAGCAAGCTG
>NZ_JBFRCN010000146.1:0-835 GCF_040965835.1 Paraburkholderia sp. BR10872
TTCTCGCTCCAGTTCCGACACGACAACCTCGATTCCTTTACGTCCCATGATCGCCTCCAACACGCCGTGAATTCGATCATAGAACAATCTGAATTTACGTAAAGTTATTTATGGGACAGAATACTAGATGGACCAGTCGGAATACCACGCCCACGACGAGGGTTAATTGGGGTGGTACCGCAGCGCGAGGAGACTGCATTACCTTATTCACGTGACCATCCTTATGCTGCACTGCCCATGAGGTAAGAATCAATTCCTAACGGGCCGAAAAGACCTCTTGGTTTCGATTTCGGTTCTGCGTGGTCGACAGCTTGATCACGCCACGCTGTCCTCGTGAAAAAGGGGCGCGCCAACCGCTGCCCAAAGCTTAGTGACGGAAAGCACAAATGGTTGGGCTGGTCGTAACTGTCTGTGTGATAGTTCATGAGAAGATGACTGTTAAGTTTATCCATGGCTGTGTCGCGATAGTGGACTCAGGGCGAGTAAGGGCCGTTACGATAACAAGTGGTTGCGGGGGCACTGTCACGTTGGCGAGGTAGTCACGCAAGATGACACGATGAAGAAAAGAAAATCGCTTTATCACGGCCACCGGTTCCCGGCGGCAGTCATTAGTCTCGCGGTTCGGTGGTATTTCCGGTTCCAACTGAGCCTGCGTGATATTGAAGAACTGCTGTTCGAGCGCGGTGTCGTTGTCAGTTACGAGCGATCCGGACCTATCCGAATGAAAGGGACTTCCCCGTCCCGAGGCTGCGGCGGAAGCCGCGAGTCGGCATCGAAGTGCCATGATGGAGTGTCGAACTACATCAACGCCAACAGGAGGGGAAGTCCATGCCAA
>NZ_JBFRCN010000147.1:0-827 GCF_040965835.1 Paraburkholderia sp. BR10872
TGACCTTACCCCTGTTTGACGTATCCCATAGCCGAGGGAATTCAGGCGGCTCGCTGGGCAGCGAGCCAGTTCTTCTCGAACGTCATAGGGCTGACGTAATCGAGCGTCGAGTGTAGCCGATGGGCATTGTAGAAACCCAGCCAATCAACGATTTCGTCCATCACCGCGCGCCGTGTGGCGAAGTGCCGACCATGCAGGCGACCGACTGTCAGCGAACCCCACAAGCTTTCGGTCGGCGCGTTGTCCCAGCAATCGCCACGGCGGCTCATCGACGAACGCATGCCATATGCTTTCAGCGTGTCCTGAAACAGCCCGCTGCAATACTGGCTGCCCCGGTCGCTGTGCATGATCAGGCCCGGCGGCGGACGCCGTCTGAACCATGCCATGCGCAGCGCGTCAGTGACCAGCTCGGCCTTCATGTGAGGCTGCATCGACCAGCCCACCACCTGCCTGCTGAACAGGTCGATGATGACCGCCAGATAAACCCAGCCTTCTGCAGTCGCGCAGTACGTGATGTCGCTCGTCCAGACCTGATTCGGCGCACTCGTCGTGAAGTTACGCTTCAGCAAGTTCGGCGCGACCGGCAGGTTATGGTTCGAATTCGTCGTCGCGATGAACTTGCGCTTGTGCCGAGCACGAATGCCGTGCCGCGCCATCAGATTGCGAACCCGCTCCTTACCCACGCGCACACCACGTGCAACCAGTTCTTTCGTCATGCGCGGCCAGCCGTACTCACCCTTGACCTGCGCATGGATCGCGCGGATGTTGGCCAGCAAGGCATCGTCGCTGATTCGTACCGGGCTGTGCCTCTCCCGGCCCGCTGCAGC
>NZ_JBFRCN010000148.1:0-803 GCF_040965835.1 Paraburkholderia sp. BR10872
CTCTGCGCGCTCGTGATCTACGTGCTGCTGCAGGTCGCCTATATCGGCGCGGTCAATCCGGCCGACGTCGCGAAGGGCTGGAACACGTTCAACTTCAAGTCGCCGTTCGCGGAACTCGCGATCGCGCTGAACCTGAACTGGCTCGCGATCCTGCTCTACGTCGACGCGTTCGTGAGCCCGAGCGGCACCGGTACGACCTACATGGCGACGACCTCGCGCATGATCTACGCGATGGAGCGCAACAACACGATGCCGAAGATGTTCGGCAACGTGCACCCGTTCTACGGCGTGCCGCGCAACGCAATGTGGTTCAACCTGCTCGTGTCGTTCATCTTCATGTTCTTCTTCCGCGGCTGGAGTTCGCTCGCGGCGGTGATCTCGGTGGCGACGGTGATTTCGTACCTCACGGGTCCGATCAGCCTGATGGCGCTCAAGCGCGCCGCCACGGACATCGAGCGCCCGCTCTCCGTGCCGTTCATGAAAGTGATCGCGCCGTTCGCATTCGTGTGCGCATCGATGATCCTGTACTGGGCGAAGTGGCCGCTGACCGGCGAAATCATTCTGCTGATGGTCGTCGCGCTGCCGGTGTACTTCTACTTCCAGAGCAAGCAGGGCTTTGACGGCTGGGGCCAGGATCTGAAGGCCGCATGGTGGCTGTGTGCGTACCTGCCGATCATGGCGCTGCTCTCGCTCGTCGGCAGCAAGCAGTTCGGCGGCGCCGGTCTGCTTCCGTACGGCTGGGACATGCTGGTCGTCGCGCTGGTCTCGCTCGTGTTCTATTACTGGGGCGTGAATTCGGGCTA
>NZ_JBFRCN010000149.1:0-765 GCF_040965835.1 Paraburkholderia sp. BR10872
GCCGCGCGGCGCGCAACTGGGAGTGTTTCGACCAGATCCTCGCGTCGCTCAAGGACCTGAACGAGGACGAGACGCTGCTGATCCAGTCGGGCAAGCCCGTGGGCGTGTTCCGCACCCATGCCGACGCTCCGCGCGTGCTGCTCGCGAACTCGAACCTCGTGCCGCACTGGGCCACGTGGGAACACTTCCACGAACTGGACCGCAAGGGCCTGATGATGTACGGCCAGATGACCGCGGGCAGCTGGATCTACATCGGCTCGCAGGGCATCGTGCAGGGCACCTACGAAACGTTCTATTCGGTCGCGAACCAGCACTTCAACGGCGACCCGAAGGGCCGCTGGATTCTCACGGGCGGCCTCGGCGGCATGGGCGGCGCACAGCCGCTCGCGGCGACGATGGCGGGCTTCTCGATGATCGCGGTGGAATGCGACGAGACGCGCATCGACTTCCGGCTGAAGACGCGCTACGTGGACCGCAAGGCCAAGACCATCGACGAGGCGCTGGCCATCATCGAGGAAGCGAAGCGCACGGGCAAGCCGGTTTCGGTGGGCCTGCTCGGCAACGCCGCCGATGTCTTCGCCGAGTTCGTGAAGCGCGGCATCACGCCTGACTGCGTGACCGACCAGACGAGCGCGCATGACCCGATCAACGGCTACCTGCCGCAGGGCTGGACCGTGGAGCAGTGGCGTGAAGCGCAGAAGGTCGCGCCGGAAAGCATCGTGAAGGTCGCGAAGGAATCGATGGCCCACCAGGTGCGCGCGATGC
>NZ_JBFRCN010000150.1:0-743 GCF_040965835.1 Paraburkholderia sp. BR10872
ACGCTGCAGGAGCGCGGCGCGGCCACGCTCGACTACGGCAACAACATCCGCCAGATGGCGCTCGAAATGGGCGTGGACAACGCGTTCGATTTCCCGGGCTTCGTGCCGGCATATATCCGTCCGCTGTTCTGCGAGGGCAAGGGCCCCTTCCGCTGGGTGGCGCTTTCGGGCGATCCTGAGGATATCTACAAGACGGACGCCAAGGTCAAGGAACTGATCCCCGACGATCCGCACCTGCACAACTGGCTCGACATGGCGCGCGAGCGCATCGCGTTCCAGGGCCTGCCCGCGCGTATCTGCTGGGTGGGCGTGAAGGATCGCTACCGTCTCGGCCAGGCGTTCAACGAGATGGTCAAGAACGGCGAGCTGAAGGCGCCGGTCGTCATCGGCCGCGACCACCTCGACACCGGCTCGGTGGCGAGCCCGAACCGCGAAACGGAATCGATGAAGGACGGCTCGGACGCGGTGAGCGACTGGCCGCTGCTCAATGCGCTGCTGAACACGGCGGGCGGTGCGTCGTGGGTGTCGCTGCACCACGGCGGCGGCGTGGGCATGGGCTTCTCGCAGCACTCGGGGGTGGTGATCGTGGCGGACGGTACGCAGGCGGCGCACGAGCGTCTGGGCCGCGTGCTGCTCAACGATCCGGCCACGGGCGTGATGCGCCACGCGGATGCCGGCTACGAACTCGCGCAGCAGACCGCGCGCGAGGCAGGCCTCAAGCTGCCGATGCTCGGCCGATGAGC
>NZ_JBFRCN010000151.1:0-720 GCF_040965835.1 Paraburkholderia sp. BR10872
CCAGTGGAAATACCTTTATCGCGCTGGGGACAAGGCCGGAAAGACGGTGGATTTCCTGCTTCGAGCCCATCGTGACAAGGCTGCCGCCCGTCGCTATTTCGAGAAAGCCATCGACCAGAACGGCGAGTCGGAGACGATCACTATGGATAAGAGCGGCGCCAATCTGGATGCCCTGCACGCCATCAACGCCGAACGGGAAGCGCCCATCAAGATCCGCAAGGTCAAATACCTGAACAACGTTGTCGAACAGAACCATCGCTCCATCAAACGGATTGTCAAACCCATGATGGGCTTCAAGGATTTTCGTTGCGCCCGCATCATCCTGTCGGGCATCGAGTGATGCATATGATCAGGAAGGGGCAGATGAAAGCCGCTGGGATCCAGTTGACTACTGCCGAGCAATTTTATTCGCTGGCCATGTAAGTAATCCTCATTATATCGGGGCTTTCTCGTCCCGCCAACCTGATCGTGACAGAGCCTCTGATCGCGGCGTCTTTCATGACGGGACCGGGCGGTATCCTTTTCGGGAAGATAATCTGCCCGGTTACCGAGATGAATCACAATGAAGTCGACTCACTGGAGTTCAATGAGAAGCTAGTATTCTGTCCCATAAATAACTTTACGTAAATTCAGATTGTTCTATGATCGAATTCACGGCGTGTTGGAGGCGATCATGGGACGTAAAGGAATCGAGGTTGTCGTGTCGGAACTGGAGCGAGA
>NZ_JBFRCN010000153.1:0-651 GCF_040965835.1 Paraburkholderia sp. BR10872
GTGTGCGCAGGCGCGCCATCCAGTTGCTGCGCGGAGCGGTGTCGTGGCGGGCGATGGTGCCGAGGGCGCCTTTGATATCGCCCACGTGCGCGTCGTCGAGCACGGCACTCCGACGTTGCGTGATGTTAGCAGGAGTGGTGGACATTTCTGGTTATTCCTTAGCAGTGCTGCTGGAAATCGATGATTGAGGCGTGGCACTGTCCTGCCGCCTGCCGGTATGGATGCAGTCGGCCACGCCGGGCCGTGTCAGCGAGCGAGCTGTTTGAGCGCCGTCCAGATGGCAGCGACTATGCCGTACGATGCGTTCGAACGGCCATCGAGCCCGAGCATGCCGTTGTAGTGCGTGCGAGCTTCTTCGACGTGCGGGAGTTGCGAAACGAGGAGAGCGAAGTGCATGGTGATTCCTCCAGATGCCTGAAACGTGGCGCCATCGATCAGGCGTGCCTTCGTTTCGCTTCACGCGGGGCAATATGCCCGGGCGTGTGGGAGGAACGTATGCGGCCAGATGTCAGGCGAAGTGGCCTGCGTTCTGCGAGAACGCAAGGCGAGATGTGCAGGGTTTAGGCTCAGGGTCGGGCATCGTGAGCTCCTCTTTCATTTGGGTCCGGTTCATGTTTGACGGACGTGTTTAACCGCACGCCCGTTCCGGCG
>NZ_JBFRCN010000154.1:0-624 GCF_040965835.1 Paraburkholderia sp. BR10872
CTAGCCCATGTGGCGCGGCCTTGGTCGACACAGCCGTCCCTTCCAACGGCGGAACCTGAAGGGGCTCGATGAGGGCTATCGACTACGTCGCCGCCGGCCCCGGTATCAAGTCGTTCACGTCTACGGCAATACTTATCATTTCTTTGAGGCTGCATGGTGACCGCAACGATGCAGGAAGCGCCGACTTCGTCCTCCGGGTCTTCGTCGTAGTGGTCCATTTCGGCGCGGACGATATACGTGGTGTTTTTCGGCACCACGAAGGTCTCGATCTCGTCGTAGTCGATCCCAGGCTCCATCACATAGCCGCCTCAGAATCCTGACACGAAGTTTCGCGCGGGATATTGCACGGGTATTTGGAAGGATCTAGTGTTCTGTCCCAGAAATAACTTTACGTAAATTCAGATTGTTCTATGATCGAATCACGGTGAGTTGGGGGCGATCATGGGACGCAAAGGAATCGAGCTTGTCGTGTCGGAGCTGGAGCCGAGAGCAATTGCTCTCAATGAGCCGCTCGCGTTCGCTGCCTCACTCTCTCGTGCGCCGGGCAAAGATTATCTTGATGGCCGCTGACGGTCATACCGGTCAAGAAATTGCGACGCAGTGCGAAGTAACACCGCCTGCAAT
>NZ_JBFRCN010000155.1:0-513 GCF_040965835.1 Paraburkholderia sp. BR10872
GGAGAACGCGCTCGGCGAACTGGTGGCGGCAGGCCTCGTCAACGCAGACAGCTTTGCCGGGCTGCGCGCGCTCGTGAAGCCGGCGGCGCAGCGCAGCGCGCATCACGGCAGACGCCGGCCGCGCGGCTTCGGGCCGCTCGCGGGCGGCATGGCCGACGCGGGGCGCTGGGCGACGCTGCGGCGTGTTGCGTTGGCCGATGCGTCGAGCGCTCCGGTTGCGGGTCTGGACGATGAAGCCGCGCTTGTCGCGACCGAACCGACTGGACCGACTGGACCGATTTCGAGCGCAGCAGCGGGCCCGCGCTCGCAGGCGCTTGCGCGTGCAAGGCAAACGACCGCCAGCGCCGCGCGCCGGCCGCCCGCCGACCCGGATCTGCTGGAGCACGTCGCCAACGTGCTGCTGCGCCGTTATGGCGTGGTCAGTTGGCATCTGCTCGGACGCGAGGCCGCGTGGCTGCCACCGTGGCGCGACCTGCTGCGCGTGCTGCATCGCATGGAGGCGCGCGGCGAGGT
>NZ_JBFRCN010000156.1:0-461 GCF_040965835.1 Paraburkholderia sp. BR10872
TGATTTCCTTGGCTGCCGTCGCGCTGCGCTGGGCGAGTATGCGGACCTCGCCGGCGACGACGGCAAATCCGCGTCCCTGTTCACCGGCTCGGGCTGCCTCGACCGCGGCATTGAGGGCAAGGATGTTCGTCTGAAACGCGATACCTTCAATCACGCTAATGATTTCGGCGACCTTGGCCGAACTTTCCGTGATCCTGTGCATCGTGTCGACCACGCGCCCCACGACTTCTCCTCCGCGCTGCGCGTAGCCCGACGCCGTACTGGCCAACACGGTTGCCTGCTTCGCGTTATCGGCGTTTTGACGCACCGTGCTCGTCAGTTCTTCCATGCTCGAGGCAGTTTCCTCGAGCGAAGCGGCCTGCTCTTCGGTGCGCTGCGACAAATCAGTGTTGCCCTGAGCGATTTCGCCCGCCGCCACCGAGATCGACTCGCTGGAAGTCTTGATGCCCTGCACGATACGA
>NZ_JBFRCN010000157.1:0-448 GCF_040965835.1 Paraburkholderia sp. BR10872
TGCTGTGCCTGTTGAGTCTGCTGCTGATCCCGGTGCTCGTTTCGATTCACCCGCCCGTGGGCGTTATCGCGCGCGACTTCTTCGTGCCGACCTGGCCGGCGAATTCGAAGCTCTCCGACGTGATGCTGCTCGTGATCGGCATCGTCGGCACGACCGTCGCGCCGTGGCAACTGTTCTTCCAGCAGAGCTACGTGATCGACAAGCGCATCACGCCGCGCTTCATGAAGTACGAAAAGGCGGACCTCTGGATCGGTATCGCGTTCGTGATCGTCGGCGCTGTGGCGATGATGGCCTTCACCGCCGCGCTCTTTGACGGCAAGCCCGAGTTCGGCAACTTCACCGACGCGGGTGGCGTGATTGCGGGTCTGCACAAGTACGTCGGCCAGACCTCGGCCACGATCTTCGCCGTGGCGCTGCTCGACGCGTCGATCATTGGCGCCGCCGCCGT
>NZ_JBFRCN010000158.1:0-439 GCF_040965835.1 Paraburkholderia sp. BR10872
ACGGTGGGCGGTGGCATCGTCATTTCACCTGAAAATATTGGTTTGGAGAGCACAGACACATCCAAAAATCTTTATTTTACACGCACTGGCGGCGATTCTAATATCACAGGGATCAATAGCGACCAGTTAACGATTCAATTTAAAAATACCACGGGTGTAAAAATTGCGGATTGTGAAAGTGCTGATATTGATCCAAAAGCTACTGTAATTGAGCGATATTTTATTAGAAGTTCAAGCACCACAGGGCAAGGGCTGTTGCTAGCTTGCGATGCGGGTAGGGTTACAGATACAGGTATTACTGGTTTGAGTGCAAACTATCAAAGCGGTGGCAGCGAGGTAATCTTAGGGGTAGACCAATTCAAAATCTTGTTGGGTATCCAAACTGACGCACCTAGTGATGCTGGATTGATGCGTTACCTGACCGCCAGTGAGTATTTAG
>NZ_JBFRCN010000159.1:0-429 GCF_040965835.1 Paraburkholderia sp. BR10872
TGTGAAGGGCAGCTTCGGGCCCAACATGCGCCGCGCCGACTACCGGCCGCCCGCGGCGCTCAATCAGCGTCAGGTCGTCGCCACGCGCGCGCCCGTCGCACCGCCCGCATTCCACGACAACCTCGCGCAGCGCTTCGCCCACGCCGGCGGCACGGTGCCGGGGGCAGGCGCGCCCGTGGTGCGCGTCTCGGCGCCGGCGCATGCGCCGTCCTCGCCGTTCTCTGCCGCAGCTCACGGCGCGTGGCCCGCACAGAACGTGCGTGTCGTGCCGCCGCACTCACCGGTGCTTGGTGCGACGGGCAGGCCGGCGGCCCCGCAGGCGCAAGCCGGTCGTCCGGACATGCCTGGCGGCGCCCCCCAACCGGGCGCCGCAGCCGCCAACGCCATGCCGCGTGGCCCCGAACATGGCCAGGCGCTGTCTCTTATACA
>NZ_JBFRCN010000160.1:0-422 GCF_040965835.1 Paraburkholderia sp. BR10872
CGCGATGGAAAAGGATATCGGGACGATCGTGGCCGTCAACGAGGCTGGGGCGGCCAAGGAAGGCGAGGCAGCCGGTCAGGCCTATTCGCACGCAATCGTGCTGGTGATCGCCCTGATCGTCTCGGCTTCTGCGGTTGCGCTGGGCGTGGCGCTGATCATCGCCCGTGGCATTGCGAAACAGCTTGGCGGGGAGCCTCGCGATGCAGCTGCGCTGGCCAGCGACATCGCAGCGGGTGATCTGCGCGTCGCGTTGCAGCTGAAGTCCGGAGACCGTTCGAGCTTGATGTTCTCGCTTGGCGCCATGAAAGACCAGCTGACTCGTATCGTGCAGGGCATCAAGACTTCCAGCGAGTCGATCTCGGTGGCGGCGGGCGAAATCGCTCAGGGCAACACTGATTTGTCGCAGCGCACCGAAGAGCAGG
>NZ_JBFRCN010000161.1:0-413 GCF_040965835.1 Paraburkholderia sp. BR10872
TCCTCGAACGGCGAGAGATACGGGTTCTGGTACGCAAGACCGACGACAAAGCCCACCATCACCTGGTTGTTGTCGATGTGGTACAGGAACGAGCCGCCGTAGGTGTCCGACTCGAGCGGCCAGCCGGCGGTGTGGATCACGAGGCCGGGCTGGTGCTTCGAGGGATCGATCTCCCACAGTTCCTTGATGCCGATGCCGTAGACCTGCGGGTCCGAATCCTTGCCCAGCTTGAACTTCTCGTTCAGTTGACGGCCCAGATGCCCGCGGCAGCCTTCGCAGAACAGCGTGTACTTGGCGTGCAGCTCCATGCCGAGCTGGAAGTTTTCGGTGGGCTCGCCGTCCTTGCCGACACCCATGTTGCCGGTGGCGACGCCCTTCACGGAACCGTCGTCGTTGTAGAGCACTTCGGCAGC
>NZ_JBFRCN010000162.1:0-402 GCF_040965835.1 Paraburkholderia sp. BR10872
GGTAAGCCGCGAGTTCATCGCTCTGGCGGCCCGCCTGCACGGCTTCGAACGCCGCATCGGCGGCCAGCATGCCGGTCTTGATCGCCGCGTGGCTGCCCTTGATGCGCGAGGCGTTCAGGAAGCCCGCATCGTCGCCCACGAGCGCGCCGCCCGGGAACACGAGCTTGGGCAGCGACATCAGGCCACCGGCCGTGATCGCGCGCGCGCCGTACGACACGCGCTTGCCGCCTTCGAGATACTTGCGGATTTCCGGGTGCGTCTTGTAACGCTGGAACTCCTCGAACGGCGAGAGATACGGGTTCTGGTACGCAAGACCGACGACAAAGCCCACCATCACCTGGTTGTTGTCGATGTGGTACAGGAACGAGCCGCCGTAGGTGTCCGACTCGAGCGGCCAGCCGG
>NZ_JBFRCN010000163.1:0-368 GCF_040965835.1 Paraburkholderia sp. BR10872
GTTTCACGGTCCTGTTCGGGATGGGAAGGGGTGGGACCAGCTCGCTATGGTCATCAGGCTTGACGGGTTGCTGCGTCGCGCTTTGTGTTCGCGCCACAGCCAATCGGGAAGAAGCGTAAAGAGGGTGATGCTGAATTGGGGTTGTGTTGTTTCAGGCACAACACACATAGTGTGGGTTCTACGTAGATGCTGAAGCATTAACGTAGACCGACACGTGATCTCAACCGTGCGTCTTTAAAAACACACCTGTTATAGGATCAAGCCTTACGGGCAATTAGTATCAGTTAGCTTAACGCATTACTGCGCTTCCACACCTGACCTATCAACGTCCTGGTCTCGAACGACCCTTCAAGGGGATCAAGTCCCCG
>NZ_JBFRCN010000164.1:0-368 GCF_040965835.1 Paraburkholderia sp. BR10872
CGGGGACTTGATCCCCTTGAAGGGTCGTTCGAGACCAGGACGTTGATAGGTCAGGTGTGGAAGCGCAGTAATGCGTTAAGCTAACTGATACTAATTGCCCGTAAGGCTTGATCCTATAACAGGTGTGCCTCCCTCCCGGTGGGGAGAGAAGAGTGCACAGGTTGAGATCACGTGTCGGTCTACGTTAATGCTTCAGCATTTACGCAGAACCCACACTATGTGTGTTGTGCCTGAAACAACACAACCCCAATTCAGCAGCACCCTCTTTACGCTTCTTCCCGATTGGCTGTGGCGCGAACACAAAGCGCGACGCAGCAACCCGTCAAGCCTGATGACCATAGCGAGCTGGTCCCACCCCTTCCCATCCC
>NZ_JBFRCN010000165.1:0-365 GCF_040965835.1 Paraburkholderia sp. BR10872
GATTTCTTTTCCTGCGGCTACTTAGATGTTTCAGTTCGCCGCGTTCGCTTCGCATGGCCTATGTATTCAGCCATGGATACTCCATTCGGAGTGGGTTTCCCCATTCGGACATCTGTGGATCAAAGCTCGTTTGCCAGCTCCCCACAGCTTTTCGCAGGCTACCGCGTCCTTCATCGCCTGTGATCGCCAAGGCATCCACCACATGCACTTGTTCGCTTGACCCTATAACGGGTGTGTCTCGCGGTGATTGCTCACTTCGGACCCACTCGCTACAGGTTGAGTATTCGTGTTGCGCCGTATTTCAAGGCAATCTTTCGATCACTTAAAAATACATTGATACAATCACAACCCTGATTCACCTACTC
>NZ_JBFRCN010000166.1:0-349 GCF_040965835.1 Paraburkholderia sp. BR10872
TGGGAGAGCACCTGCTTTGCAAGCAGGGGGTCGTCGGTTCGATCCCGTCATCCTCCACCAATCCTCAATGCACAGCGTTCTGCACGAAGCAGAACCTTTTGCATTGGCGATTGAGCCAGTCAGAGCGATGTGACGCATCACTGCGAAATATCGGCTGTCGTTCTTTAACAATCAGGAAGAAGTAGTAAAGAGATTCATCCAAAAGTGTCTAGAGATGGGCATGAGTAGGTGAATCAGGGTTGTGATTGTATCAATGTATTTTTAAGTGATCGAAAGATTGCCTTGAAATACGGCGCAACACGAATACTCAACCTGTAGCGAGTGGGTCCGAAGTGAGCAATCACCGCGA
>NZ_JBFRCN010000167.1:0-342 GCF_040965835.1 Paraburkholderia sp. BR10872
ACGAAAGGAAACGCATGAGCGCACCCGGGCGCTCCGGAAACTCGAAGCGGAACAGGCGTTCGTCGTGCGCGAGCGGCGAGCGTCCGCCCACCATGTAGCGGATGTGCTGCTTCGACAGTTCGTCGCCCGTGAGATCGACGCTCGGAAAGCCGTGATCGACGAAGGTCCTCGCGATCTGCTGCGACTCGCCGCGGTTGCGGATCTGCACGCCCACAAAGATGTGCGCGCGCTCGGCGTCGTCGATGCGGTAGTTGAACTCGGTCACGCTGCGCGTACCGACCAGCTCGCAGAAGCGCCTGAAGCTGCCGCGCTCCTCGGGGATCGTCACCGCGAACACCGCTT
>NZ_JBFRCN010000168.1:0-338 GCF_040965835.1 Paraburkholderia sp. BR10872
GAGCACCTGCTTTGCGAGCAGGGGGTCGTCGCTTCGATCCCGCCATCCTCCACCAATCCTCAATGCACAGCGTTCTGCACGAAGCAGAACCTTTTGCATTGGCGATTGAGCCAGTCAGAGCGGTATGTGAAAACGTATCGGCTGTCGTTCTTTAACAATCAGGAAGAAGTAGTAAAGAGATTCATCCAAAACACACCTGGAGATGGGTGTGGAGTAGGTGAATCAGGGTTGTGATTGTATCAATGTATTTTTAAGTGATCGAAAGATTGCCTTGAAATACGGCGCAACACGAATACTCAACCTGTAGCGAGTGGGTCCGAAGTGAGCAATCACCGCGA
>NZ_JBFRCN010000169.1:0-337 GCF_040965835.1 Paraburkholderia sp. BR10872
AGTGAAAACGATCACGTTGCCCAACTCCGCGATAATTGGTTGCCCAGCGTGCGCAGCAGCTTGCAGATGCAAGCGGGATTGCGTGCGATTAGCCTCGCCGAATACCGCGCGTCCGGTGCCCAGACGCCGTCCGCAAGCCAGGAAGCGGACGCCCGGATCGACGCCGGCCTTGCAGACTACCGGCGCGCATCGGCCGAGTACGAGAAGCTTATTACCGAGGCGGAAGAGAAGACGGCGTATGCCGATATCCAGACGCTCATGTCGAAGTATCTCGAAGTCGACCAGCAGATCCGTGCGTTCGGACGAGCGAACAAACAGGCAGAAGCGATGGCGCTGA
>NZ_JBFRCN010000170.1:0-333 GCF_040965835.1 Paraburkholderia sp. BR10872
GTTCGAAGATGAGGCGTGCGTGGCCGACGCCGGTCACGGCGCCCAGGCGCAGGACCATTTCCTGGTTCACATAGAGAACCGGAATCAGCAGCGCGAGCGTCCAGAGCAGCGACGTGCCGTAGTTCTGCCCCGCCTGCGTATAAGTGCCGAACGCGCCGGCGTCATTATCGCCGACCATGACGATGAGGCCGGGGCCGAGGATGGCGAGCAGTGTGCGCAGGCGCGCCATCCAGTTGCTGCGCGGAGCGGTGTCGTGGCGGGCGATGGTGCCGAGGGCGCCTTTGATATCGCCCACGTGCGCGTCGTCGAGCACGGCACTCCGACGTTGCGTGA
>NZ_JBFRCN010000171.1:0-309 GCF_040965835.1 Paraburkholderia sp. BR10872
CCTGCAGGCGCACGGCGTGGGCGTAGGCGTCGCTGTACGACTCGCCGGCCTGCACGACCTCGACGGTGGCGCCGCCGTGGGCGCGCACGGCATCGACCTTCACCTGCGGCGTGGTCACCGGCACGCAGATCACGGCCTTCACGCCGAGCTTCGCCGCCGACAGCGCGACGCCCTGCGCGTGGTTGCCCGCCGAGGCGGTGATCACGCCGCGCTCGAGCTGCGCGGGCGAGAGATGCGCCATCTTGTTGTAGGCGCCGCGCAGCTTGAAGGAGAACACCGGCTGGTTGTCCTCGCGCTTGAGGAACACGG
>NZ_JBFRCN010000172.1:0-308 GCF_040965835.1 Paraburkholderia sp. BR10872
ACCGAAGGCACTACCCAAACAGCAAGCTATTGATTCGACGTAACATTTTATTAGGGCCGCCTCGCAAACCCTCGTCGCACTTGGACGATGCTACCGTCGCAAAATGCACTGAAAACAAGGGGTACCCGTGAAAGACAAAACCTGAACCCCGCAAAAGCGGACACTTGAACTTGGCCGGGAAGGGGGTGCGGCGGAATTCTTGGACTATTAGGAGCTGGCCCATGTATTCATACGAAGAACGCATCCGAGCGGTCAAACTCTACTTGAAGCTTGGAAAGCGCCTCACCGCGACGGTTCGTCAGTTGGGC
>NZ_JBFRCN010000173.1:0-306 GCF_040965835.1 Paraburkholderia sp. BR10872
TCAAGCTCGTGTGCGAGGAAACCTTCCGCCTGTGCCACCAGTATCTCGACGAAGTGCTCACGGTCGATACGGACGCCCTTTGCGCCGCGATCAAGGACGTCTTCCAGGACACGCGCAGCGTGCTCGAGCCCGCAGGCGCACTGGCCGTGGCGGGCGCGAAGCAGTACGCGGAGCGCGAAGGCATCGAGGGGCAGACGCTGGTGGCGATCACCTCGGGCGCGAACATGAACTTCGACCGCATGCGCTTCGTGGCCGAGCGTGCCGAGGTGGGCGAGGCGCGCGAAGCGGTGTTCGCGGTGACGATCC
>NZ_JBFRCN010000174.1:0-304 GCF_040965835.1 Paraburkholderia sp. BR10872
GCCCAACTGACGAACCGTCGCGGTGAGGCGCTTTCCAAGCTTCAAGTAGAGTTTGACCGCTCGGATGCGTTCTTCGTATGAATACATGGGCCAGCTCCTAATAGTCCAAGAATTCCGCCGCACCCCCCTTCCCGGCCAAGTTCAAGTGTCCGCTTTTGCGGGGTTCAGGTTTTGTCTTTCACGGGTTGCAGCTCACGCAGTGTCGAAGATCGGATCATGAACGGGCAGGGCATTCGCCCCTGTTCCATTAACGCCTGCTGATCGATGACCTGGTTTGCGCTGGGCCTGCGAAGGCTGCTTTTGC
>NZ_JBFRCN010000175.1:0-296 GCF_040965835.1 Paraburkholderia sp. BR10872
ATCCATTGAAACTTAAATGTATTCCCTTGATCCCCTCCTTTACCTGTCCCTATGTATTCCCAATCTTCCGGAAGAATCTCTCTAGAAACCATCAAAAAATCATGACGCTCTACATTCGAATCTATAATTTCCTTATAATATTTTGGTGTTCCCAGTTTCTTTACCATTTCCAAATCTGCTAGTCCTGATTCTTCTAATATTTCTCTAAAAAGTGCCTCTTCCTCCGTCTCCCCGGAATCTATATTCCCGCCGGGCAACCTTAATTTAACACCTGGTACATTCGAGTAAACTAATAA
>NZ_JBFRCN010000176.1:0-292 GCF_040965835.1 Paraburkholderia sp. BR10872
TCTATGATCGAATTCACGGCGTGTTGGAGGCGATCATGGGACGTAAAGGAATCGAGGTTGTCGTGTCGGAACTGGAGCGAGAACAATTGCTGTCAATGAGCCGCTCGCGTTCGCTGCCTCATTCTCTGGTCCGCCGTGCAAAGATTGTTTTGATGGCCGCTGACGGTCATACGAGTCAAGAAATTGCAACGCAGTGCGAGGTGACACCGCCGGCAATTACGCACTGGAAGAAGCGGTTTGTTGCCCATGGACTTGCCGGTCTGCATGATGAAGCCCGTCCAGGCCGGCCTCG
>NZ_JBFRCN010000177.1:0-287 GCF_040965835.1 Paraburkholderia sp. BR10872
CTGCTCAATGCGCTCACGATCGTCACCGAGTTCATCGGCATTACGTTTGCGCTCGACTTTCTCGGCGTCTCGAAGGTTCTCGGTGTCTGCATCGCCGCGGTACTGACGATGGCGGCGGTCAGTACGGGCGACTTCCGGCGCTTCGAACGCTTCGCGATCGTGCTGTGCCTGTTGAGTCTGCTGCTGATCCCGGTGCTCGTTTCGATTCACCCGCCCGTGGGCGTTATCGCGCGCGACTTCTTCGTGCCGACCTGGCCGGCGAATTCGAAGCTCTCCGACGTGATGCT
>NZ_JBFRCN010000178.1:0-285 GCF_040965835.1 Paraburkholderia sp. BR10872
CGTCGCTGCTCTGGACGCTCGCGCTGCTGATTCCGGTTCTCTATGTGAACCAGGAAATGGTCCTGCGCCTGGGCGCCGTGACCGGCGTCGGCCACGCACGCCTCATCTTCGAACGCTTCGGCAAGTTTTGGGGCGCCTTCAGCGTCATCGATCTTTTTCTGCTCAATGCGCTCACGATCGTCACCGAGTTCATCGGCATTACGTTTGCGCTCGACTTTCTCGGCGTCTCGAAGGTTCTCGGTGTCTGCATCGCCGCGGTACTGACGATGGCGGCGGTCAGTACGG
>NZ_JBFRCN010000179.1:0-283 GCF_040965835.1 Paraburkholderia sp. BR10872
TCCCTCAAGAGTACATTGAATACATGTAAACAATGTGCAGTCCTTAATGGATAAAAAAACCAACCTATTGAAAAACACGAATAAAGTAAAGCGCCGTGAATCTCGTTTGGGTCGCGGCGCTTTGTTTATATAGCTTTTGATTATCTTTACTTTTAAATGACAAATTTAACTAGCACCATTCCCTATGCAGGAGATCCCGGATGATTGGTAGAGCGATACTCTATTCTTACGAAAATGTAAGTGACAAGATCAAATAGTTAGACAATAGTCATTCACTTGTATA
>NZ_JBFRCN010000180.1:0-267 GCF_040965835.1 Paraburkholderia sp. BR10872
GCTGGAGTTGCCCCTGTAACTCAGGACACGCGGACACCGTTAGGTTGATGGCACCGCAGCGCGCCTGAACTCGCGCGGCGAGCGGTATTTCAGGGCTTTATGCGGGTGGCGCTCATTGTAGTGTTCAAACGCGATAGCCAGACGCGAGAGCGCCGTTGGTGCATCGGGCTTGTCCATAAAGGCGACGTAATTATGTTTCATCGTCTTCACGAACGATTCGGCCATGCCATTACTCTGCGGCGAACGGACCGGCGTGGTCAGCGGCTC
>NZ_JBFRCN010000181.1:0-263 GCF_040965835.1 Paraburkholderia sp. BR10872
GCCACGCGGCGATCAAGACCGGCATGCTGGCCGCCGATGCGGCGTTCGAAGCCGTGCAGGCAGGCCGCCAGAGCGATGAACTCGCGGCTTACCCGGAAGCGTTCAAGCAGTCGTGGCTCCACACGGAACTGTACAAGGCGCGCAACTTCAAGCAGTGGATGAGCAAGGGCCTGTACCTGGGCACGCTGATGGTGGGCATCGAGCAGAAGCTGCTGGGCGGCAACGTGCCGTGGACGCTGCATCACCAGCATCGCGACCACGAG
>NZ_JBFRCN010000182.1:0-253 GCF_040965835.1 Paraburkholderia sp. BR10872
AGCTTAACCATTGATGAACATTCATCTTTGACTACCAATTTATTAAACTTGTTGACACAAGTTCAGCTAAAAGGATATTTCTAATTCGCAATTGTTTGTTTCGTTTATCTAGTTTTCAAGGATCAAATTGAAAGAGGATTGCTCTTTCAAAACTGACAACGAGTGAGTAAAGCGACCTGAGCCGAAGCTCAATATTTGAATGTTTCCGTTGCAGGAAACGATTCTCCATAGAAAGGAGGTGATCCAGCCGCAC
>NZ_JBFRCN010000183.1:0-261 GCF_040965835.1 Paraburkholderia sp. BR10872
CCGAGTTCGGCAACTTCACCGACGCGGGTGGCGTGATTGCGGGTCTGCACAAGTACGTCGGCCAGACCTCGGCCACGATCTTCGCCGTGGCGCTGCTCGACGCGTCGATCATTGGCGCCGCCGCCGTTTCGCTCTCGACGGCCTATGCGATTGGCGATGTCTTCAAGGTCAAGCACTCGCTGCACCGCAGCGTGCTCGACGCGAAGGGTTTCTATCTTGTCTACTTCGGCATCATCGCGCTCGCGGCGGCCCTCGTGCTGA
>NZ_JBFRCN010000184.1:0-258 GCF_040965835.1 Paraburkholderia sp. BR10872
GACCGATGGCGATCGCTTCGGCGCGCGGCAGGTCGTCGGTGAAGGTGTCGTCGTCGAACATGAGCTCCTTGACTTCCGGCATGTTCTCGCGGATCCACTTCGCTTCCTCGAGCACGTTCTCGACCGAACGTGTGCGGTAGACGTGGCCGCTCACGGTCTGCGGCCACAGGCAGAACGTGCAGCGCGACTTGCAGCCCCGGCCCGTGTAGATCGACACGTACGGGTAGTTCAGGTAGCCGATGAAGTAATTCTCGATCT
>NZ_JBFRCN010000185.1:0-258 GCF_040965835.1 Paraburkholderia sp. BR10872
CAACCGCTATGACCTGTTTTTCCTGCATCATCATTTCGGAACCATCAACCTGGACCATCCCGAATGAGCGGATCATGTGTTACCCATGTCCCCGCACACCTGTTACCCATGTTTCCGGTCCATACACGGCGGCAAAGAAAGTAGGTGCCGCCCCGCACAGGGGCAACGCCTGCATACCGCCGCGAAAACAAGGAAAGGCCAAAAAAACAAAAAAATCCGATCAATCAGCGCCGCGCCGCTCATGACTCGGCGCATGCC
>NZ_JBFRCN010000186.1:0-258 GCF_040965835.1 Paraburkholderia sp. BR10872
GACCGATGACGATCGACGGCTTGCGCTTCTTGAGGTCTTCGCAGAAGAGCGCGTCGGTCGGGAACGACGGCGTGCTCGTGTGGATGATGACGAGGTCGTATGCGGCTGCAATCTTCAGCGTTTCTTCGACACCCAGGCCGTCGGCCGGCGCGTCGAGCACGCGGCTGTCGGGCACGAGGGCCGCGGGCTGCGCGAGCCAGGTGGGATACCAGAACGAGCGGATCTCGCGCTTTGCCTGGTAGCGCGAGCCCGCGCCAC
>NZ_JBFRCN010000187.1:0-256 GCF_040965835.1 Paraburkholderia sp. BR10872
CCCTGGAGTGCTCTTGCGTAGCAACTAGGGACAAGGGTTGCGCTCGTTGCGGGACTTAACCCAACATCTCACGACACGAGCTGACGACAGCCATGCAGCACCTGTGTTACGGCTCCCTTTCGGGCACATCCACCTCTCAGCGGACTTCCGTACATGTCAAGGGTAGGTAAGGTTTTTCGCGTTGCATCGAATTAATCCACATCATCCACCGCTTGTGCGGGTCCCCGTCAATTCCTTTGAGTTTTAATCTTGCGAC
>NZ_JBFRCN010000188.1:0-256 GCF_040965835.1 Paraburkholderia sp. BR10872
CAGTGGTGGGTCTGGATGGATTCGAACCATCGACCCCCGCCTTATCAAGACGGTGCTCTAACCGACTGAGCTACAGACCCCTGAGTCTGTCTTTCTTACAGCCGACAAGTGTGAGCGCTTAAAACGCGTGTGAGCGATGAGCTCTGGAAAGGAGGTGATCCAGCCGCACCTTCCGATACGGCTACCTTGTTACGACTTCACCCCAGTCATGAATCCTGCCGTGGTGACCGTCCTCCTTGCGGTTAGACTAGCCACT
>NZ_JBFRCN010000189.1:0-255 GCF_040965835.1 Paraburkholderia sp. BR10872
GAAGTGGCTAGTCTAACCGCAAGGAGGACGGTCACCACGGCAGGATTCATGACTGGGGTGAAGTCGTAACAAGGTAGCCGTATCGGAAGGTGCGGCTGGATCACCTCCTTTCCAGAGCTCATCGCTCGCTGCGTTTTAAGCGCTCACACTTGTCGGCTGTAAGAAAGACAGACTCAGGGGTCTGTAGCTCAGTCGGTTAGAGCACCGTCTTGATAAGGCGGGGGTCGATGGTTCGAATCCATCCAGACCCACCAC
>NZ_JBFRCN010000190.1:0-255 GCF_040965835.1 Paraburkholderia sp. BR10872
TGATTGGTTTAGGCTATTCCGCTTTCGCTCGCCGCTACTGACGGAATCACTTTTGTTTTCTCTTCCTGAGGGTACTTAGATGTTTCAGTTCCCCTCGTCTGTCTCTTCACACCCTATGTATTCAGGTGTGAGTGACTGGCTATTACACCAGCCGGGTTTCCCCATTCGGACATCCCCGGATCAAAGCTTGCTTACAGCTCCCCGAAGCATTTCGTTGTTCGCCACGTCCTTCATCGACTCCTAGCGCCTAGGCAT
>NZ_JBFRCN010000191.1:0-255 GCF_040965835.1 Paraburkholderia sp. BR10872
TGTCCCGGCTGGCCGGGACTGCCCCATGGCGAGCCGTTGTCCGCGTTGATGCGCAGCGGCAGCCCGTAACGGCGAAACGTCTGCCGCAGATGCGCGCGTACGGTGGAGGTGTCGGTCCTGCCGCACGCATCGAGCGTCAGGTTGAAACGCGAATGATCGTCCAGCACCGTCAGCGGCGAGCAGTGCCGCCCGTCCTGCAGCTCAAACCAGCCCTTGAAGTCCATCTGCCAGAGTGAATTCGGATGCTCGTGTTCG
>NZ_JBFRCN010000192.1:0-255 GCF_040965835.1 Paraburkholderia sp. BR10872
ATGGTGCGCGCCGGACTCTGCAGGGGCCGGCGCGAGCGGTCCGCCAACGCCGTGGCGCCGTCATCCTGTGCATGCCGGGCAAGCCACTTGTAGCCGGTCTTCGGGCTGATGCCGAAACGCCGGCATAATTCACGCCGGTTGGCGCCTTCCTGCAAGGCCAGATTCACGAATTCCAGACGCAGGTTCATGGTGTTTCTCGGGTTCCAGGGCATGAACGGCTCCAGGCCAATCACTCGCCCGAAGTGTTACCCATGT
>NZ_JBFRCN010000193.1:0-255 GCF_040965835.1 Paraburkholderia sp. BR10872
TGACGATGCCGCGCTCGACGCGACCCGTCACCACCGTGCCGCGACCCGAGATCGAGAACACGTCTTCCACCGGCATCAGGAACGCGCCGTCAACGGCACGCTCCGGCGTCGGGATGTACGTGTCCAGTGCGTCGGCCAGGTTCATGATCGCCACTTCACCCAGTTCGCCCTTGTCGCCTTCCAGCGCCAGCTTGGCCGAACCCTTGATGATCGGCGTGTCGTCGCCCGGGAAGTCGTACTTCGACAGGAGCTCGC
>NZ_JBFRCN010000194.1:0-255 GCF_040965835.1 Paraburkholderia sp. BR10872
GGGGGGGGGGGGGGGGGGGGGGGGGGGGGGGGGGGGGGGGGGGGGGGGGGGGGGGGGGGGGGGGGGGGGGGGGGGGGGGGGGGGGGGGGGGGGGGGGGGGGGGGGGGGGGGGGGGGGGGGGGGGGGGGGGGGGGGGGGGGGGGGGGGGGGGGGGGGGGGGGGGGGGGGGGGGGGGGGGGGGGGGGGGGGGGGGGGGGGGGGGGGGGGGGGGGGGGGGGGGGGGGGGGGGGGGGGGGGGGGGGGGGGGGGGGGGGG
>NZ_JBFRCN010000195.1:0-255 GCF_040965835.1 Paraburkholderia sp. BR10872
TGATGTTGGCCGCCGTCGAACAGCGCTTCGGCACCACGCAGGCTACACAGCCCATCGAGTGGCTCTCGGACAACGGTTCGGCCTACATCGACCATCGCACACGCAGCTTCGCTCGTGAACTGGGACTAGAGCCGCTGACCACGCCGGTCCGTTCGCCGCAGAGTAATGGCATGGCCGAATCGTTCGTGAAGACGATGAAACATAATTACGTCGCCTTTATGGACAAGCCCGATGCACCAACGGCGCTCTCGCGTC
>NZ_JBFRCN010000196.1:0-255 GCF_040965835.1 Paraburkholderia sp. BR10872
GGTTGATCGGGCTCTGGAAGCCGTTGAATGCGAACACGATGCCGCTCGTGGCGACTGCCGTGAACACCGCCGACCAGCCGTACGGGGCGAACGAGGTCGTCTGGCCGAAGTTTTCCTGGTGGAAGCTTCCCGCCATCAGGCCGATGATCGTCAGACCCGGGATGATGAACTTGAAGATCGTGATCGCGCTGTTGGCACGCGCGAACAGTTTCACGCCCCAATAGTTGAGCATGAAGTAGATGATCACGAGAATCG
>NZ_JBFRCN010000197.1:0-255 GCF_040965835.1 Paraburkholderia sp. BR10872
TGATGTTGGCCGCCGTCGAACAGCGCTTCGGCACCACGCAGGCTACACAGCCCATCGAGTGGCTCTCGGACAACGGTTCGGCCTACATCGACCATCGCACACGCAGCTTCGCTCGTGAACTGGGACTTGAGCCGCTGACCACGCCGGTCCGTTCGCCGCAGAGTAATGGCATGGCCGAATCGTTCGTGAAGACGATGAAACATAATTACGTCGCCTTTATGGACAAGCCCGATGCACCAACGGCGCTCTCGCGTC
>NZ_JBFRCN010000198.1:0-255 GCF_040965835.1 Paraburkholderia sp. BR10872
GGCAGATTCCCAAAGTGCTCTGGAATCATCTTGGCGCGCAACTCGCAGTCGATCCACCCGATCTCGGCACGCTGCGCACGCTGTACGAAACGCGGGCTCGCACGCTGATTGATCATCAGGTTCTCGCATATCAGGCGCTTGGATTCCGGCCGATGGCCGAGCACCAGCGCCGGTATGTCGTGCGCTGGCTGAAAGAACGCCTGACAGGTCGGCCCGACCGCGGTGACTTGCTTTACGAATTGAAACGCTGGCTCT
>NZ_JBFRCN010000199.1:0-255 GCF_040965835.1 Paraburkholderia sp. BR10872
CCTGATTGACTTGCTCGATGCCGGTGCTCTGTTCTTCGGACGCCGCCGCAATCTCGCTCATGATGTCACTTACGCGCTTGACCGACTGAACGATTTCGCTGATCGTACTGCCTGCTTCCTCAACGAGTTGCGAGCCGGTGTCGACCCGAGTGACCGACTCGCCGATCAGTTCCTTGATTTCCTTGGCTGCCGTCGCGCTGCGCTGGGCGAGTATGCGGACCTCGCCGGCGACGACGGCAAATCCGCGTCCCTGTT
>NZ_JBFRCN010000200.1:0-255 GCF_040965835.1 Paraburkholderia sp. BR10872
GAAGACGGCGTATGCCGATATCCAGACGCTCATGTCGAAGTATCTCGAAGTCGACCAGCAGATCCGTGCGTTCGGACGAGCGAACAAACAGGCAGAAGCGATGGCGCTGATGCAGGGACAATCGGGCACGCTTCGTGACGCGATGGAAAAGGATATCGGGACGATCGTGGCCGTCAACGAGGCTGGGGCGGCCAAGGAAGGCGAGGCAGCCGGTCAGGCCTATTCGCACGCAATCGTGCTGGTGATCGCCCTGAT
>NZ_JBFRCN010000201.1:0-255 GCF_040965835.1 Paraburkholderia sp. BR10872
GCGCGATCGCGAGTTCCGCGAACGGCGACTTGAAGTTGAACGTGTTCCAGCCCTTCGCGACGTCGGCCGGATTGACCGCGCCGATATAGGCGACCTGCAGCAGCACGTAGATCACGAGCGCGCAGAGGATCGAGCCGATGACTGCGAACGGCACGCTCTTCGCCGGATTGCGCGCTTCACCCGCGAGGTTGATCGGGCTCTGGAAGCCGTTGAATGCGAACACGATGCCGCTCGTGGCGACTGCCGTGAACACCG
>NZ_JBFRCN010000202.1:0-255 GCF_040965835.1 Paraburkholderia sp. BR10872
CGAGCCCTGAATGCGTCAACGACCCGTCGACGAAGAGCGCGTGCGCCCAGGCATAGGGCCAGGTGCTCATGTACTGGATCGAGGCTTCGGCTTCGATCGGGATCACCGAGACAATGGCGATCCAGTTTGCCCACGCGCTGATGAAGCCCACCAGTGCGCCGTGCGAGTAGCGGGCGTAGCGGACCATACCGCCCGACTCCGGGAACATCGCACCGAGTTCGGCGTAGGTGAGCGCGATGGCCAGAATGACCACGG
>NZ_JBFRCN010000203.1:0-255 GCF_040965835.1 Paraburkholderia sp. BR10872
AGCTGTCGCCGGGCTTGGGTGGAAAACCGTTTAATTCAACCGGCTGCTCGGAGGAAGAGCCGAAGCGGTTTTTCGTAACTGACAACGGTCCATTCTTTTAATAAGCCAGACAACAGCCCGGCATCTTCTGGTCATTATCCAAAGCCTTTCTCTCAAATCTCTAACTCATTATTTTTCCAACTTTGTAACATTCTTCAGACCATTAACGTCTAGGGGAAAAATAAAAGATATATGGAGGGTAACAAGATGAGAAAT
>NZ_JBFRCN010000204.1:0-255 GCF_040965835.1 Paraburkholderia sp. BR10872
TGCTGTGCCTGTTGAGTCTGCTGCTGATCCCGGTGCTCGTTTCGATTCACCCGCCCGTGGGCGTTATCGCGCGCGACTTCTTCGTGCCGACCTGGCCGGCGAATTCGAAGCTCTCCGACGTGATGCTCCTCGTGATCGGCATCGTCGGCACGACCGTCGCGCCGTGGCAACTGTTCTTCCAGCAGAGCTACGTGATCGACAAGCGCATCACGCCGCGCTTCATGAAGTACGAAAAGGCGGACCTCTGGATCGGTA
>NZ_JBFRCN010000205.1:0-255 GCF_040965835.1 Paraburkholderia sp. BR10872
GGTCAAACAGACGATCCGCTGCCTTTATTCATTGAAGTAACGGGCAGGTTAGTTCCAGTATGTGGTATTATAGGGAGGGGCTAGTTTGAGGATGAGATGAGTTACTAAATACTAAATACACCCGGTATTTGGTCAGTTTATAGACGATTCCACTTGAACTAAAAAGAAATAAAAAAGTTGAATCCGTTAAATTGAGGAGTGATAAATTGAGGCAAGCAGGATTAGTTTTATTAGTGCTGGCCATGATGTCCTTAG
>NZ_JBFRCN010000206.1:0-255 GCF_040965835.1 Paraburkholderia sp. BR10872
ACCCGATCAACGGCTACCTGCCGCAGGGCTGGACCGTGGAGCAGTGGCGTGAAGCGCAGAAGGTCGCGCCGGAAAGCATCGTGAAGGTCGCGAAGGAATCGATGGCCCACCAGGTGCGCGCGATGCTCACGCTGCAGGAGCGCGGCGCGGCCACGCTCGACTACGGCAACAACATCCGCCAGATGGCGCTCGAAATGGGCGTGGACAACGCGTTCGATTTCCCGGGCTTCGTGCCGGCATATATCCGTCCGCTGT
>NZ_JBFRCN010000207.1:0-254 GCF_040965835.1 Paraburkholderia sp. BR10872
GCAAAAGCAGCCTTCGCAGGCCCAGCGCAAACCAGGTCATCGATCAGCAGGCGTTAATGGAACAGGGGCGAATGCCCTGCCCGTTCATGATCCGATCTTCGACACTGCGTGAGCTGCAACCCGTGAAGGCGTACCCTTGATTTTCACGCATTTTGCGACGGTAGGTCGGTCTTGCCCTGATGCGGGCTTGCGACCCGCCCCCGTTACAATATCCAACGAAATCAGCGACTTGCTGTTTGGCTATTTTCGCTTGT
>NZ_JBFRCN010000208.1:0-254 GCF_040965835.1 Paraburkholderia sp. BR10872
CGCCGCTGGTGATACCCGCTCGGGCTGACCTCCAGCAACTCGCACAGCAGCGACGCCGGCCAGCGCTTGTGCTCCCGTTCGATAAAGGCGTACTTCACGTCGATTCTTTCGCAAAGTACGCTGCCGCTGGAGCGGCCCCACGTATCTGAGGACACGAGGACTCTCTTAAAATAAGAGGTAGTCTTGTGCCTAACAGTAAGCCTAGTCATTACGTGGAACCCATCGAAATTCTGACCGAGCCGGAGCGCCGTCGT
>NZ_JBFRCN010000209.1:0-254 GCF_040965835.1 Paraburkholderia sp. BR10872
ATTTCTCATCTTGTTACCCTCCATATATCTTTTATTTTTCCCCTAGACGTTAATGGTCTGAAGAATGTTACAAAGTTGGAAAAATAATGAGTTAGAGATTTGAGAGAAAGGCTTTGGATAATGACCAAAGATGCCGGGCTGTTGTCTGGCTTATTAAAAGAATGGACCGTTGTCAGTTACGAAAAACCGCTTCGGCTCTTCCTCCGAGCAGCCGGTTGAATTAAACGGTTTTCCACCCAAGCCCGGCGACAGCT
>NZ_JBFRCN010000210.1:0-252 GCF_040965835.1 Paraburkholderia sp. BR10872
CTCGGAGAGAACAGACTTTCAATTACAGGGCTTTTACCTTCTATGGCGGGCCTTTCCAGACCTCTTCGTTTAATCGGTTCCTTTGTAACTCCATGTGAGACGTCCCACAACCCCAACCAGCAAGCTGATTGGTTTAGGCTATTCCGCTTTCGCTCGCCGCTACTGACGGAATCACTTTTGTTTTCTCTTCCTGAGGGTACTTAGATGTTTCAGTTCCCCTCGTCTGTCTCTTCACACCCTATGTATTCAGGT
>NZ_JBFRCN010000211.1:0-252 GCF_040965835.1 Paraburkholderia sp. BR10872
TGAACACTACAATGAGCGCCACCCGCATAAAGCCCTGAAATACCGCTCGCCGCGCGAGTTCAGGCGCGCTGCGGTGCCATCAACCTAACGGTGTCCGCGTGTCCTGAGTTACAGGGGCAACTCCAGCCGCCTTTTTTAGAATGTCGCGCTCCATCTTCAGTCGCGCATTCTCCGCACGCAGTCGAGCCAGTTCCATCTGCTCCTCGGTTACCGGCTTCGTACCCGGGCCGACCAGCGTTCCTTTTCGGTCCG
>NZ_JBFRCN010000212.1:0-251 GCF_040965835.1 Paraburkholderia sp. BR10872
TGTCCAGCTCGCGCATCGTCATTGTTATCCGTTCTGTTGCCGCCATTAAAGCTCCCAAACACTGGATTCCCAGCGATCTGTTAGCTTACGATCGTCCAAAAAGCGGACATCTGAACTTGGCTAAAAGGGGGTGCGGCGGAATTCTTGGACTATTAGGAGCTGGCCCATGTATTCATACGAAGAACGCATCCGAGCGGTCAAACTCTACTTGAAGCTTGGAAAGCGCCTCACCGCGACGGTTCGTCAGTTGG
>NZ_JBFRCN010000213.1:0-247 GCF_040965835.1 Paraburkholderia sp. BR10872
CGGCGCGAGACACTGGCGCCGCTTTCGGTGGATGCATTCTCGGGGATGTCTTTATTCGTCATGTCGTCTCGCCTCGGGAGCAGAAGGCGAAGCCTGCGCTGGCGGACTTGCATGACTGACGCGCGCGAGGCCATCCTGCAGCGTGCGCGGATCATTGCGGGTGGAGGAGTCAACTTTCACGATGGGCGTTCCTGATCGATTTGACCTTGATAACGGCACAGGTCGGGCCGAACTTTAGCCGAAAAAT
>NZ_JBFRCN010000214.1:0-245 GCF_040965835.1 Paraburkholderia sp. BR10872
GGCCCGTGCCCGGTAATCACGGCGTCGAGCAGCGCGACATCGGCAACCGTGCGCCCCATCGGCCCGACCGTATCGCGCGTATGGCTGATCGGCACGACGGCCTGCGGGTCGTGATAGCGGCGTTGCGTGCCGCCGTCGCCCACGCTCGGGCGCAGGCCGACAATGCCGCATAGCGCGGCCGGTATGCGCGTGGAGCCGCCGGTGTCGGTGCCGAGTCCGGCGGGCACGATGCGTGCCGCAATGGC
>NZ_JBFRCN010000215.1:0-242 GCF_040965835.1 Paraburkholderia sp. BR10872
GTCGCAAGATTAAAACTCAAAGGAATTGACGGGGACCCGCACAAGCGGTGGATGATGTGGATTAATTCGATGCAACGCGAAAAACCTTACCTACCCTTGACATGTACGGAAGTCCGCTGAGAGGTGGGGGTGCCCGAAAGGGAGCCGTAACACAGGTGCTGCATGGCTGTCGTCAGCTCGTGTCGTGAGATGTTGGGTTAAGTCCCGCAACGAGCGCAACCCTTGTCCCTAGTTGCTACGCA
>NZ_JBFRCN010000216.1:0-228 GCF_040965835.1 Paraburkholderia sp. BR10872
CGGCGCGAGCGGTCCGCCAACGCCGTGGCGCCGTCATCCTGTGCATGACGGGCAAGCCACTTGTAGCCGGTCTTCGGGCTGATGCCGAAACGCCGGCATAGTTCACGCCGGTTGGCGCCTTCCTGCAAGGCCAGATTCACGAATTCCAGACGCAGGTTCATGGTGTTTCTCGGGTTCCAGGGCATGAACGGCTCCAGGCCAATCACTCGCCCGAAGTGTTACCCATGT
>NZ_JBFRCN010000217.1:0-223 GCF_040965835.1 Paraburkholderia sp. BR10872
ATCAAGCGCCCACACTTATCGGCTGTAAATTTTTAAAGATCGATCGCGAAAGCGCCGTTAAAACTGCTCAACTACCGGCTTCTTTCTGCGTTGCTGCGTCAGCAGCAGAGAAACGAGATTATGAAGAATCTTTTCCGCTTCGTCAACCCCTTTTTTTCGCTCACCGCTTGAAAAAGCTTGCTGACTCCTGCGTCCGCCGGTTTCCGCGGCGGCCTTCGCTGCC
>NZ_JBFRCN010000218.1:0-217 GCF_040965835.1 Paraburkholderia sp. BR10872
TGAGTGCTAAGATCCATTGTCAAAAGGGAAACAGCCCAGACCATCAGCTAAGGTCCCCAAGTGTGTGTTAAGTGGGAAAGGATGTGGAGTTGCAAAGACAACCAGGATGTTGGCTTAGAAGCAGCCATCATTTAAAGAGTGCGTAATAGCTCACTGGTCGAGTGACTCTGCGCCGAAAATGTAACGGGGCTAAACACACCACCGAAGCTATGGCTTG
>NZ_JBFRCN010000219.1:0-216 GCF_040965835.1 Paraburkholderia sp. BR10872
GGCATGCGCCGAGTCATGAGCGGCGCGGCGCTGATTGATCGGATTTTTTTGTTTTTTTGGCCTTTCCTTGTTTTCGCGGCGGTATGCAGGCGTTGCCCCTGTGCGGGGCGGCACCTACTTTCTTTGCGGCGGCAAAGAAAGTAGGCAAAGAAAGCCGCTCAAACCGCCAGCGCCTGCCACGGTTCACATCTCGCCGTACATGGTGAATGGCTCCGG
>NZ_JBFRCN010000220.1:0-210 GCF_040965835.1 Paraburkholderia sp. BR10872
GTCATACGAGTCAAGAAATTGCAACGCAGTGCGAGGTGACACCGCCGGCAATTACGCACTGGAAGAAGCGGTTTGTTGCCCATGGACTTGCCGGTCTGCATGATGAAGCCCGTCCAGGCCGGCCTCGCACGCATGATGATGAAGCAGTCGCGGAATTGCTTGCGAGGATGCTGCATGAGAAGCCGGACGGGGCAACGCACTGGAGCGTGC
>NZ_JBFRCN010000221.1:0-202 GCF_040965835.1 Paraburkholderia sp. BR10872
TTGACACAAGTTCAGCTAAAAGGATATTTCTAATTCGCAATTGTTTGTTTCGTTTATCTAGTTTTCAAGGATCAAATTGAAAGAGGATTGCTCTTTCAAAACTGACAACGAGTGAGTAAAGCGACCTGAGCCGAAGCTCAATATTTGAATGTTTCCGTTGCAGGAAACGATTCTCCATAGAAAGGAGGTGATCCAGCCGCAC